>JALYWB010000018.1 GCA_030852935.1 Actinomycetota bacterium | reverse complement strand
CGCGCATGGCGTTCATCATCTTCTCCAGCGCGATGACCGCCTGATCGCACGCCATCGCGCACATCCGGCAGTGCTCGCTCATCTCGGCGTGCTTCATGCACTCGGCCGAGCAGGCACGGCACATCTCCACGGTCGTCTGCATCATGGAGCCGAAGACCTGCATGTCCCAGCCGTTGACTCGGAGTTTCATCCGCGTCATCGCGTCGCACACGTCGGCGCAGTTGGCGCACATCGCGGCGCATCGGGCCATCCCATCGGCCGCGTCGGCGTCAGCGCACATGATGCACGCCTGCGAGCACGCCACGACGGCCTCGATGCACTCCTGCATCAACGCCGGGTCCAGGTCCTTCATCGGCATGTCCGTCGAAGACATGGCCCCCTTCATCATGTCCATCGTCATGTTCATCTGCGGCTCCCCCATCGCGTGCGGCCGAGCGCCGGTGGTGCCGGCGCATGATTCGGCGGCCCTTCTCCGCGCCATGGTACGCCCGGCCATCGACGCGCGACAGTGGCGCAGGCACGCTGCATGAGCCGGGCGGATGCCGCGGCATCCGCAGATCGCAGGAGGATCAGCGCCAGGCGACGGCGACCACGACGTTCGCGAGGGTCAATCCGCCGACGAGCCAGAGCAGCCACGACGGTGCCGGATCCTGCTTGCGGTAGAAGAAGACGAGCAGGGTGATCACGGTGGCGATCACGAGCTTCACGACGAGCTTCCAGTTGTCGAGCTCGAACAGGTCGCCCATCTGGATGGTGGCGACGAGCAGCAGGCCCGTGACGAGCTGGGTGAGGGCGCCATCGATCATCGGCCGCAGGACCTTGCCCTTGCCCTGGGCGATCGGTTTCAGCTGGACGAGGAACCCGCCGAACAGCATGGAGAGTCCGACGAAGTGCAGGATGAGCAGGATGACGCGGAGGATGTCCATGACGCCGACACTAGGAGTCGCACGCGCCCGTGTCGAGCGGCCACGGCGGGCGTTCAGACATCAGTGGGCTGTCCGTCGCTTGAATACCTTTGCGGCGCTACTCGACCGACGCCACGGCGCGCAGGACGCGCGCGGTGGCGATGGCCGCCTCGGCCGCCTCGCGTCCCTTGTCTTCCTTCGAGCCGGGAAGGCCCGCCCGGTCGAGTCCCTGTTGTTCGTCGTCGAGGGTGAGCACGCCGAAGCCGACCGGCTTGCCGGTGTCGAGCGCGACGCGCGTGAGCCCGTCGGTGGCCGCCGCAGAGACGTACTCGAAGTGCGGCGTGCCACCACGGATGATCACGCCGAGCGCCACGACCGCGTCGGCGCCGGCCTCGAGGGCCGCCTTCGACACGACCGGCAGCTCGAAGCTGCCTGGCACGCGTACGAGGTCGAACGAGGCACCGGATGCCTCGAGCGCGCGGGTCGCGCCCGCGATCAGGCCGTCCGAGATCTCCTGATGCCAGGTTCCGGCGACGATCACGACCCGGAGCCCGGTGCCGTCGCCGTCCGACAGCCTCAGGGGCCCGGCCGAACTCAGGGACTGGGGGGAGCCTTTGCCGCTCATGATGCGTGTCCTTCCAACAGGGTCTCAGCTGCGACATCCGTCAGCTGTTCGTCGTCGATCGCGTGCCCCATGCGGTGGCGCTTCGTGTTGAGGTACCCGGTATTGCCCGGGCCGACACCGACGACGAGCGGTACCCGCTCGAGCACCCGGATGCCGTGCAGTTCGAGCTGGCGCACCTTCTCGGGGTTGTTCGTGAGCAGGCGCACGGTGTCGATGCCGAGGTCGGTGAGGATCGCCGAGGACGCGCCGTAGTCGCGGGCATCGATCGGCAGCCCGAGCGCGACGTTGGCGTCGAGGGTGTCGAGGCCGCCCTCCTGCAGGTGGTAGGCGCGCAGCTTGTTGATGAGCCCGATGCCGCGTCCTTCGTGGCCGCGCAGGTAGACCACGACGCCGCCGTGTTCCTGGATGGCATCGAGCGCGGCGTCGAGCTGCGGACCGCACTCGCACTTCAGCGAGCCGAACGCCTCGCCGGTGAGGCACTCGGAGTGCACCCGCACGTACGCACCCTCGGCGTCGTTCGCCGGGTCGCCCGCGATGATCGCCACATGATCGGCGCCGGTGCTGCGGTCGCGGTAGGCGCGCACGCGGAACACGCCGCGCTCGGTCGGCAACGCAGTCTCGACCTCGAAGGCGACGCGCGACGATTCCGGCACGGCCTCCGGTGCGCCGGCGCCGGAAAGGCCCGGACCGGGGCGCCACTCGTTCATCCACTCGATCAGTGCGGCCACGGTGGTGACCGGCAGGCCGTCGCGTGCGCCCAGCTCGATGAGACCCGGCAGGCGGGTCATCTCGCCGTCATCCTCGACCACCTCGCCGATCACGGCGACGGGGGAGAGGCCCGCAAGCAGCATGAGATCGACCGCCGCCTCGGTGTGGCCGGCGCGCTCGCGCACCCCGCCCTCGACCGCCCGCAGCGGCAAGATGTGCCCCGGCCGGATGAGCCGGTCGGGCGTCGCGGCCGGATCTGCGAGCACCCTCAGGGTGTGCGCGCGGTCGGCGGCGCTGATGCCGGTCGACGTGCGGTCGGACGCGTCGACCGAGATCGTGTACGCCGTACCGCGCACATCCTCGTTGCGCTCGGTCATCAGCGGCAGCTCGAGCCGGTCGGCGACCGCGTTGGGCATCGGGGCGCAGAGGTATCCGCTCGTGTGGCGCACCATCCACGCGACCCACTCCTGCGTCGCGAACTCGGCCGCCATGATCGCGTCGCCCTCGTTCTCCCTGGCTTCGTCGTCGGCGACGATGACGGGCTTGCCGGCGCGCAGGGCGTCGAGCACCTCGGGGATGGTGGCGAGGCTCATGAGGGGCTTCCTTCCGTTGTGGTCCCTGAGCTCGTCGAAGGGGTCGCTTCGACCGGCTCAGCGAACGAAGAGCGTGTCGTGCTCGACGAGGGGCGTGCACCCACAGGCTCGGCGAGCGACGACGGCAGCGAACGATGCGCGTCGAGTCGCAGCATCCGTTCGACGTGCCTGGCGACGATGTCGGTCTCGATGTTCACGAGGTCGCCCACCTGACGTTGGCCGAGGGTCGTTGCGGTCAGGGTCTCGGGAATCAGCGACACCTCGAACCACGAGCCGTCGGGCTCGTCGCCGAGGTCGCTGACGGTGAGCGAGACACCGTCGACCGCGATCGAGCCCTTGTCGACGACGAGCGGCGCGTGCGCCTCGTCGAGCGAGAAGCGGATGACGCGCCAGGCCTCTCCGGGACGGATCTCGAGCACCCGCGCCGTGCCGTCGATGTGACCCTGCACGATGTGTCCGCCCAGTCGGTCGCCGACGAGTGCGGCACGTTCGAGGTTCACCCCGAGCCCCTCGCGAGCGCCGTCGAGCGTCGACATCGCGAGGGTCTGTGCCATCACGTCGGCCGTGAACGTCTCGTCGTCGAAGTCGACGACGGTCAGGCAGACGCCCGAGACCGAAATGGAGTCGCCATGGCGCACGCCCTGCACCGCGACCGGGCCGCGCACGGTGAGGCGCGCGGCATCCGCGTTCCGTTCGACACGTGCGACGGTGCCGAGCTCCTCGATGATTCCGGTGAACATGTCAGTTCCCTTCGTTGACGCTGGTCGAGGTGGGCGAACTGCGCCTCGAGACGGGGTGCGCGACGAGCAGCACGTCGTCGCCGAGCCGCTCGATCGCGGCGAATTCGAACCTGTGGGCGCCCTCGATACTGCCGACGCCGAGATCGCCGACGGCGAGTCGTGGGCCGCCGAGGAGCGCGGGGGCGAGGTAGACGAGCAGTTCGTCGGCGAGCCCCGCTGCGAGGAAGGCGCTGGCGAGTGTCGGGCCGCCCTCGACGAGGAGCGAGCGGATGCCGCGTCGTTGCAGCTCGCGCAGGTCGCCCGCGAGGTCGGCGCCGTCGAGTTGCACGAGCGCGTTCGGGTGGCGGGTGATCGCGGCATCCGTCGGGACGGGGCGTCGCCCGAAGACGACGGGCACGGGCTGTGCCTCCAGGAGCTCACCGCTCGCTGCCCGCGCCGTGAGCGAGGGGTCGTCGGCAACGACGGTGCCGGTGCCGACGGCGATCGCGTCGGCCGCGGCGCGGCGGCGGTGCACGTCGGCGCGGGCGGTGTCTCCGGTGATCCAGCGGCTGGAGCCGTCGGCCGCGGCGGCGCGCCCGTCGAGGCTCGAGGCCCACTTCACGGTGACATGAGGCCTGCGGTTCGCCGCGGCGAACAGCCAGTCGTCGAGCATGGCCTCGACCTCGTCGACGAGCACCCCGCCGGTGACGTCGACGCCGGCCGAGCGGAGTCGATCGGCGCCGCCCGCCGAGTGGTCGCCCGGGTCGGCGACGGCGTAGACGACGCGAGAGATGCCGGCCTCGATGAGGGCGATGGCGCACGGCCCCGTGCGCCCGGTGTGGTTACAGGGTTCGAGCGTGACCACGGCGGTCGCGCCCTGCGCCGCGCCCGGTGCGAGCCGGGAGAGCGCGTCGACCTCGGCGTGGGCGGTACCGGCACCACGATGCCACCCCTCGGCGAGCACCTCGCCGTGGGCGGAGAGGATGACGCAGCCGACGCGCGGGTTGACGCCCCTCGACGGGCCACGGGTGGCCAGCTCGAGCGCGCGGCGCATCGCCGCGGCATCCGCCATGCTCGGTTCGCCCGTCGTCATCCTGGTCCTGTCTTCAGGCCCCGGGGATGCTCGGCGATGCCGTGGTGTCGACCACCTCGGCGTCGACCACGCGTAGCGCAGCCGACACGTGCCGCCTCCCATCCGGACTTTCACCGTCGGTACCGGATTTCCACCGGTTCAACCGCTCACCCGAGGCCTCTCGACCTCGCGCTCGCAGTTCGCGGACTATCACCGCCGGTTCGGACTTACACCGACCCCGGAGCACGTTTCTGTGTCGATTCTAGGACAACGCGCGAGCGCGCGGGGTATTCCCGCCGTGTCCCGCGGGTTGAGGAGCGCCGCGCGAAGCCCGACGCGTCTCGAAACCCGGTACCCGCCCGCTGCCGTTCAGCGGCACTGCGCCGCAGCGGCGATCTGCGCGTCGCTCGGCCGTCCGTACGCCTCGACCCCGGCACCGGGGAGGTCGTACCCCATGCCGATCGCCCACGCGGTCGCCCACATCTCGTGGTCGCCGCTGAAGGGCTCGGCCGCAAAGATCTCGTGGCATGCCTCGCGAAGCACCTGGGTGTGACCGACCTCGTGCACGACGACCGCCTTCGTGTTCTCGTCGGCGGACCACTCCCACTCGATGCTCTCGCTCAGCGTGATGAGGCCCCAGCCGACGCCGTCACCCTTGAATTCGGCGGTGCCCGCGTACCAGCCGTCGCTGGGCAGGCCGGCCACCTCGTACGCCCATGCGAACTCGAGTTGGACGCCCGACGCGACCGATCGCGCGAAGCCCTCGATCTCGGCACGCACCGGCTGCGCCGCCCGGTGCTCCTCCTCCGCCGCGTGCGAGGCGCGGACGTCGGCGATCGCGGTGGCGAGCGCGGTGAAGCGATCGGCGTCGCCCGACGAGATGTCGGGGGAGTGCCGGATGCCGTCGAGGGCGCGCTCGGCCGCATGCCGGAAGCGATAGGTCGCCGACGGGCTTGCTTCGAGGGCCGCGACCGCGAGTTCCTCCGTGTTGGCGAGCAGCGCCTGCGATGCCTCGGAGATCGCCCTGGTACCGTTCGCGACCCGGTCTGCCGCCGCATCGAATCGCTCGGCGGCCTCGATGCGTGACGGAATGAGTTCGACGAGACGGCCGAGGTCGGCGTAGCGCTCCCAGGCCGGCGCCGGCGATGCCGGGTCGCCGAGCTCCACGATCCCGTTCGGCGCGGCGGGCGACTCGGCCAGCACCTCCTCGGCCAGCCCGACGCGCTCTTCGAGGGCGGCCCGGTCCTCGGGTCGCACCAGGTCGCCGGTCGCAATATCGAGGAGGTACTCGGCCCGCGCCACGGCGGAGGCACCGCGGTCGGCGGTGCCCTCGTAGTCGGTGGCCGCCTCGTCGAAGCGCGCGTCGGCCGCCGTCCATGCAGGCCAGACCTGTGCGTGCGCCGACGTGGCGACGACGTGGTGGCCGGCTGCCCCGACCGTGAACAGGCCCGCGATCGCGACGACCGCGACGAGGCCGCTCCGGCGGCGAGCCGCCCGCTGGGTCGACTCGTCTCGCGGACCTTCGGGTGCGGCGCCGGCTGTCGCAGGGTGCTCGTGGTGCCCGGGCTCGTGGTGCTCGGGCTCGTGGTGCTCGGGCTCGTGGTGCTCGGGCCCGTGGTGCTCGGGCCCGTGCTGCTCGGGCCCGTGGTGCTCGGGTGCGTGGGCCGGGTGCATCGGTCCTCTTCTCGTGCGGCCGTTCAGGTTCTCTCGCGACCGTGCAGGCGACCGCCAGCATCACGCTACCGGCCGGAACCGGCTCGTCCGGTCACGATTTCATCGCAGCTGGGCGTGTCCCGCATCCGCCTCGATGAGTGCGCGGGCCGTACCCTCGTCGACGATGAGATCGGTGATGAGACCGGCGGCGAGCGCGCCACGGAGGCTCGCGAGCTTCGCCCGGCCCGAAACCACGCAGATGCGCCGCGGTGCGCGACGCAGCACCGCGAAGTCGGGTCCGGTCGCACGTTCGTTCAGCGCGATGCCGTCGGTCGAGCCGTCGGCCCGGTAGAAGACCGTGGCGACGTCGCCGACCGCGCCGTCGCGGCTGAGGCTGTCGTAATCGGCTCGCTCGAGGTAGCCGCCCTGGTACACGTGGCTCGGCACCTCGGCGAATGGAGAGCCGACGCCGAACAGGGCGACATCGAGCCTCGCCTGCAGGTCGAGGAGACGCCGGGTGCTGCGCTCCTTCCAGAACGCGCGCTTGGTCGCCGGGTCATCGAAGAACGCCGGCACCGGGAACTGCTGCACGCGGGCCCCGAACGCGTCGCCGAAGCGGCGCAGCAACTCGCTCGCGTACAGGATCCCGGTGGTGCGGAGGTTGCCCGCACCGTTGAGCTGCACGATCTCGGTGTTGTGGATGCCCTTCGGTATGAGATGGCGGCTCATCGCGCTCATCGTCGATCCCCACGCGACGCCGATGGTCTGGTTGGAGTCGACGTACCGGCCGAGAATCCGTGCAGCCGAGAGGGCGACGCGGTCGAGTCGGTCGACGTCGCTCGCGTGATC
>JALYWB010000052.1 GCA_030852935.1 Actinomycetota bacterium | reverse complement strand
GTCGGAGGGTCCTGCTTGGATTGACCCATGTCAGCCAACCCCGACGCCACCCCACGCGTGGCGCTCGAGCGTGAGCTGACGGCAATCTCCGACCACGAGCGGGCCATCCGTCGGCTTCACGCCGAGCAGTACCGTTGCATTCAACGCGCGTCCGCGCTCGCGGCTGTGGTGGAGGGCGTCACGGCGACGAGCACCCCGAGCGAGCGCGACATGGCCACCCGTTCATTCGTCGCCGAGGTCGCGACCACGATCGGTCAGCACGAGGCATCCGCGTCGCGATTGATCGGCGAGGCCGATCGGTTGACCGGGGCACGCAGCGCGACGCTCGACGCGCTCGAGGCCGGCGAGCTTGCCCTCATGCAGGTGCGGTCGGTGCTCGAACTCACGCAGGGCGTGCCGGCCGAGGTCGCCGACGCCGTCGAAGAGGTCGCACTCGAGGCGGCGTCCGACGCGATGGCGCTCGGCATCGTCTCGACGAACGCCGATCTTCGTCGCCGCATGCGCCGAGTGCGCGAGCGCATGCATCCCGAGCCCCTCATCGACCGGCACGCTCGCGCCGTGGCCGAGCGACGCGTCTGCGTCGATCCAGCACCCGACGGAATGGCCTGGTTCGGCCTCTACGTCGAGGCCGAGCGCGCAGTCGCCATCGACGCTCGCCTCACCGTGCTGGCCGCGCGTGAGTCATCCGACGACCCCCGCACTCCTGCACAGCGTGCCGCCGACCTCGCGGCCGACCTGCTGCTCGGCGGTGTGCTTGCCGACGATGACCGCACGCGTTGGGGTATGGCGGGCTCGACCGGAGCCGTACGGCCGTGCATCAATGTCACCGTGCCGGTGCTCACGCTGCTCGGCCTCGACGACGAGCCGGCCGACCTCGAGGGCTACGGCCCCATCGACTCCGACACCGCTCGCCTGCTTGCGGCGCACGCACCCTCGATGCGGCGCATCCTCGTGCATCCCGAGATCGGCACAGCGCTCAGCTACGGGCGCGAGCACTACCGCGCGCCGGCCGACCTCGATGGGTTCGTGCGCACTCGCGACGGGCGGTGCCGCTTCCCGGGCTGCTCGCGCCGCGCCAAGTATGCCGACCTCGACCACACCGTGGCGAGAGCGCATGGCGGTGAGACCGCCGACAAGAACCTCGCCGTCTTGTGTCGACACCACCATCGCCTCAAGCACGAGAGCGGATGGCGCGTAGTGCAAGAAGCGCGCGGCGTGATGCGGTGGACCTCCCCCGCCGGGCACGTGCTGCGAACCCTGCCCGAGCGACCGTTCACGCCGGTGGGCGTGGGCGAAGGGCTGGGGTTGGGCCCACCGGCCCCTCGGGCCGAACCCGACATCGACGATCCCGCGATTCCGCCCGATCCGCTCTCGTCTTTCGATGACGAATGGCAATCGTTGCTCGAGCAGTACGAACCGGTGCCGTTCTGACCGGTGCGCCGACCCTGACCGGGGTGTCGACCCTGACCGGTGCCTCGAGTCCGAACGGTGCGATCGACTCCGACCGGTGTATCGGCCGGGATCTCGATTGGGGCGCGGCATCCGACGCTTCCCTACGCCGGCACCAGCGGGAAGATCGCCGGCCAGCCGTTGTGCGCATAGACGATCACGCAGAACACGATCGCGTCGAAGAGCAGGTGCACCACCAGCACGTACGTGAGTGATTTCGTGAGCTTGAACGTGTAGCCCTGGATGAGTGCGAACGGGATCGTGAGCAGCGGGCCCCACGACTGGTACCCGAGTTCCCAGAGGAACGACACGAACACGATCGTCTGCAACAGGTTGGCCTGCCAGGTCGGGAAGTGCCGGCGCAGCAGCGCGAACACCGTGCAGATGAAGAACAGCTCATCCCAGGTGCCGACGGCATTGACGCCGACGAAGAGTCGTGCGATCTCGTCGGGCGTCGTGACGGTCGGCCAGTTCGTGTACACGCCCGACGTGATGAAGTAGAACGGCAGGATGAGCCAGCCGGCGACGATGACGGCGATGAGGTAGAGCCACTGGGTGCGGGTCCAGCGGCGGCCCGTTCGCCACGGGAAGCGGATGACGCGGTCGCCGTACCAGTAGCGCGAGATGACGTAGGGCACCGCCACGGCGAGGCCGAGCACGACCGCGAACTTCACCATGCTCGGGTAGCTGATGTCGGCCGCGAGCGAAATCGTCGAGATGATCACCTGCCCCAGGGCGATCAAGAACAGGTCGGCGAGCAAGCGGCTCGTGCGGCCCGATCGGTCGGTGAGCCAGGCAGCGACCAGCCCAAGAGCGAGCATCGCGTAGCCGGCGATCGGCACCATGAACCCGAACAGCAGCACCGCGGCACCGCACACGAGCACCGCAGGCACGAGGCCGATCGGGTGCGTGCGAACCGCACGCTGGGCGATGATGGTGGCGGACACCCCTTCAGCTTCCCATGGCTGTCGTTGGGACGTGTCACGATCGTTCCATGACGCGGATGCCCCGGCCCTACCCCCATCCGTCGCCGCACGCGGCGATCGTGCCGCCCTACCTGCTCGCGCACATCGCGCTCGCGGCTGGCCCGCGGTTCGATGCCGCCGCAGAGGCCGCGCGCCGATCGCTGCTGCGCGACCACCCGGTGCGCGAATGGCGATTCTCGGGTGAGCTGCCGTCGTTCATCGCACCCGAGCGGCCCGCCCACGACGAGCGGCCGGCGGCCGCACCCGGTACCGCGCCGCAGCCCGACCGACGCATCTCCGACGCCGAGGGCGACGACACCCTGCCCGGCCGCCTCGTGCGCCGTGAAGGCGATCCCGCCACCGGTGACGACGCCGTCGATGAGGCCTACGTCGGGCTCGGTGACACGTTCGAGCTGTTCGCCCGGGTGTTCACGCGCGACTCCATCGACGACGCCGGCATGCCGCTCGAGGCCACCGTGCACTACGGCGACCACTACGACAACGCCTTCTGGGACGGCGAGCGCATGGTGTTCGGCGACGGCGATGGGCAGGTCTTCCGCGGGTTCACCGGCTCGCTCAGCGTCATCGGCCACGAACTCGCCCATGGCGTGACCGAACGCACTGCCAAGCTGCGCTACCAGGGCCAGTCGGGCGCGCTGAACGAGCACGTCTCCGACGTGTTCGGCGCGCTCGTCGAGCAGTACTCCATGGGACAGGATGCCGCGTCGGCGACGTGGCTCATTGGCGAGGGCGTCTTCACCGACCTGGTCGAGGGCCGCGCCATCCGCTCGATGAGTGAACCCGGCACCGCCTACGACGACGAGATCCTCGGGCGCGACCCGCAGCCCGATCACTTCGACCGCTACATCGAGACCGACGACGACAATGGCGGCGTGCATCTGAACTCCGGCATCCCGAACCGCGCGTTCGCGGTCGCTGCCATCGAACTCGGCGGCTTCGCCTGGGAACACGTGGGGCGTATCTGGTACGACGTGCTCACCTCCGGACGGCTTCGCACCAACAGCGACTTCCGGCAGTTCGCGCGCGAAACCGTGCGCGCGGCGCACGAGCGCCACGGACCGGTCTCGCACGAGACTCGGGCTATCGAGGGCGGCTGGGCGGCGGTCGGGCTCGCGGTGCCGCCGGCAACCTGAGCCGCCGTTCCGGTCGCGGAGTACCATCGCGACATGGACGTCATCGTTTCGCGGAGCGGTGGGCTCGCGGGCCTTCGCCTCACGTGGGAGGTGCGCATCGACGACCAACCCGATCGTGACGACTGGTACCTCCTGATCGAGGAGATCCCGTGGGGCCGCCCGCCGCCCGCACCGCCCGAGCCCGATCGATTCGTCTACCGCATCCGCTGCGAGCCGCACGACGCGACGCTCGCCGAGCGCCAGCTCACCGGACCGTGGCGCGAACTCGTGAAGCGCGTACAGCGGGCCACCGAGCCGAAGCGTGGCGGCGTCGGAGTGCGCTGACGTTCAGCCCACGGGCTCGAGTCGCACGATGACGGCCTTCGACACCGGGGTGTTGCTGCCGATGGCCGTGCTCCCGAGCGGCACCAGCACGTTCGCCTCGGGGAAGTAGGCCGCCGCGCAGCCCCGCGCCGTCGGGTAGGCGACCACGCGCTGCCCGGGCAGCACCCGGTCGGGCTCGCCGGGCCATTCGCTCACCACGTCGACTCGATCGCCATCGGCCAGGCCGAGCCCGGCGAGGTCGTCGGGATGCACGAACACGACGTCACGCCCCTTGCGGATGCCGCGGTACCGGTCGTTCAGGCTGTACACGGTGGTGTTGAACTGGTCGTGCGAACGCAGCGTCTGCAGGATGAGCCGCCCGGGCGGAACGTCGATCGACTCGAGGTGGTTCACCGTGAGGTGCGCCTTGCCGCTGGCCGTCGGCCAGCTGCGCGAGTCGCGCGGCCCGTTCGGAAGCACGAAGCCGTCTTTGCGTCGAATGTCTTCGTTGAACCGCTCGAAACCCGGAATCACCCGGCTGATGTGATCCCGGATGACGTCGTAGTCGCGCACCATCCCTTCCCAGTCGATCGCGACCGAGTCGCCGAGGGTCGCACGTGCAATGCCCGCCACGATCGCGATCTCGCTGCGCACGTCGTCCCCGATCGGCGGAATGCTGCCGTGGGACGCGTGCACGGCGCAGACGCTGTCTTCGACCGAGACGAACTGCGCACCCGTCTCCTGCAGGTCGACCTCGGTGCGACCGAGCGCGGGAAGGATGAGGGCCTCGTCTCCGGTCACCACGTGCGAGCGATTCAGCTTGGTCGAGATCTGCACCGTGAGTGCGGCGCCGCGCATGGCCGACTCGACCGCGGCCGTGTCGGAGATCGCCCCGACGAAGTTGCCGCCGAGCGCGATGAAGGCCTTCACCCGTCCATCCTGGAGACCACGGAGGGTCTGGACGGCATCGAACCCGTGGGCACGAGGCGGCTCGAAGTCGAATTCGGCCCCGAGCGCGTCGAGGAAGGTCGCCGACATCTGCTCCCAGATCCCCATGGTGCGATCGCCCTGCACGTTGGAGTGCCCGCGGATCGGCGAGGCGCCCGCACCCGGTTTTCCGATGTTGCCGCGCAGGAGCAGCAGGTTCACGATCTCCTTGATCGTGTCGACGGCCTTGCGTTGCTGGGTGAGTCCCATCGCCCAAGTGATGATCACCCGATCGGCGGCGAGGTAACGGGCGGCCAACTCGTCGATCTGGTCGCTGGTCAGGCCCGTCGCCTCGAGCACGGCGGCCTCGTCGAGCTGCTGCAGGTGAGCAGTGAACTCCTCGACGCCGAGTGTGTGCGCCGCGAGGAAGTCGTGGTCGAGCACGGTTCCCGGGGCAGCCTCCTCAGCGTCGAGCACGCGCTTGGAGACTGCTTGGAGCAGCGCCATATCGCCGCCCGAGCGGATCTGCAGGAACTGGTCGGCGATGGCGGTGCCGCGACCCACGAGCCCGCGCACCTTCTGGGGGTTCTTGTAGCGGATCAAGCCTGCTTCCGGCAGCGGATTCACGGCCACGATCGAACCGCCGTTGCGCTTGGTCTCCTCGAGCGCGGTGAGCATCCTCGGATGATTCGTGCCGGGGTTCTGGCCCATCACGATCACGAGATCGGCCTTGCCGAAGTCGTCGTAGGCGATCGTGGACTTTCCGACGCCGATCACTTCGCCCAGGGCGGTACCGGTCGATTCGTGGCACATGTTCGAGCAGTCGGGCAGGTTGTTCGTGCCGAACGCCCTGATGAAGAGCTGGTAGAGGAACGCGGTCTCGTTCGCGGTACGTCCGCTCGTGTAGAAGGCGGCTTCGTCGGGCGAATCGAGCCCGCGCAGCCGCTCGCCGATGAGTTCGAACGCGCGGTCCCAGGTGATCGGCTCGTAGTGATCTGCGCCCGCCGGCTTGTAGACGGGTTCGACGAGGCGGCCCTGTTGACCGAGCCAGTACTCGGTCGCGTCCTGCAACGAAGACAGCGGATGCCCCGCCCAGAACTCCCGAGGCACCGTGAGCGGCGTGGCCTCCCACGTGATCGCCTTCGCGCCGTTCTCGCAGAACTCCAAGGTGTTGCGGTGGCTCGGGTCGGGCCACGCGCAGCTCATGCAGTCGAAGCCGTCCTTCTGGTTGATGTCGAGCAGCAACCGAGCGGCTCGGGCTGGGCCGAGCCGTCGGACGGTCGATTCGAGCGTGCGGACGACCGCCTCGGCACCGGCGGCCTCGCGCTTCGGGTGTCCGGTCTCGAGATCGGGATACTCGGCGTGCTCGGGGATTTCGGTGGTCATGCGTGTACCTCCACTGCGGCGTGAGCCGGGTGTATCCGGTCGTCGCCGGCATACACGACGAACGACGCGCCACGTACGAAGCCGGCGAGCGTCAGGCCGACCTCGTTCGCGAGGTCGACGGCGAGCGATGACGGTGCGGATACCGCGACCATCGCGGGGATGCCGGCCATCGACGCCTTCTGGGCGAGCTCGAAGCCGGCGCGACCCGAGACGACGAGCACCGTGCCGCGCAGCGGCAGTCGATCTTCACGCAGCGCCCAGCCGACCACCTTGTCGACGGCGTTGTGCCGCCCGACGTCTTCGCGCACCACGAGGAACTCATCTCGTTCGACGTCCACGAGCGCGGCTGCGTGCAGGCCGCCGGTTCGCGCGAACACCGCCTGGGCATCGCGCATGCGATCGGGAAGCCCGGCGAGCCATGCCGGATCGAGGCGAATCGCATCATCCCCGACCTCATAGGCCGATCTGGAACGCACCGCATCGATCGAGTCCTTGCCGCAGAGCCCGCAGGCGCTCGTCATGGTCAGCGCATGTCGAGCGGTCGCCGCGGGTGGCGCCACGCCGGGCGCGAGCGTGACGTCGACCACGTTGAACTCGCCCGTTCCCTCGAGCGGGTCGCCGGTGCAGTGACGGGCGCCGAGCACGTCATCGCGGCGACGGAGGACTCCCTCTGACACGAGGAGACCGAGTGCGAGCTCTACGTCGTGGCCAGGCGTGCGCATCGTGACCGCCAGCGCCGTGCCGCCGACGCGGATCTCGAGCGGTTCCTCGACCGTGAGCTCGTCCTCGCGGCGCGACGTGCGCTCGCCGAGGGTGTAGCGGGCCACGCGGCGGCGTGCCGTGATACGTGACATGGGGTCACCACCGTTCCGTACGAAGTTTCAGCAGCACTCCGGCTGCGATGAGTCCCTGGGCTGCAAGGTAGCTCGACATGACCAGCAGGTCGTGGAGTGCGAAGTCGTAGCCCGGCAGGAAGCGGCCCAGGCCGAGCAACGAGTCCGACAGGACGAACAATGCACCGCCGGCGGCCACGAGTGCACCGTGCCAGGCCGAGGTCGCCGCCATTGCCGCGAGCACGAGTCCGTAGAGCACCACCGGCACGAAGAGCGCCCCGGTGTGCGGACCCAGGAGGATGAGGAACGCCACGAACCACACGAGGTAGACGAGGCTCGGGATCGGCGGTCGACGGCCGGCGCGCGGCATCCGCACGAAGAGTGCGATGTACACGACGTGCGCGACGAGGAAGCAGCCGAGCCCGACGACGAACGCGACCGTGCCCGCGAAGGAGAGGGCGACGTCGCCCGCCCAGGAGAACGCGATGGCGAGCACCAGGAGCCGAATACCTGCAGGCACGGACGCCCCGGCCACCGGCCGCGCCACGATGACGACCGCCACGACCAGGAGCGGCATCAGCAGCGCCTTCGTTGCGGTGACCGCCCAGCCGGGCCCGGTGACGAGCATCACGAGATGCACCACCGCCAACACGACGTACGGCGTGAATGCCGCGATCGCCGTTCGGGCGGGTGTGCCGCGCACTGGCGCAATGGTCTCGGTCACGTCGTCGTGCCTCTCGGGATAGGTATTTCGATGCTATCCCCTGCGACGGCAGTGGCGTCCTGCTCGCATCCATTGCGCGGAAGACGGGAACGAAAGGAGGCCGCCGGTGAATCCGGCGACCTCCTGGAATGGGTGGCTGAGCTCAGCTGACGCCGAGCAGGTCGATCACGAAGATGAGCGTCTTGCCCGAGAGCTGGTGACCACCGCCGGCGGGGCCGTAGGCCTTCTGCGGCGGCACCGTGAGCTTGCGGCGGCCGCCGACCTTCATGCCGGGGATGCCCTCCTGCCAGCCGGCGATGAGCGCCTGCAGTGGGAAGTTGATCGACTGGCCGCGGCTCCACGACGAGTCGAACTCGTCGCCCGTGTCGTACTCGACGCCGAGGTAGTGCACGTCGACGGTCGAACCGGCCGTCGCCTCGGCACCGTCGCCGACCACGACGTCTTCGATGACGAGGTCTGCGGGGGCGGGCCCTTCGGGCGCGTCGACCTCGGGCTTGCTGTTCGTGTCAGTCATGTGCTCCATCCAAACGGACGCGGCGGGTGCGGACAACCGTCCATCCCCCTCTTGCGCTGACTGCGAACAGGCTGCACTCTGGAATTCGAGAACTCGTCGCCCCGTAGAGATGTCGGCAGTGCCACACCACAGGGCGGCGAGTTTCTTCTGTGCCGGTGCCCGTGCCGGTGGCGTGCCGGTGGCGTGCCGGAGCCCGCGCCCTGCGCGTGCCCGGATCGCGGGCCGTTCAGCGCAGCAATGCCGCACGGCCGGCCGAGACCGCGGCAAGGAGCGCCTGTTCGTCGGTGCGAGCCTTTCGCCCATCGCGGCCGGTGACGAGGCGATGGCGGGTGAACGCCAGGTGCGTGGCATCCGAGATGAACCTGCGCATCGACGCGGTGCGTGGCGGTCGTTGCGCACGCGCCCATGCGATGGCCTGCCGACGGCCACCCGCCGTCGCGAGCATTTCGACCTCGGCCGGGCTGAACCATCCGGCGGCGCCGTATTCTGCGAGCCGGGTTCGGGTGACCCGCACCTCCTCGCGGCGGAGGAACCAGGTGAGCAGGATCGCCCCGATGAAGATCGGCACTTGCACGGTGAAGTAGAGGCCGATCGCATCACTCGCGAAGGCGAGGGAGCCGTTCCAGAAGCCGTGCAGGAGCACCGCGGCGGCGAGGCCGAGCAGGAACCATCCCACCACGCCAGCACCGCCACCCCGACGCGCACCGATACCCACGCACAGGCCGATGCAGGCGGTGAAGAGCACATGTGCGAACGGCGAGAAGAGGCCGCGAACCACGAAGGTCGCACCGAGCTCGTCGCCGCCCTCGGCGAGCGCGGCGCCGAAGTAGAGGATGTTCTCGGTGAAGGCGAAGCCGGCCGCTACCGTGGCGGCGTACACGAGGCCGTCGACCGGACCGTCGAAATGAGACCGCGAGAACGCGTAGAGCAGGAGGACGCCCACGCCCTTCGCGGTCTCTTCGACGAGGGGCGCCTGCACCACAGCCTGCAGGGCCTCATTCGGGCCGCTGCCCGGCTCGGCGAACGCGACCGCGAGCTGCACGCCGAGATCGACGAGTAGCGCGATCGCGACGGAGACCCCTGCACCCCAGAGGAAGGCGAACCAGAGCGCCCACCGAGGCTCGGGCTCCCAGCGGTCGACCCAGCGCACCGCGAGCAACACGATGGCGAGCGGGACGAGCGCGAGCAGCGACCCGATGACGAGACTCGAGACACCCAGGCCGGCGACGAGGTAGGCCAGCACGAGCAGGCCGACGATCGCCGCGACGACGATGCCGACCGCCGCGAACGCCGCACCGCCGCTGCGCGCGACGGGCGGTGCGTTCCACAACGGCGGCGCGGGGTTCGGGTTCGCGGGCGTTGGTGACACTTGGCTCACTCGCGCAGCCTATCGACCACCGGCGTCGCCGTTGGGGCTATTCGAACATGACGCCGGGATTCAGGATGCCGGTCGGGTCGAACAGGGCCTTGATCCCGCGCTGCAGCTCGAACGAGTCCTCGCCGAGCTCGTCGGCGAGCCAGCGGCGCTTGAGCACTCCGACGCCGTGCTCACCGGTGAGCGTGCCACCGAGCGCGACCGCGGCGCGGAACATGTCGTCGGCCGCCTGCCACACCTCGGCGGGGACTTCGTCACCCGAGTAGACGAAGTTCGGGTGCAGGTTGCCGTCGCCCGCGTGCGCGATCGTGGGAATCTCGATGCCGTGACGCCGCCCGATCTCGTCGATCGCCCGGAACATCTCGGGTAGGCGCGAACGCGGCACTGCGACGTCTTCGATGAGCACCTGGCCCGATGCCGCGAGCGCCGGATGCATCGCCCGTCGGATATCGAGCAGGCGCTCGCCGGCCGCGGCATCCGCAGATCTCGAGACCCTACCGCCCGCCGACGTGAACACCTCGGCGATCGCATCGGCCTCTGAACTCGCGCCGGCTGCGTCGCTCTGGGCGAGGAGGAACGTCTCGCCGGGTGCGATGCCCTCGAGCGGGGTACCCGCGATGCCGGCCTCGCCGAGGTATGCGGCGACCCGTGCGAGACCCGAGGAGTCGATGAGTTCGAGCACCGCCGGCCGGATGCGTGCGGCGGTCACGGCAGCGGATGCCGCGGCGGCGCCCTCGACGTCGGCGAACGTGGCGGCGACCGTGACGACCTCGCCGCGCGCGATCGGCCGCAGTCGAACGGTCGCCTCGACGATGACGCCGAGCGTGCCCTCAGAACCGGTGAGGAGGGCGGTCAGGTCATAGCCGGTCACGCCCTTCACCGTGCGATGGCCGGTGCGCAGCAGGCGGCCGTCGGCGAGCACGACCGCGAGGCCCAGCACCGCCTCACGGGTCACGCCGTACTTCGCACAGAGCAGGCCCCCCGCGTTCGTCGCGATGTTGCCGCCGATCGACGAGATGGCCCGGCTGGCCGGGTCGGGCGCGAACCAGAGCCCACGCGGTGCGAGCGCGACGTTCAGGTCGCCGTTCAGCACCCCGGGCTCGACGACCGCGAGCTCATCGGCCTCGGAGACCTCGAGGATCCGGTTCATTCGGGAGAGGTCGAGCATGATCGCACCTCGGCTCGCGATCGCGCCGCCCGCCAGTCCCGTGCCCGCGCCCCGCGGGACGACCGGGGTGCCGGTCGCGTGGGCGATGCGCATGACCTGCTGCACCTCGGAGACGGATGCCGCGTGCACGACCACCAGGGGCGGGGTCGCACTGCGCCACCCCGAGCGGTCTTCACGCGTGGCCTCGAGGGCTGCGGGATCGGTGGAGACGGATGCCCCGAGGGCGTCCTTCAGCTGGGTGACGACATCATGCGGCATCCGCCCAGCCTAACGATGCGGCGGTGTCCGATTTCCGCCAGTCGATGTCTGGGGTTCGTGCGAGGCTGGTCGCATGACACCACCGCAGCGCACCCTCACGGGGGTCGCCGACCCGCTCGACGATCCGCTGTTCGCCGAGCGCTATCGTGCCATGCAGTCCCGCGACGCGCGGTTCGACGGCCAGTTCATCACGGGCGTGCACTCGACGGGCATCTACTGCAGGCCGAGCTGTCCGGCCGTCTCCCCCAAGCCCTCGAACGTGAGCTTCTACCTCACCGCTGCGGCCGCGCACGAGGCGGGGCTGCGCGCCTGCAAGCGCTGCCTGCCCGACGCCGTGCCGGGTTCCCCCGAGTGGGACCTGCGCGACGACCTCGCGGCGCGCGCCATGCGCCTCATCGCCGACGGCGTGGTCGAACGCGAGGGCGTCCCCGGGCTTGCCGCCCGGCTCAATTACACGCCTCGGCATCTCACCCGCGTGCTCACCGCAGAGCTCGGCGCCGGGCCGCTCGCGCTCTCGCGTGCACACCGCGCGCAGACGGCGCGGTCGCTGCTCACGGCCACCTCGCTCCCCGTCGCAGACGTGGCGTTCGCGTCGGGGTTCGGCAGCATCCGCCAGTTCAACGACACTATTCGAGAGGTCTACCAGCGCAGTCCCGTTGAGCTGCGGGCGACCGCACGCGTGCGCGAGCGCGAGCGGCGACCGTCGCCGGGCCGCGCCGACCTCGGTCCGATCAGCACCGATCCCGTCGACCTCGGCCCGATCGGCACAGGCCCGATCGACGCCGGTTCGATTGACACGGGCGGCACCGGTCGCGTGACGAGCGGCGCTGCGAGCGTCGTTCGTCTCCGGTTGCCCGCGCGTGCGCCGTTCGACGCGTCTGGCGTATTCGCCTGGCTGCAGGCCCGTGCACTCGACGGCGTCGAGGCCGCCGGGCCAGCCGACTACCGCCGCACCCTTCGGCTGCCGGGTGGGCCCGCCCTCGTGGCCTTCAGCCCGAGCGACGGCGCCGCGGCACTCGATGTCGAGGCCCGGCTCTCGACCCTCGCCGACCTGCCGCCGCTCGTTGCCCGCGTGCGGCGGCTGTTCGACCTCGACGCCGACGCCGTGGCGATCGACGCCGCCCTCGCCGGCGACCCCGCGCTCGCGGCATCCGTCGCGGCCGTTCCCGGCATGCGGGTGCCCGGTTGTCTCGATGCCCACGAACTCGTGTTCCGCGCCCTCATCGGCCAACAGGTGTCCGTGGCGTCGGCGCGCACCGCGCTCGGTCGGCTCGCAGCGTCCCTCGGTGAACGCCTGCCGGTGGTGGCCGGCGACGAGCCCGCAGTGCTGTTCCCGACCCCTGGCGCGATCGCCGAGGGCGGCGAGTCGGTACTGCGCGGGCCGCGCGCGCGCATCCGCACCATCGTCGACGTGGCTCGGCGGCTCGATACCGGCGATCTCGTCGTCGCCCCTGAGCGTGATCGCGACGAGCTGCGCGCAGATCTGCTCGACGTGCCGGGTATCGGCCCGTGGACGGCCGGCTACCTCGCGATGCGGGTCACCCGAGCACCCGACATCCTGCTGACGAGCGATCTGGCCCTCCGCAACGGGGCCGCGCGGCTCGGCCTGCCGGCGACCGCGCGCGAACTCGACGCGGTCGGCGTCGCGTGGGCACCGTGGCGCAGCTACGCGTCCATGCACCTGTGGCGTGCGGCGAGCGCGGCGCCCTAGCGTCCGCCATTGTCGACGCCGCGGTGCATTCAC
Organism: Actinomycetota bacterium; assembly: GCA_030852935.1. Classification (GTDB taxonomy): domain Bacteria; phylum Actinomycetota; class Actinomycetes; order Actinomycetales; family Microbacteriaceae; genus Agromyces. The sequence continues at coordinate 2,596 of JALYWB010000052.1, read as the reverse complement.
GCGCGTTCGTTGTATGTGACGCACAGTCGCCCCCGCGAGGTGCCCGATAGCCTAGACGGGTGAAGTTCGCGCACCTGAGAGTCGAAGGCCAGACCACTCCTCGACTCTCGGTGGTGGTGGCTGATGCCGCGCTCTTCCTCGACGAGGTGATGCCGCACGCGCCACGCGACCTGCAAGACCTGATCGAACGTGGACCCGACGGGCTCGCCGAGGTGCGCGAGGCGGTCGACGCTGCGCTCGAATCCGGCACGACGCTCACAGCGGTGTCCGACCTCCGCCACTCGTCGGCGGTCCTGCGACCGGCTCAGGTCATTGCGATCGGTGCGAACTACGCGGCCCATGCATCGGAACTGAAGCTCCGCTCCGAGACCGCCATGACGATCTTCTCGCTGTGGCCGAACTCACTCACCGGGCACGGCTCGACGACCTCATGGCCGGACGACCTCACGAAGCAGGTCGACTACGAGGCCGAGCTCGGCGTGATCATCGGCCGCCCTGCACGCGGAGTGCACGCCAGAGATGCCCTCGACTATGTGTGGGGCTACACCGCGGTGAACGACATCACGGCACGCGACCTGCAGTTCAGCGAGGCGCAGTGGTCGCGCTGCAAGTCCTTCGACGGCTTCACGCCGACCGGGCCCGTCGTGGTGACCGCCGACGAGGTACCCGACCCGCAACAACTCTGGCTCACGACCAACCTCGACGGACACCTGCTGCAGGATGCCTCGACGAGTGAGATGGTGCGCACCGTTGCCGAGATCATCTCGTACCTGTCACGATCTGCGACGATTCCGGCCGGCACGCTCATCTCGACCGGCAGCCCGGGAGGCGCCGGCTACTCCCGCAACCCCCAGATCTTCCTCCACGACGGATCGACGGTCACCGTCACGATCGAGGGCATCGGCTCGCTGACCACGCACTGCCGCGTCATCTGAGTCGGGCCGACGAGGCCGGCCCGACCCGGCTCCTGCCCGCGTGCCCTACTCCGACGGCTCGCCCTGCAGGTCGATGACGGGAATCGCCGTGGTGGTCGGGTGCATGCCCGAGAGCCTCGAAGGCGCGAGGTGCCGCTCGACATCGTGCCTGGTCATCAGCCCGCCCTCGACCACGAGGTCGGCGACCGGGCGACCTGTCGCGAGCGCCTCCTTGGCGAGCGTGGCCGCGGCCGTGTAGCCGATGTGCGGGATGAGCGCGGTGATGACGCCGACGCTCGAGGCCACCATCGAATCGAGACGCTCGACGTTCGCTGTGATGCCGTCGACGCAGTTCACTCGCAGCGTCCAGCACGCCTGGCGCAACCACACGATGGACTGCAGCAGGGAGTGGGCGATCACCGGCTCGAAGGCGTTGAGCTGAAGCTGCCCGGCTTCGGCCGCCATCGTCACCGTGACATCGGTGCCAGCGATGGCGTAGGCCACCTGGTTGACCGCCTCGGGGATGACGGGGTTCACCTTGCCCGGCATGATGCTCGAGCCGGCCTGACGAGGCGGAAGGTTGATCTCGCCGAGACCCGCCTGCGGACCGGAGGAGAGCAGGCGAAGGTCGTTGCAGATCTTCGAGAGCTTGATCGCGCTGCGCTTCAGTGAGCCGGAGAACGACATGAATGCGCCGGCGTCGCTCGTGGACTCGATGAGGTCGGGTGCCGACTCGAGACTCAGGCCGGTGATCTCGTTGAGGTGGCGCACCGCAGAGACCGCGTACCCGGGGTCGGCGGTGATGCCCGTGCCGATCGCCGTGGCGCCGAGGTTGATCTCGGAGAGCAGCCAGATCGTCTCCGTGAGGCGGGCATGGTCTTCGCCGAGCGTCGTCGCGAAGCCGTGGAACTCCTGGCCGAGAGTCATCGGCACGGCATCCTGCAACTGGGTGCGCCCGACCTTCAACACCCCGTGGAACTCTTCCGCCTTGCGGCCGAACGCCTGGCGCAGCAGCTCGAGCTCTGCGAGGAGGGTCTTCAGCGTGAAGGCGAGTGAGATCTTCAGCGCCGTCGGATAGGTGTCGTTCGTCGACTGGCTGCGGTTCACGTCGTCGATCGGGTGCAGGATGTCGTAGCGGCCCTTCGGGTAGCCGGCGATCTCGAGCGCGACGTTGGTGATGACCTCGTTCGCGTTCATGTTCGTCGATGTGCCTGCGCCGCCCTGGATCACCCCGACGATGAACTGGTCGTGGAACTCGCCGTCGATGATGCGCTGGCAGGCTTGATCGATCCAGGCCGCCTTCTCTCCGTTGAGCACGCCGACGTCACGGTTGGCGCGCGCGGCGGCCTGTTTCACCGACGCGAGGGCGATGATGAGATCGGGATAGACCGAGATGGGTCGCTTCGAGATCGGGAAGTTCTCGAGTGCGCGAGCGGTGTGCACCCCCCAGTAGGCATCGAACGGGATCTCGGCGCTGCCGAGCGAATCCGTCTCGGTGCGGGTCGGCTGTCCTGGTTCGTCGGGGTTCGTCACGTGCTCCTTCGCGGTCGCGTGCTCGGGCAGGGGTTCGGGTCGGGTCATCGACACAGTGCGGCTCCATCGCCTCGTTTCGCGCGGGATCGCCGCGCCTGATACTCGACTTCGAGCCTACCGCCGACTCGGGCATGCGAACGGCGGCGGGG
>JALYWB010000002.1 GCA_030852935.1 Actinomycetota bacterium | reverse complement strand
GTGTAGAAGCGCATCAGCACGTGCGGCAGCGCCGCGGTGCCGAGCACGAGCGCGAGCCCGAGCGAGAGGAAGTCGAGCTTCGCGACCTCCGAGACGCCGTACTTGAGCCCCGGGTCGAGGATCGCCGGGTTACCGGCCGTCGCCACCGCGTGGTCGAGCAGGGTCGAGAGGTTGAACCCGTTCAGTGCGAGTACCCACACGGTCATCACCGCGGCGCCCGCGATCAGCAGGATCGCCTTGATGATCTGCACCCAGGTGGTGCCCTTCATGCCGCCGATGAGCACGTAGACGATCATCAGCGCGCCGACCACGGTGATCACGACGGCTTGGCCGACCTCGTCGCCGATGCCGAGGAGCAGCGACACCAGGCCGCCGGCGCCCGCCATCTGCGCGAGCAGGTAGAAGAAGCAGACCACGAGCGTGGTGGTCGCCGCCGCGATGCGCACGGGCTTCTGCTTCAGCCGGAACGAGAGCACGTCGGCCATCGTGAACCGACCCGTGTTGCGCAGCAGCTCGGCGACCAGCAGCAGCGCGACGAGCCACGCGACGAGGAAGCCGATCGAGTAGAGGAACCCGTCGTAACCGTTGACGGCGATGGCGCCGCAGATCCCGAGGAAGGAGGCAGCAGACAGGTAGTCGCCCGCGATGGCCGAGCCGTTCTGCCCGCCAGTGAAGGAGCGCCCGGCGGCGTAGTAGTCGGATGCGGTCTTGTTGTTGCGGCTCGCACGGAACACGATCACGAGCGTGATCGCCACGAACGCGCCGAAGATGGCGATGTTGAGCCACGGGTCGCCGGGCGAGGTGGAGGCGGCTTCGAAGTGTCGCATCAGCGGTTCACCTCCGCAACGGTGCTCCCTGAGCTCGTCGAAGGAGCCGCGGCGACGTCGGTCTCGAGCTCTTCACGGATCTCGGCGGCGAGCGGGTCGAGCCGCTTGTTCGCGAAGTGGACGTACCACGTGGTCACGGCGAAGGTCGTGACGACCTGGGCGAGACCGAGCAGGATCGCGACGTTGACGCTGCCGAACACGGGCGTCGACATGAAGTCGTGCGCGTAGCCGGCGAGCAGCACGTAGGCGATGTACCACAGCAGGCACACGCCGAGCACGGGGAACACGAAGTTCCGGTGGGTGCGGCGCAGGGTCTGGAACTCAGGCGATTGCTGAACGGCGCGGTAGTCGATCTGTGGCGGCGTCGTCTCCGCGCTCGGGGCGTCATTGCCCATTGGCGTCTCTCTCCTTCGGGGGGGATCGGCGGGCCGGCGGCCGCACCGCTGCCGGGTGATGGTCGCTGACGACCCGGCAGTGCGACCATGCTGGCGCGCGCTCCATGCTGCCGGGGCCGTCCGCCGCTCGTCGTCGGTGAGCGGTGGCCATCGTGCGACGAACGGCGAATCCGCGACGACGAACGACGGCTACGCTGGCCTGCATGCCCGAGTCGATGTTGCTCGCCGCTGCGGCCGGCGCGATGGCCGGAGCGATCGCGGTGGGCGTGGTGGTACTGCTGCGGCGCATCGTCGTTGCGTCGAAAGAGCTGGGTACGGACGTCGAGCAGGCGACGTACCAGACGCTGCACCTCGCGAGCCGGGCCGCGACGCACCTGCGAGGCGGTGTCGGCGAGGTCGACGCCATGCGCGCCGGGCGGCACCTTCGCGCGCTGCTCGGGTGCGAGAGCCTCGCCCTCGTCGATCCGGCGGGTGCGGTGACCATCGAGGGCGACGACGCAGTTCGTGCGGTCGCCGGCCGGCTTGCCGCCGAGGCGCGTGCCTCGAGCAGGCCCCAGGTGCAGCGGCGCATCCGGATCGGAGACCGCGAGATGGATGCCGTGTCCGCACCGATCATGGCGAGCGGCATGCCGGCCGGGGTGATCGTCGCGTTCGCCGCCCCGGTGCGGGCGGGGCTCGTGCGCGCCACGGGTGAAGTCGCCGAGTGGGTGGCCGCACAGGTGGAGCTGGGTGAGCTCGACGCCTCGCGGGCCGCGCTCGCCGAGGCCGAGGTGCGTGCGCTGCGTGCGCAGATCAGTCCGCACTTCATCTACAACTCGCTGAACGCCATCGCCTCGTTCATCAACACCGATCCGGCGAAGGCGCGCGAACTCGTGCTCGAGTTCGCCGACTTCACGCGCTACTCGTTCCGGCGGCACGGCGATTACACGACCGTGGCCGAGGAGCTGCGCTCGATCGACAGCTACCTGCGGCTCGAACGTGCACGCTTCGGCGACCGGTTGAAGGTGTCGCTGCAGATCGCGCCCGAAGTGCTGTCGACCGTCGTGCCGTTCCTCTCGATCCAGCCACTCGTCGAGAACGCGGTGCGGCACGGGCTCGAGTCGAAGGAGGGCGGCGGACGCATCACCATCACCGCCGCCGACTCGGGAGGATTCGCCCAGATCTGCGTGGAAGACGACGGCGTCGGCATCGATCCGGTCGTGCTCGACACCGCATTCGCCGGTGGGGCGCCAGGTGAGCACGTCGGCCTGCGAAACGTCGATGCGCGCCTGCGGCAGGTGTACGGCGATGAGCACGGGCTCGTGGTCGAGACCAACGTGGGCGCTGGCACCCTGGTGAGGATGCGAGTGCCGAAGTCCCAACCCGGCCGGGTCGCGGCATCCGTCGCAGCGCCGCCCCCGCTCCCTGAGTCCGTCGAAGGGAGCCGCCAGAGCGAGACCGCTTCGACGGGCTCAGCGGGCGACGATGGAAGGATCGAACCGTGATCTCCGTGCTCATCGCCGATGACGAGCAGCCCGCGATCGACGAACTGGCGTTCCTGCTGGGCCAGGACCCGCGCGTCGGCAACATCCACCAAGCCCCGTCTGGTGCCGAGGCCATTCGGCTGCTCACCCGCGAGCCCGTCGACGCCGCGTTCCTCGACATCCACATGCCGGGCCTCACCGGATTCGACCTCGCCAGGGCCATGCAGCGCTTCGAGCATCGTCCCGCCCTCGTCTTCGTCACCGCCGACGAGGAGGGCGCGCTCGAGGCGTTCGACCTCGCCGCAGTCGACTACCTGCTGAAGCCCGTGCGCACCGAACGCCTGCACCGTTCGGTGAGCCGCGTCGTCGAGGCGTTGAATGCCGGCGCGGCGGCATCGTCGGGCGCCGTGGCATTCGACCAGCAGCCCGACGTGATCGCGGTCACGCTCGGCGGCACCACCCGGATGATCCGGCGTGACGAGGTGCGATACGTGCAGGCCCAGGGCGACTACGCGCGGCTGCACACCGAGGAGGCGAGCTACCTGGTGCGGGTGCCGATGGCCGACCTCGAGCGGCAGTGGTCGGACGCGTTCCTTCGAATCCACCGCTCGTACCTCGTGGCGATCCCGCACCTCGCGCGTATCCGGCTCGGCGCAGATCACCCGAGCGTCACGGTCGGCGCGGCCGAGCTGCCGGTCAGTCGCCGGCTGCTGCCCGCGCTGCGCGAGCGGCTCGAGCAGGCGACCATCCGGCCGCGGTCATGAGCGAGGAACGCGGGTCGAGGAGCGACGAAGGAGCGTCTCGAAACCCCGATACGGCAAGCGCCGGGTTTCGAGACGGCGCTGGCACGCCTCCTCAACCCGCGGTCGTGGCTCGACCCGCGGTCGTGGCTCAACCCGCGGTTGTGGCTCAAACGGCGGCTGCGCCATCGCGCGTGCGGGTCACGGCCGCGCGCGCGGGGGCGGCCGCGGCATCCGCTCGCCCTGCCGGCCAGGTCGGTGCGAACGCACCCACCAGCGATATCGCCGGAGTGTACGTACGTTCCCTGATTCGCTCGCAGCTCCGGGTCGCGGTCGTGTTCGCGGGCGGGTTCGTCGCCGCGACCGCGCTCTTCGTGCTGGGCATCGCGTTCATGCCCGTGTTCGACACGACCTTCGTGTTCGGCGTGCCGCTGTCATGGCTGCTGCTCGGCGTCGGCGTGTACCCGCTCGCGATCACGGTCGGGGGCCTCTACGTACGCGCCGCATCGCGCAATGAAGCACGCTATCGATCGCTCACGGAGGCCGAGTGAACCCCGCGATCGGGTACGCGGCGATCGCCGTCGTCGCCGTCGCGTCCGCCCTGATCGGCTTCTACGGCTTGCGCGTCTCACGCACGACGAGTGACTTCTACGTCGCATCGCGCACCGTTCGGCCGTGGTGGAACGCGTCGGCGATCGGTGGCGAGTACCTCTCGGCGGCCTCGTTCCTCGGCATCGCGGGGCTCATCCTGCTCACAGGGTCGGGTGGCCTGTGGTTTCCGATCGGGTACACCGCCGGATACCTCATGCTGCTGCTCTTCGTCGCCGCGCCGCTGCGTCGCTCGGGGGCGTACACGATTCCGGACTTCACCGAGGCGCGGCTCGAGTCGGTGTGGGCGCGCCGCGTCACCAGCACGCTGGTGATCGTCGTCGGCTGGTTCTACATCGTGCCGCAGCTGCAGGGGGCGGCGCTCACGGTGCGCATCACCACCGGGCTGCCGTCATGGGCGGGATCGCTCGCGGTCGCCGTGATCGTCGCGGTCATCGTGGCGGCCGGCGGCATGCGGTCGATCACGTTCGTACAGGCGTTCCAGTTCTGGCTGAAGCTCACGGCGCTCGCCGTGCCGGTGGTGGTGCTGCTCCTCCTACTCGGCGGAGGTGACCCCGCGCCGCAGCTCGCCCCGATCGAGGCGTTCCCGCCGGCGGCGGGCCCGGGCGACCTCGACGTGTACCGTACCGTCTCGCTGATGGTCGCGCTGCTCCTCGGCACCCTCGGCCTGCCACACGTGCTCGTGCGTTTCTACACGAATCCCGATGGTGCCGCCGCCCGCCGCACGACCGTCATCGTGCTCGTACTGCTGTCGGTCTTCTACCTGTTCCCCACCGCATTCGGCCTGCTCGGCCGCGCGTTCGCACCCGACCTCGCGGTGCCGGGACAGTCGGACGCCCTCGTCCTGCTGCTGCCCGGCCGGCTGGTGCCCGGGCCGATCGGCGAGCTGCTCACCGCGCTCGTGATCGCAGGTGCGTTCGCGGCGTTCCTCTCCACGTCGTCCGGGCTCGTCGTCTCGCTCGCGGGCGTGATCAGCCAGGACCTGCTCGGCGGAAGCGTCCGCGGCTTCCGCATCGCCGCGGTCGCCTCGTCGTTCGTGCCACTGATCGTCGCCCTCGCCACCGACTCGAGCGGACTCGCAGGCAGCGTCGGGCTCGTATTCGCATTCACCGCATCCACCCTCTGCCCAGTGTTGATCCTCGGAATCTGGTGGCGCGGGCTCACCGCGCGCGGCGCGGTCTCCGGCATGGTGACGGGCGCGCTGCTCTCGGGGGCGGCGATCCTCGGCGGCGGCGTCCTCTCGGCGGCGGCGCCCGGCATCGGCCCGTTCCTCGAGCAGCCGGCGGCGTGGACGGTGCCGATCGCGGTGCTCGTCACCGTGTTCGTCTCACGCGGCGATCGGCGCGGCGTGCCGCGCGGCGTCGACGCGTTCCTGGCGCGGCTGCACGTGCCGGAAGCCGAGGCACGGCGGCCGCGGCATCCGGCCTGATGCACCGGGGCTAGGCTGTACCGGTGCTGCTGCTGGTCGCCCTCTCCGTGTTCCTGGGGGCGGCATCGCAACGCATCACCGGCATGGGGTTCGCGCTCATCGCGTCGCCGGCGCTCGTGATCGTGCTCGGCGCATTCGACGGCGTGATCGTGGTGAACCTCTGCGCGGTCGTCTCGTCGCTGCTCATCCTGCCGCGGGTCTGGCGGCACGTCGAGTGGTCACGCTTCACCTGGCTCGTGGTGCCTGCGCTGGTCGGCACGGCCGTGGGGGCGATCGTGGCCGCGCGGCTGCCCGGGCCCGTGCTGCAATTCGGCGTCGGCGTACTCGTGATCGTCGCCCTGACCGTCATCCTCGTCGTCACGCGTACCTCGCACCGGGCGACCGGGCGATCCCCCGCGGTCATCGCCGGCGCTGCGTCGGGCTTCATGAACGCCACGGCCGGCGTCGGCGGACCGGCCCTGAGCGTCTATGCGGTGGCGACCCACTGGTCGCAGGTCGGTTTCGCCGCGACCGCGCAGCCCTACTTCGTGGTGATCGGCACGGCTTCACTCATCGGCAAGTTCGCCGCGACGGGCTGGGTGATGCCCGGGCTCGACGCCGTGGTGTGGGCGTGGGTGATCGTGGCGCTGCTCGCGGGCCTGGCCGCCGGCGAGTTCCTGCACGCCAAGGTCGGGCACCGCGCGGCCCGTGCGGCCGTGATCGTGATCGCGTACCTCGGCGGCGCGGCGGCGGTCATCGACGGCGCGCTCGAACTCGCCGGTTGAGCGGCCGCCGACCCGCCGCGAGCGCCTCACCATCGCCTCGCGCGCCGAGCCGGATGCCTCATGGCCCGCTCAGCCGCCGACGCCACTGCCGTTCAGCGAAACGACCCGACCCTCCCACGCGGCGAGTCGCGCCTCCAGGCCGGCTCGCACCCTCGGCCAGTCGTCGACGATGACCGAGTAGACGGCCGAGTCTCGCCGCGAACCATCGGGGCGAACCATGTGCCGCCGGGCGATGCCCTCGAACTCCGCGCCCAGCTTGAGGATCGCGGCGCGCGAACGCGCATTGCTCGAGTCGGCCTGCAGCTTCACGCGTCCGAAGCCGTGGTCGAACGCGAGGCCGAGCAGCAGCAGCTTGGTCTCGGGGTTCACGGCCGTGCCCCACACGCGCGGGTGATACGCCGTCCATCCGATGTGCGCCGACTCGTGCACCAGATCGAGGTCACCGAGCTTGGTGGCTCCGACAATGGCACCGTGGTCGGCGCCACCCTCGAGCCGCACGGTCCACGGCAACGCCGCCGGCCCACCCGTGTAGTACGCGGCCGCGCGCACCGCGAAGGCCTCGGCATCGGCGGGCAGACCGGCCGGCCCACCTCCATATCCTCCGGCGTACACCTCGGGGCGCCGAATCGCACGCTCCAGCTCGGGGATGTCGGCCTCGGTGAACGGCGAAAGGCGGACGAAGCGGCCCACGAGCGGCTCGTCGGCGGGTCGGATGGCAGTCACGCCACGAGTGTCGCACATCGCGGGCGCACGAGTCGTCGACGCCGATGCCGGCGCATGACCCCGCGCGGTCAGCGGGTTCCGCGGCTTCGAGGCCTCGAGGCTCCGAGGCCTTCCGGCGGATACCCGGACAGCCATACGATGACGATGGGAGACTCCCGGGATTGGAGTACGGACATGGGTGCACTGGACGACCTCGGCAAGAAGGCGCAGGACTTCGTCGAGGAGAACAAGGACAAGATCAACGAGGCGCTCAACAGCGAGCAGGCCGAGGACATCAGCGACAAGGTCCTCGATGCCGTCTCCGAAGCCGCGAAGAAGGTCACGCCCGACGAGCACGACGCCAAGATCGACGACGTTCGCGACAACCTCGACAAGAAGATCGGTACCGAGCCCTAGGCCACCGGCTCACGAACGACGATTCAGGGACCGGATGCCGCACCGACGCGGCATCCGGTCCCTCGTCGTTCCGTCAGGGAAACGCGCCGCCTCAGGGTCGCGCGATCATGGCTGGCGAAGGATCTTCGCCATCTGCTTGCCGCGGGCCAGCTCGTCGACCAGTTTGTCCAGGTAGCGGATCTGCTGCATCAACGGATCGTCGATCTCTTCCACCCGGTAGCCGCAGATCATCCCAGTGATGAGTGACGCGTGCGGGTTGAACGCCGGGGCCCGCCCGAAGAAGTCGGCAAGGGTGACCTCGTCGGCGATGACGGCCGCCAACCCGGCGTCGTCGTAGCCGGTCAGCCAGCCGATGACCTGATCGAGCTCCTGCCTGGTGCGACCCTTTCGCTCGACCTTGGTCACGTAGTGCGGATAGATGCTCGCGAAGCTCACGCCGAAGATGCGATGTTCGGGCATCGGCGGCTCAATCGAGCAGGTCGTGCAACTGCACGATCTCGTCACGGCCGGGGCCGACGCCGATCGCCGAGATTCGTGCGCCGCTCATCGCCTCGAGCTCGCGCACGTAGCTCTTCGCGTTCGCCGGGAGCTCCTCGAACGAGCGTGCACCCGAGATGTCTTCGCTCCAGCCGGGGAGCTCCTCGTAGATGGGCGTCGCATGGTGGAAGTCGGACTGCGACACCGGCACCTCGTCGAAGCGCTGGCCGTCGACGTCGTACGCGACGGCCACGGGAATGCGCTCGAGGCCGGTGAGCACGTCGAGCTTGGTGAGCACGAAGTCGGTGACGCCGTTGATGCGCGCCGCATAGCGGGCGATGGGCGCGTCGTACCATCCGGTGCGACGTGCACGGCCCGTGGTGGTGCCGAACTCATGCCCCTTCTCTGAGAGGAATTCGCCCCATTCGTCGAAGAGCTCGGTCGGGAAGGGCCCGGCGCCCACTCGCGTCGTGTACGCCTTGATGACCGCGATGACCCGGTCGATGCGGTTCGGGGCGACGCCCGAGCCCGTGATCGCGCCGCCGCTCGTCGCGTTCGACGAGGTGACGAAGGGGTAGGTGCCGTGGTCGACGTCGAGCATGGTCGCCTGGCCGCCCTCGAAGAGCACGGTCTCGCCGCGCTCGAGCGCCTGGTGCAGGAGCAGCGAGGTGTCGGTGACCATGGGGCGCAACCGGTCGACGTAGCCGAGCAGCTCCTCGACGACCTCGTCGACGCCGATCGCCCGGCGGTTGTAGACCTTCACCAGCAGGTGGTTCTTCTGGTCGAGCGCGCCCTCGACCTTCTGCCGCAGGATGTTCTCGTCGAACAGGTCTTGCATGCGCAGGCCCACGCGGTTGATCTTGTCGGCGTAGGCCGGGCCGATGCCGCGACCGGTCGTGCCGATCTGGCGCTTGCCGAGGAATCGCTCGGTGACCTTGTCGAGCGTGCGGTGGTACTGGGTGATCAGGTGCGCGTTCGCCGAGACGCGCAGCTTCGAGACATCCACCCCCCGGCTCTCGAGCCCTTCGAGCTCCTCGAAGAGCACCTCGATGTCGACGACGACGCCGTTCGCGATCACGGGCGTGACGCCGGGCGTGAGGATGCCAGAGGGCAGCAGGTGCAGGGCGTACTTCTCTTCGCCGACGACGACGGTGTGCCCGGCGTTGTTGCCGCCGTTGAACTTGACGACGTAATCGAGGCGCGAGCCGAGCAGGTCGGTCGCCTTGCCCTTGCCCTCGTCGCCCCACTGTGCACCGATCAGTACGGCTGCGGGCATGTCAGTCCTCTCCTGCCGCGTCGATGGCGGCGGGTTCGGCGAGCGGCTCGCCGGCGTACGCGACGGTCTCTGAGACGGGCACGAAGAGACCGGCGGATGCCACGATCGGCATGAGCTGGGTCGGCGTGAACTCCGACGCGATGCGCGCGGGTGCCTCCGGGTCGGCCGATGCGAGTTCGTCAGCGAGCCTGCGGGCCTGATCGTCGAGACCGAGCTGGGCGGCGGCGCGGCGCTGCGCGTCGAGCGCTCGGAGGTAGGCCCGGTTGGGCTCGTCCGACCAGGACACGGGTGAACCGGGTGTCCACCCGGATTCGCGCAACTGCGCGCAGGCGAACTCGACTGCGACGGCGGCGAACGCATACGCCTCGATGGCGTGGCCCTCGGAGTCGGCGAGGTCGGCGAGCTCGGTCCAGGCGAGCGGCGATGACGGATGCTGCGACACGACGGATGCCACGGATGCACGATCCGCTTCGGCGAGCGCCTGGCGCACCTCGGGTTCGTCGGCGAGCGACGCCCCGTGCTCTGGTGTTGATTCGTCTACGGCCACACCCAACCTTATCGCGAGGCCCCCCGCAGGCCTTGGAACTGGGCGTGCCAGCTCCGAATCGGTCGCACGCACGAGGGGCCGGGCCCCTCGGCCCAGCCCCTCGCTGCGTCATCCGTTCGGTCGGCTACTGCACGACGTTGAACGCGTTGACGTTGCCGGCTCCGTAGAAGCCGTTGCGCTCACCGCCCGTGCAGGTGGCCGGGTACCCCGGTCGCGGCTCGTACACGCCCTCGGGGCACGCGATCGGCGTTGCCGTGCGCTCCAGGAACGACGCGAGCTGGCCCGCCTTCATGCCCGGGTGCGCCGAGATCGCGAGCGCCGCGACACCGGCCGCGTGCGGGCCCGCCATCGAGGTGCCCTGCGACCAGCCCCAGCCGCCGGGAACCGTCGAGAGCACCGCGTCGGTGATGGTCGACGAAGCGCCGCCGGTGCGGAAGCGAGTGTCGCCGCCGGGCGCCGTGACGTCGACGACGCCCTGGCCGTACGACGAGTAGTAGCTCTTCTGCTCGGTCGGTCCGACGGCGGACACCGTCACGACACCGGGCGCCTCGGCCGGGAGGTCGCGGCAGGCGCCCGTGATGGTGCGGTCCTCGACGGGGTAGCTGCCGTCGTTCGGGCTCGTCGAGTCGATGAACTTGTGCTGCAGGTCGACGTTGCTGTTGCCAGCGGACGCCACCGTGAGCGTGCCCTTCGCCGAGGAGTAGCTCAGCGCACGCTGCACGGCCTGCCAGACCGGACGCTGCCGCGGGTCGTTGACGCAGTTGAACTCCCACGGGTCGATGTAGTAGCTGTTGTTCGTGACCGGCATGCCGTGGTCGGCCGCCCAGAGGTAGCCGCAGATGGCCGCCTCAGGGAAGATGAAGCCGTCGTCATTGACCACCTTCACCGACGCCACCTTGACGCCCGGGGCGACACCGGCGATGCCGATGCCGTTGATGGCCGCAGCGATCGTGCCCGCGACGTGGGTGCCATGCGTCGATGTCGTCGGGCTCCACGCGGCCTCGCTCGTGTCGACGACGCCGCCGATGCACGAGGCACTCTGGTCCTTCGCCACCTGGGTGGCGAGGTCGGGGTGCGTGGCATCGATGCCGGAGTCGAGCACGCCGACGACAACCGACGGGTCACCGGTCGTCACGCCGTGTGCGGCCGGGACGTCGATCTGCGCCATGTCCCACTGGTTGGCCCAGAGGGGCTCCCCCGTGGGGTCGCCGGTGGCCTCGACGACCGCCGAGTCGACCGTCTCGATCACCTCGTCCTCCATGAGGGTGGTACCGAGCCCGTCCGTGGAGGCCACGGACTGAACGCCGGCTCCGACGACCGCCTCAGCGAACGCGGTACTGGTGGACTTCGCGACGAGAACGCCGATCTGGTCGTAGGCGGCGACGACGGTGCCGCCCGCCGCGGCCACGCGCGCCTCGGCCTTGCTGGTGCTCTTGCCCTGTGGGGCGAGTACGACGTACGTGGTCTCGGCGCCCGTTGCCGGGGGCGCGGCCGCCGCGGGAGCGACCGCGGTGCCGATGAGACCGACGGCGAGGGCAACGGCGGATGCCGCACCGATCACCTGGTGCTTCTTCATACGTATCTCCGTTCGATGCGAGTGGAGCACCGCCGACCGGGTCGGCTGGCGGCCCGGCCTGTCCAGTGGATGCGACGAGCGGCGGCGTCCTTGGGCCGCACGACCGGTGGCGAGAGTCTACCGACGTACCTCTTCCGGGGGGCAACCCAGGCGGCCCGTGTCGTCGTCGCGGCATCCGCTCGAAGTAGGCTGGAGGCCATGTCGAAAGTCCTCTCCAGCCTGCCCGTCGGCGAACGCGTCGGCATCGCCTTCTCCGGTGGCCTCGACACCTCGGTGGCGGTCGCGTGGATGCGCGAGAAGGGCGCGGTGCCCTGCACGTACACCGCCGACATCGGCCAATACGACGAACCCGACATCGACGCGGTGCCGGACCGTGCGAAGGAGTACGGCGCCGAGATCGCCCGCGCCGTCGACGCCAAGACCGCGCTCGTCGAAGAGGGGCTCGTCGCGCTGCAGTGCGGGGCGTTCCACATTCGCTCCGGCGGCAAGACGTACTTCAACACGACGCCGCTCGGCCGAGCCGTCACGGGCACCCTGCTCGTGCGCGCTATGAAAGAGGACGGCGTCGACATCTGGGGCGACGGCTCGACCTACAAGGGCAACGACATCGAGCGGTTCTACCGCTACGGACTGATGGCCAACCCGCGCCTGCGCATCTACAAGCCCTGGCTCGACGCTGCGTTCGTCACCGAACTCGGCGGTCGTAAAGAGATGAGCGAGTGGCTCGTCGCGCGCGGCTTCCCCTACCGCGACTCGACCGAGAAGGCGTACTCCACCGACGCGAACATCTGGGGCGCAACGCACGAGGCGAAGAAGCTCGAGCACCTCGACACCGGCCTCGACATCGTCGAGCCGATCATGGGCGTCGCGGCGTGGCGCGACGATGTCGACATCCGCACCGAAGAGGTGTCGATCCGCTTCGAGGCGGGCCGGCCCGTCGCGATCAACGGCGCAGAGTTCAGCGACGCAGTCGCCCTCGTCTACGAGGCGAACGCGATCGGTGGGCGGCACGGGCTCGGGGCATCCGACCAGATCGAGAACCGCATCATCGAGGCGAAGAGCCGCGGCATCTACGAGGCGCCCGGCATGGCGCTGCTGCACATCGCCTACGAGCGGCTGCTCAACGCGATCCACAATGAAGACACCATCGCGAACTACCACGCCGAGGGCCGTCGTCTCGGCCGCCTCATGTACGAGGGCCGCTGGCTCGATCCGCAGTCGCTGATGCTGCGCGAGTCGATCCAGCGCTGGGTCGGCTCTGCCGTGAGCGGCGAGGTCACGCTGCGCCTGCGCCGCGGCGACGACTACACGATCCTCAACACCGAGGGCCCCGCGCTCAGCTACCACCCCGACAAGCTCTCGATGGAGCGGGTGGGCGACGCCGCGTTCGGTCCGATCGATCGCATCGGCCAGCTCACGATGCGCAACCTCGACATCGCCGACTCCCGTGCGCGCCTCGAGCAGTACGCCGCCCAGGGCATCGTCGGCGGCACGACCGCCGAGCTCGTCGGCGTGCTCGAGGCGGGCGAGGCTGCCGAGATCATGGCAGGCGAGTTCGAGACCGACCTCGAAGCTGCGACGGATGCCGCAATCGAGGCCGCCGCGTTCGACCTCGGCACCGACTGAGCTCACTTCGCTCCCTGAGCCTGTCGAAGGGAGCCTGTCGAAGCGAGCCCGTCGAAGCGAGCCCGTCGAAGCGAGCCCGTCGAAGCGAGCCGTCGAAGCGAGCCCGTGCGGGCCGTTCCGTGAGCGCCCATCGCCTGCCATACTCAGACCACGCGGCGTGCGTGCCGGTGGGCGGCGCGACCCGCGACGTGGAAAGTAGGCGCGCCATGTCCCGGAGTCGCACGATTCGAACGCCTGGAGCGGCGTGAGCGCCGAGACGGCCGCCGTCATCGGCGGCGTGCTCGTGCTCGTCGACCTCGCCATCCGGATCACCGCACTCATCATCATCCCGAAGGACCGCAAGCCGACGGCGGCGATGTCATGGCTCCTCGCGATCCTGCTCATCCCGTTCATCGGCATCCTGCTGTTCCTGCTGATCGGCAACATCAAGCTGTCGAAGGCCAGGCGAGGGCGACAGCGGGAGATCAACCGGATGATCGCAGCGCGGGGCGACCGGCCGGCGCTCGTGCCCGACACCGCGAAGTGGCCACCGTGGCTTGCGACGGTCGTCGAGCAGAACCGGCGCGTGGGCGCGTTCCCTGCGGTGAGCGGCAACACCGCCCGCCTCATCGGTGACTACCAGGCGTCCATCGATGAGATGGCCTCCGACATCGACACGGCCACGCGATTCGTGCACGTCGAGTTCTACATCGTGTCGTTCGACGCCACCACGAAGGGCTTCTTCGCCGCGATGGAGCGGGCCGTGCAGCGTGGCGTCATCGTGCGGCTGCTCCTCGACAGCGTGTCCACCCGCCGTACCGCGGGCCACGACGAGACCTTCGCCGAGCTCGACCGCA
This sequence comes from Actinomycetota bacterium, assembly GCA_030852935.1. GTDB lineage: Bacteria > Actinomycetota > Actinomycetes > Actinomycetales > Microbacteriaceae > Agromyces. Next base: position 2,358 of record JALYWB010000002.1, on the reverse strand, counting down.
TCGGCGTGAAATGGGTTTCGATGCTTCCCCTGCGGTCGCCCTTCTCGGGCAGGTTCGAGCGTCCCGACCTGCGCAACCACCGCAAGCTCGTCGTCGTCGACGGCCGCGTGGGCTACACGGGCTCGCAGAACCTCATCGACCGTAGTTACAACTCCCCGAAGAACATCAAACGCGGCCTGCAGTGGCAGGAGCTGGTCGCGCGCGTCACCGGACCCGTCGTCACCGAACTCAACGCGGTCTTCCTCTCGGACTGGTACGCCGAGACCGACGAGCTCCTCGGCGACGACGAGAACCTCGCCGCCGACGGGGTCGCCATGGACGGGTCCGCCGAGGCGCTCGACTGCCAGGTCGTGCCGAGCGGGCCGGCCTACGACGGCGAGAACAACCTGCGGATGTTCCTTTCGCTCGTCTCGTCGGCCCAACGCCAGGTCATCATCACGAGCCCGTACTTCGTTCCCGACGAAGCGATGATGTACGCGATCACGTCGGCACGGCTGCGCGGCCTCGACGTGCAGTTGTTCGTCTCCGAGATCGGCGACCAGGGCTCCGTGTGGCACGCACAACGGTCGTACTACGGCGAACTGCTGCGCGCGGGCGTGCGCATCTGGATGTACCCGGGCCCGTACATCCTGCACGCGAAGCACCTCTCGATCGACGACGAGGTCGCTGTGATCGGCTCGAGCAACATGGACATCCGCTCGTTCAACCTCAACTTCGAGGTGTCACTGCTCGTGCACGGGCGCTCGTTCGTCGACCAGATGCGCGAGGTCGAGGCCGGGTATCGCGCGATCGGACGGGAGCTGACCCTCGAGGAGTGGCAGCGCGAGCCTGCCTCGGCCACGTTCCTCGACGGCGTCGCCCGGCTCACGTCGGCGCTGCAGTAGGCGAGAGACGGAGGAACCGGATGCTGCAGGCCCTCGCACATCTGCTCCCGCTCGCGCTGGCCGTGGCGATCAGTTCGGTGCCGATCATGGCGACGATCCTGATCCTGCTCTCGCCGAGCCGCACGAGGTCGGCGCTGCCGTTCCTCATCGGATGGGTGCTCGGCATCGCGGTGGTCGTATGGCTGTGCGCGCTCGGCGCCCAGGCCGTACCCACGCCGCGCTCATCGCGGCAGCCCGATACGGCAGTGGGCATCGGCGAGATCCTGGTCGGCGCCGCGCTCATCGTGATTGCGATCGTGGCGTGGTATCGCGAGAAGAAGAATCCGTCGACGACGATGCCCAAATGGCTCGACACGGTCGGCTCGCTCGGTCCGTGGTCCGCGTTCGGCGTCGCGTTCGCGCTCAATCTTCGACCCAAGGGCCTGCTCCTCGCCATGGCCGCTGGCCTCGCCATCCGCGGCGACGACCTCTCGCTGGCCGAGTCGGCCGTGGCGATCATGGTGTACACGGTCGTCGGCGCTTCGACGGTGGCCGTGCCGATCATCTTGACGCTGGCATCGCCCAAGCGCATGGAGCCGCGGCTCGTCGCAGCCCAGGACTGGATCGCGCGCAACAACGGGGAGATCACGGCGATCATCCTGCTGGTCATCGGCGTGGTGATCATCGGCACCGGCATCGGCCGGCTCTAGGACGTCCTTCGCTCCCCGACGGCGGTGTCAGGCGGGCGTCTGCTGATGGGCGGCGACCCGCCACGCTCCGTCGTCGTAGAGGTAGGTCGTCGACATGCGGAGGTTCGCGGTGTCGTCTCCGCGGCGGGCGACGGCGCGGTACACGAGGATGCCGGCGCGGTCGCCGAGCCGGATGACGGCGGGTTCGTGCAACTCGTACGCGTCCCACGGCGGGGCGCTGCGGAATGCCGTGAGGATGTCGTCGCGCCCGAACACGGCTCCCTCAACGACCATGAGCGCGTCGCGGGTCATCGCACGGTGGTAGTACTCGCCCCCCCGACCGTCGAGGATAGCCTTCCATCCGGCGTGTTCCTCGTGCATCAGGCGAACGGGCAGATCGTCGGTGATATCGGTCATGCAACCACGCTAACTGTGATCGGATGCCCCGGGGAAGGGCGCCGGTGGTTCGGTGAGCAGATCGAAGCGTCATCAGAGCCAGCCGCGCTTCTTGAAGATCAGGTAGAGCGTCAGCCCGAAGCCGACCATGAGGGCGAGGGCGAACGGGTACCCCAGCTCCCAGCCCAGCTCGGGCATCACGTCGAAGTTCATTCCGTAGACGGTGCCGATGAGCGTCGGCGCGAAGATGATGGCGGCCCAGCTCGAGATCTTCTTGACCTCTTCGCTCTGCGCGAGGTTCGTCTCGCTGAGCCGGCGCATCTCCTCGTTCTGGCGCTGGCCGACGAGGGTGGCGTGCACCTGCAGCGCGTTCTGCAGCAGCTGACGGAACGAATCGGCCCGCTCGACGG
>JALYWB010000180.1 GCA_030852935.1 Actinomycetota bacterium | reverse complement strand
GAACCGAGCAGCGCCGTGACGAGCGCCGCGCGCCGACCAGCAGCGGCCATGAACGGCGCCGAGAGCAGGGCGCCCGCGATGAGGCCGACCGCGACCGTCGCGAGCGCCGCGCCGAGCAGCTCGGGTGCGCCCCGCCCATCCGTGCCTCCGCGCGAGAAGAGAGTGGGCAGCACCACCGCCTGCAACGGGCCGATCGCGAACATCGACCCGACGCCGAGCAGGGTGGTTGCGGCAGCGATGCGGGAGGCCGCCAAGAGGGTGAAGCCCTCGCGGATGGCGCGGAGCCCGAAGGGGGCGGGCGGGGCGGCTTCCGGCGCCCCGACTGCGCGCGGCAGCTTCTCGTCGACGGCGTGCTGGGCGAGCGACTTGGGGCTGGCGAAGGCCAGCAGCGCGGCGAGGGCCGAGCATCCTGCAACGGCGATGAGTACTGCGGGAGCGGGCAGGAAGGTGAGGGCGATGCCGGCGGCGGCCGGTCCGACGAGGAACGCGAGGCCGTAACCGGCGCGCTTGATGCCCGCGAGGCGTTCGAGCGGAACGTTCGAGACCTGGGCGACGCGTCCGAGCATCGCGTCGCGCGCGGTCATGCCGGGCACGTCGAACAGGGCGCCGAGCAGGCCGAGGGCGATGAACCAGCCGAGGCTCAGCCCGAGGGTCGCGTCGACGAGGGCGAGCAGGGCGATGGATGCCGCACTCCCCACATCCGCGATGATGCTCATGCGGCGGCGCCCGATGCGGTCGACGAGCGCACCCCCCGCCACGGCGGCCACGAACCCGGGCACCGCGCTGGTCGCCGCGACGATCCCGGCTGCCGCCGGGTCACCCGTGCGCAGCAGCACGAGGTAGGGCAGCACGAGCACGACGGCGGCGTTGCCGAGCAGGCTCGCGAAGTCCGACGCGAGGAAGATCACGGCGGCGCGTCGCATGCACTCAGTCTGTCGGTAGATTGGGCGCGTGGCTGAAGTGAACCCAGACCTCGTGCGCCTGCGCCAGAGCATCGACAACATCGACGCGGCCCTGATCTACCTGCTTGCGGAGCGCTTCAAGACCACCCAGGATGTCGGTCGCCTCAAGGCCGCGGTCGGCTTGCCACCCTCCGACCCGGAGCGCGAGCAGGTGCAGATCGCACGTCTGCGCGCGCTCGCGGAAGACGCGCACCTCGACCCGGCGTTCGCGGAGAAGTTCTTGCACTTCCTCGTGGCGGAGGTCATCCACCACCACGAGCAGATCGCGTCGACCGGAACGATCACCGCGCAGTAGTCACCGCCGGAATCGGCGCCCGGTGATCGTCTCAGGCTGCAGCGCAACGTAGTTGTGCTTGCCGCGAGGATCCCACGGCTTGAGGTCGAGCACCCCAGACGACTCGATGTCGCTGTCGATGCCGAGGCGGCGCGCCGTGCCTCGGATCACCACGCTCCAGCGCACGCGTCCACGTCCGCCATCCACCTCGAAGGCAACGCGGGGATCCGCCGTGAGCTGCATCATCTTCGTGCCCGGGCCGCTCCTGAAGTAGAGCACCTGATTGGTGACGAGGTAGTTCACCGGGAAGATGTCGACGCCGTCGTCGCGGCGCAGGGCGAGACGGCCGACATCGGTGGTCTCGAGCAGGCGCCACGCTTCGGACTCGGGCAGTTCACTCGCGCCGGAACCTGTGGCGGAGATCCTCAATTGGTTGCGCACGAAGTCGACACCCGGCACCTCGGTCACGGCATGCCGGATTCGGGCGCGCTGGTCGGCGTCGCGCACCTCGCCACTCATGGTCACCACATGCTGGTGCACGTCGATCGTCACGTTCTCGCCGCCAGCCGCACCCGCCGCGGTGCTCGCGGCTTGCTGCACCGACGCGTCGTCGAGCCGCCAGTGCGGGCCGACCGGGTGAACTTCGACCAGGCTGTCGACGCCAGTCACGCCGGCGAAGTCGTTCACGAGCGTCCACAGCAGCAGACGCTCCGAGTGGGTGCGCACCACGCCGCGCAACTGCACCACGCCCTGGCGGGCAGTGACCCTCACGGCGGTCGAGTCGAGGTCAGGATGCTCCTGCAACATCCCGCGTATGCGGGCCGACAACGACCGATCCTGCCGGTCCGTCGATCGTGCCATGGCCCCAATCCTGCCCGCTCGAGCGGATTTTGCCCATCATCGAACCCAGAAGTCCTGCGGCCGTCGCCCGGGACGGAACCCGAAGTACTCCGCCATCTGCATCGCCTCGGGGAATCCCGCCGCGAGCGACTCGGGCTCGTGCGCGTCGCTGCCGAACGTGATCGCGCGGCCGCCCTCCTCGGCCCACCACTGCGGCATCCACGACCAGAGACGGCGCGTGTTCAGTTCGAGGGCGCGATCGCTGGCCGCGAGCGCGCGCATCCCGGCTCGAAAGCCTTCCTCGAACGGCTTCGGATCGAACGGGCCGATCTCATCCACGGGCCAGTAGCGCGCGACCCAGTCGATATGGGTGAAGACCTGAAATACGTCCGAACCCGCGACCATGCGGGGCAGCTCCTCGAGGTAGGCCCACATCACCTCGGCGGCGGAGTACTCGTGCAGCAGCATCCCGGGTTCGCTTCGCTGGTCGCCGAGCGGGATTCGGTGCAGCGAGCCGTTGATCCGGTCGATGACCCCCAGGTCTACGAGCGCGGCCGCCTCGGCTGGATGCAGGTGCGGCTCCCCGAACTCGACCCCGGTGAGGATGGTGAACTCCGGGAATCGCCGCCGACAGCGCTCGATGGATTCCAGGTACCCGGGGATGTCGAGCGGCGGCGGGGTGAGCATGCCGTCCGCGATCACGGAGCGCAGTCGAGGGCGCTGGTCCGCCGGCCGCGTCGACCAGCTGCCGAAGTCGTAGTGCTCGGTGAAGATCAGGGCGGGCAGCCCGATGTGCACGGCACGCTCGCATGTGGCCTCCATGCGTCCGATCGCGTCGGGGTTGGTCGGGCCGCCGGTGTCCCACGACCACTCGCTGTGCACGTGGGCGTCGCCGGTGAGGGTCATGGTTCGACCCTACTGACAGAGCAACTGTGCTTCTGTGTGTGGCGCGAAGGCGCGGACTCCAGCTGCCCTCAAGCGCTCTCGAGCCAGTAGGACTTCGGCAGTCGCCAGTCCAGTGCATTTCCGGGTGGGCTCGGGTGTCGGGGCTGGCCGTTCACGGTGAGCGATCCGAAGGTAAACACTCCAACGCCGAGTGTCTTGAGCGCGCAGATCACATCGACTTGACCCAGAACGAGATTCCGATGGGAGAGGTCGCCCCAAGCACCCCAAACCTCCGTCGTCTGGCTGGCCCGAAGGTAGTCGACGATCGCCTGCGCATTTTCGCTGGACAGGCGCGGGTCGAAAGCGCCCAATGCCTTCGGAGTGCTGGATCGCTCCGGGTAGACGTTGAGCATGGTCCATCCGTCGTAGCCGAGGCCGATGCTTGCGTCGACAACTCGGTTGACGGTCCGATCGGACTTGAGATCGGATGCGTGCGACGGATTCATGGCAACGACTACCAGCGGCTTGCCGCCAGATTGCGGTGCGCGACCGAGTATGAAGCGGTGTGTCGCCTCGGCGGGGTTCGGCAACCAGTGGTCGGGATGCTCACCCTGCGGGTACTCGGTCACCAAGGAATTATCTCCCGATTCAGAGCCTGGCGACCTTCCCCAGCAGCACCGCGCGGGTCTGCTCGTTGCTCGCGAGGTTCGCGGCGGTGGTGAGTTCCGACCGCGCCTCCTCGGTGCGCCCGAGTTGCGCGAGCAGCTCGCCGCGCACGCTCGGCAGCAGATGCGAGCCGCGCAGCGCGCCCTCGCTCGCGAGCTGGTCGACGATCATGAGCCCCGACGCCGGACCCACCGCCTTCGACACGGCGATCGCCCGGTTGAGGTCGACCACGGGGTTCGGCGCGAGCCGGCCGAGGGCCTCGTAGAGCACGACGATGCGTTCCCAGTCGGTGTCGTCCACGCTGGATGCCACGGCGTGCACCTCGGCGATGGCCGCCTGCAGCGCGTACGACGCGCGGCCCCTGCCGAGGGCGTCGGCACGGGCGAGGGCGGCGGAGCCTCGGCGGATCTGCGCGGCATCCCATCGCGAACGGTCCTGGTCGGCGAGCAGGATCGGCGAGCCATCCGGGTTGGCGCGCGTGCGGAACCGCGACGACTGGAACTCCATGAGCGCCACGAGCCCGTGCACCTCCGGCTCGCGGGGCAGCAGTTCCGCGAGCACACGCCCGAGCCGCAGCGCCTCCGCCGCGAGCTCGGCGCGGACGAGGCGCTCGCCCGACGTCGCCGCGTAGCCCTCGGTGTAGATGAGGTAGATCACGCCGAGCACCGCGCTGAGCCGCTCCGACCACTGCGCGGGATCGGGCGCTTCGAACGGCACCTTCGCCGCGGTCAGGGTTTTCTTCGCGCGCACGATGCGCTGCTGGATGGTCGCCACCGGCACCAGGAACATCCGGGCGATCTCCTCGCTCGAGAGTCCGCCCACGATGCGCAGCGTCAGCGCGACCTGTGCCTCCTTTCCGAGCACAGGATGGCACGCGGTGAACACGAGGCGCAGTGCGTCGTCGTCGATGAGCTCCGGGGTGTCGTCCGCGAGGCTTGTGGAGGACAGGTCGTGCGCGATGGACCGGTAACGGTCGTCGAGGCGCTCGCGGCGGCGCCATCCATCGATCGCTTTGCGCTTCGCGACCGTGGTGAGCCAGGCGCCCGGATTGTCCGGGACGCCGGACTCGGACCACTGCACGAGCGCGTCGGCGATCGCCTCCTGCGCGAGATCCTCGGCGAGGCCGACGTCGCCCACCATGCGGGCGAGCGCGCCGACGATGCGGCGGGACTCGATGCGCAAGATCGCATCGATCGTGCGCTTGGTGTCACTCATGATCAGGACGGGTGGATGCCGCGGTCACAGACCCTCGGCGCGCCACTCCTTCTCCTTCTGGATGTACTCGTTGTCCTGGTAGTCCGCGAAGTCGGACTCGTCGGTCATGCGACGCACCTCGAGCTTCGACCCCGGACCGAGCGGCGCGCGTGACGCCCACTCCGCAGCCTCCTCGCGGGTGGCGACCTCGACGATCCAGAACCCGTTGAACAGCTCATGCACCTCGCCGTAGGGGCCGTCGGTGATCACGGGCTTCTCGGCGGAGAAGTCCACGACGAACCCCTCCTTGGCGTCGGTGAGCCCGTCGCCGCCGGCCATGACGCCCGCCTTGATCATGGACTCGTTGTAGGCGCCCATCGCATTGATGACCGCCTCGAAGTCCATGTCCTTGTAGGCCTCCGCGGCCTCGGCGTTGCTGCGCATGATGAACATGTACTTGGGCATGATGTGTGCTCCTTCGTATTGCGGGCCGTCTCTCGACCCTGTCACTGGAGCGTCGACTGGCCAAGCGGCAGATCGACATCACCCGCAAGAGAATTCTGGATGCCGCGGCTCCCCGCGTACCGTGAACAGGTGAACGACCTCGACGCCATACTGCGAGACGCCGTCGCGCGCCTCGCCGGAGTGCAGGATGACGCACTCGGCGAACTGCGGATCCGCCGATTCCGCCCGCCCAAGATCGTGCCCATCGGGCGCGCGTGGAGGTTGGGGAGCGTGCTGCTCAGCGCCGACGGGACGATGTATCGCGCCGGGCGGACGACGCGGGCGGTTGAGCCGAAGCAGTTCCTCGCGAACAAGTCGAACGAGGCGGCGGAGCGGCGGGAGTTGCAACTCGCGGCGGTGCGGGGCGGGTTCAGCGAGGGGGAGACGGTGCACTTCGGGGTGACGCGGTTGGAGCCTGAGCTGGTGGATGGGGTCTGGATGATTGCGTGGAGCGGGGCGGTAGGGGCCGGGGTCGTTCCGCTGGCCGCGTGGTTGGACGAGCGGGTGAGGTTGCTCGAGATCGACCGGGCGTAGTCAGTCACACGCGCCGCCGACCCGATTCGCTAGAAGAGATCCACCCCATAGAAAATCACCCACGTCATCCCCAAGTTGAACCCCGCGTGCCCCACCACCGCACCGAACACCGACCCGCTCAACCTTCGCAGCCGGTCGAAGAGCAGCGCGCTCAGAAACATCGCCGCGAACCAGAGCACGCCCGGTCCAGCCGCGAAGCTCCACACTCCGGCGACGTAGAGGAGTCCGAAGTGCGCGAGGTGCACGGTGGCGAAGGCCGCGGCATCCACCAGGGAAGCCCTGTTCGTGCCGAGTGAGGTCGCGAGCGATTGCTGCACGAGGCCTCGGTAGAAGAGTTCCTCGCCGAGTGGACTGAAGGTGACGGCGATCAGGGCGAAGATCGCGAAGGAGATGGCGCGGTCGCTCTCGGTGGCGACCGAGACCACGGCCGAGTAGGTGCCGCCGATGTAGACGAAGGGGTTGAGGATGCTTGTTCCCCAGAACAGCGAGAACACGACGAAGACGAGGCCCGCCGCGGCCGCACCCGCCGGGCCGGCGAGCGCGAGCCACGGGAGTCGCGTGGGCCGCACGAGTCCGATGCGCCGCCGGCCCGACCGGTCGAGCACGAGCCACGGCAGCGCGATCATCGCGACGAAGACGACACTCACGGCCTGGTAGCTGCCGGTCACGTTCGCCTGGAGCACGAGGATGACCCGCACCGCGCTGAAGACGGCGAGTGCCAGCAGCGCGGTGCGGAGGTCCAACCCGAAGTACTGCCTCAGCGGCGCGCGGAATCCGCTACTTCGTTGCACGCGGCCAACCCCACGTGCAGCGCAGGATGTAGGCCAGCAGCAGCACCTCGACCCCGATGGTCAGCGCGTAGTAGAGGGCGTAGTCCGGCGTCGCACCCACCGCGTTGAACACCATCACCGGGATGTAGAGCGTCGCGACGACGAGATTCGTCACGCGGTTCGCCCGGGCGGGCATCGCCATCGAGAGCACGATCATCAGGGCCGGGATCGCGATGACCACGAAGAAGATCGACATCAGGATGCCGCTGATCTCGAACTCGAAGATCCTGCCGCCGCGGATCATGTCGATCTCGCCCGGCTGGTAGAGGTGGTAGTAGTCGACGTAGATCACGAGGAACATCAGGCTCGTCCACGCGGCGGTGATCCTGGCCTGCACGGGGATGCGCGGGGTCTCGAGCAGCTTCGTGGTCTCGAGCGGCTGCCGTGTGTTCGTCTGGGTTGTCATGGTTTCATCCTTCGCTGGATTCGTACACCGTACTCGTACACTGTACTAATATTCGTACACCGTACTATGGAGGTGCAGCGAACTGTTGTCAAGGCGACCGAGGAAGGTAACCGCGTGGCTGAGAGGGAACGACGCAAAGCCGCGTCCGACGTGGTGCTCAGCAAGCAGCGCGTGGTGGCCGAGGCGGTGCGGCTCGCGGACCGCGACGGGGTCGAGGGATTGAGCATGCGACGCCTCGCGGCCGAGCTCGATGCAGGCGCGATGTCGCTCTACCACTACGTGGCGAACAAGGAGGAGTTGCTCGACGCCATGATCGACGTCGTGTTCGAGGAGATCGAGCTGCCCTCGCTCGAGCTCGACTGGCAATCGGCGATGCGGGAGCGTGCGACCTCCGTTCGGCAGGCACTCGCGCGTCACCCCTGGTCGATCGGCGTGCTGCAGTCACGCACCACCCCGGGGCCGGTGAGTCTGCGCCACAGCGAGGCCGTGACCGCGTGCCTGCGCCAGGCTGGCTTCTCCGTCGTGATGGCGACGCACGCGAATTGGCTGTTCGACAGCTACGTCTACGGATTCGCCCTGCAGGAGGTCACCCTGCCGTTCGACACCGCCGACGAACTCACGAACATGGTCACCGAGGTGTACCTGCCCCAGCTTCCGCCGGATGAGTTCCCCTACCTCAACGAGTCGGCCGCGGCGCTCGGGGCCGCGGGGTACGTGCCCGCGGAGGAATTCGCGTTCGGCCTCGACCTCGTGCTCGGGGCACTCGAGCCGCTGCGGGATACCACGGGGTAGTCTCCGCGCTCGCAGTTCACATGCGCCGAAGTCGGCGGCGCTGACGCCATAGCATTGCCACAGCAATCGATTGACGTGGAGGCCGAGATGGTCGTACAGGTGGAGAGAGCGCACCGATGAGCAAGCCCAGACTGCTGCTGATCGGAGCCTCCCACTGGCACGTGCCCCTCTATGTCGAGGCGTTCCGCCGTCGATTCGAGATCGTCGGGGTCACCGACCGGCAGGCTGACCGGGCGCGGTCGATCGGTGCTGACCTCGGGGTGCCCGCGGGTGACCGGGTAGCCGAGCTCGTGGACAGCACTCGGCCCGACCTGGCCGCGGTCTTCTCGCGACATGACGACATGGAGGAGGTCGGCGGTGTGCTGGCCGACCGCGGCATCCCGTTCATGCTCGAGAAGCCCGGCGCCATCGGACTGCCCGCGCTGCGACGGCTGCGCGAGCGCACCCGTGCCGCCGGCGTGCCCGTGGCGGTGCCGCTCGTGCACCGCTGGGCACCGTTCGTCGAACCGCTCGCCGCCCCTGGTCGACCGGTGCACTTCTCGGCGAGCTACATCGTCGGCCCGCCGAGTCGCTACATCGACGTGGGCAACGAATGGATGCTCGATCCCGAGTCATCCGGAGGCGGCGCCCTAACGAATCTGGGCGTGCATCTCGTCGATCTGTTCACGCAGCTCGTCGACTCCCCGGTCAGCGACGTGCGCGGGCTGGTCGGTTCTCCCCTGCATGGACTGGGCATCGAGGACACCGCCAGCATGCTGCTGCGCGCGGCCAACGGGGCGACCGCCACGATCGAGGTGGGCTACGGCTACCCGATCGCCCCGGCGAAGCGGGCGGCGCGATTCGCGGTCGCATCGAAGGGCGGGTTCGTCGCCGTCGATGCCGATGGCAGGGTCACGACGACACGCACCGACGGCGAGGTCGAGGTGACCCACGCGAGCGTCGACAGCGATCCGCTCTTCGCACCCTTCGTCGATCGCGTCGCGGACTCGCTGGCGCGGGGGTTCGACACCGTGCCGGGCATCGACGACCTCGTCACGGCGATGACGGTGGTGGCGAAGGCCTACGCGAACGCGTCGGGCCGGGGCGACGACGAAGTGGGAGCAACGTGGGCGAGCTGAGCATCTACGACGTCGCGAAGGCGGCGGGGGTCCACTCGTCCACCGTCTCGCGCGCGTTCTCGCGACCCGGGGCGGTCAAGGCTGCGACGCGCGAGCGGATCCTGCGGATCGCGGACGAGCTCGGCTATCGCGTCAACCCGCTCGGCCAGGCCCTGCGTACGCGCACGAGCAATCTCGTGCCGCTCATCCTTCCCGACATCACCAACCCGTTCTACGGCGAACTGGCGAAGGTGACCGCCCATGCCGCAGGGGCGCGCGGCTATCAGCTGGTGCTGTGCGTCACCGAGGGCGGGGCGGACCAGACCAGTGGATACCTCGCCACGATGGATTCGCTCTTCTCGCCGTTCGCGATCGTCGCGCCGTCCACCCGGCTGGATCACGAGGCGCTCGGACGATCGCCGCTGGCCAAGCGCATGGTGGTCATCGATCGCGTGCCGCCGGAGCTCGACGTGCCGACCATCTCGATCGACAACGCCCGCGGCATCCAGTTGTCGATGGATCATCTGCTCGAACTCGGCCACCGGTCGATCGCGTACCTGACCGGCAACGTGGGCACCTTCTCCGCCCGCGACCGCCTGCAGGCCTACGAGCAGCACGCCCGGGCGCACGACATCGAACCGATCGTGATCCAGGGAGGCTATGAGACCGAGGCGAGCCGTGCGGCCGCGAGCACCTACCTGTCGCTCGCACGGCGACCGACGGGTGTGCTGGCGTCGAACGACATGGCCGCGTTCGGATTCGTGTCGCAGGTCGCCGAACGAGGCATCCGCGTGCCCGAGGATCTCTCCGTCGTCGGATTCGACGGTGTCGGCGTCGGCGCGAACTTCAATCCGTCGCTCACGACCGTGCTGCAGCCGTTCGAGCAACTCGGCCATCTCGCGATCGACCTCGCCGAGCGCTACGTGGCGAGCGGGGTCATCGAGCACGTGCTGCTCGTGCCCGAACTCGAGCGTCGCCGCTCGACCGCGCCACCGACTCGGACGCCGCAGAACTGACGCAGACCGCCCGAATGACGGGCTCGTCGCGCAGGAGTTGCGCGAGCGCGAGAGGCGGCCTACGATAATGCAATCGATTGCTGCTAACGATTGCATTGGACGTCAATGAAGACAGGGAACGACGGCGAACTCCGTATCGCCGGCCACACGCTTGGCACACCCGAGTACGGTGTCGCCGACGCGATGCGGCTGTTCGCGGCTGCCGGTCTCGATGCCGCGGAGCTGATCTGGCAGAACGACTACCGCAGCGGCATCCCCGAGTCGGACAACGCCGCGCTGCTGGCTGAGATCCGTGCGGTGCGCGATGAACTCCGACTCCCGGTCATCGGCCTCACGCCGTACATGACGGCGCTCAACTCCGCCGACGATTCCGCCCGGGCGCGCGATATCGAACGGTTCGCGCAGTGCATCCGCGACGCCGAGAGCCTCGGCGCAGGAGTCGTCCGCGTGTATGCGGGCGCCTACACCCCGGAGCAGCTGGATGAACGTGAGCCCCTGTGGCAGCGCCTCGTGGCGAGTCTCGGCGAGCTCGCGCCGATCGCACAGGAGCACGGCGTCGTACTCGCGGTCGAGAACCACTTCAACACGATGACGACCACCGCCCAGGAGACCGCCGACCTCGTGGCCGCGGTGGCGCACCCCGCCGTCGGAATCCTCTACGACCAGGCCAACCTCACGTTCACCCACAGCGAGGCGCCGGAGCGGGCGCTCGAACTCCAGCGCGGGCACATCCGACACGTGCACGCGAAGGACCTGATCTTCGTCGACCGCGATCGCCCGTTCTCCTCGTCTGACGTCGCGACGGTTGCGAGCAGCGAGCGGGCTGTGCGCTCACGTGCAGTCGGTGATGGTGAGATGGACTGGAAGCAGATCATCGGCGGACTGCTCGAAACCGGGTACTCCGGATCGGTGTCGCTCGAATACGAGTACCGATGGCACCCGCAAGACCTACCGGAGCCCCTGGAAGGGTTCCGCCGCGGCGCCGACGCCATCCGCAGTTACCTCCGCACCATCGCTCGGGAAGGCGAATCACAGTGACCACTCCGCTCATCGTCCCCGGCACCAGCAGCGACCCTTCGGCCTATCCGTCGGCGCCCAACCGGGTGCTGTTCTCCAACCGGCGCTCGGTGCGGACGGTGCTGCCGATCCTCGCCTTCGCCACGACGCTCGCGATCTGGCAGATCGCGGTAGTCGCACTCGACATCCGGCCGTACATCCTGCCGGCTCCCTCGTCTGTGCTCGGGAGCCTGGTCACCAATGTGAAGGTGCTGTGGGATTCCGCGCTCATCACCGGCACCGAGGTCATCCTGGGCTTCCTGCTCGCGGCAGTGATCAGCATTCCGCTTGCGTACGCGATCGCGTCGGTGCGAGTCGTCGAGATCGCCTTCTACCCGCTCATCGTCGTGCTGCAGACCGTGCCGAAGATCGCGGTCGCTCCGCTGTTCATCGTGTGGTTCGGGTTCGACATGCTGCCGAAGGTGCTCCTGACCTTCCTGCTGTGCTTCTTCCCGATCCTCGTGGACACGATGACCGGCTTCAAATCGTTGGACCCGCGGCTGTTGTACATCACCAAGTCGATGGGAGCGAGCTCGATGCAGACCTTCCGGTACGTCCGGGTGCCGGCCGCGATCCCCTTCATCTTCTCCGGGCTCAAGATCGCCGTCGTCATGGCGGTCACCGGCGCGATCGTCGCGGAATTCATCGGCTCGAACGGCGGACTCGGATACCTGCTGCTGCGGGCATCCTCACTGCTCGACACCTCACTGATCTTTGCCGTACTCGTGGTTCTCAGCCTTCTCGGCCTGGTGTTCTCCTACGCCGTCGAACTGCTCGAGAAGCTCGTGGCCCCATGGCAGAGGAAACACCGCTAACACAGCAATGGAAGGAAACGGAATGAGAGAGCACGCGAAGAAGCGCCGCTTCGGTCTGGCAGCACTTGGCCTGATGGCGACCACTGCAGTCGTACTGACTGGTTGTGCGGGAGCAACCCCGGAACCAGGGGGCGACGAGCCGAAGGAGCTCACCAAGGTCACGTTGACCACGAACTACCTCGCGGGTGGCCCGAACTCCGGGTTCATGCTCGCCGATGAGCTCGGCTACTACGAGGAAGTCGGACTCGACGTCGACATCCAGGAGGGCCAGGGCTCGGCGACGACGGCCTCGGTTGTCGCGCAGGGCAACTCGGAGTTCGGCTACGCGGACGGCCCTGCGGCCATGCAGGTCATGGCTCAGGGTGGTGACCTCATCATCATCGCGCCCGTGCTGCAGACCAACGGCTTCTCGATCATGTCGCTCGAGGAGAACGGCATCACCGACGTCTCGGACCTCGTCGGCAAGAGCGTCGGCGTGCAGCCGGGCACCGCGCAGTCCAACCTCTTCAACGCCGTGCTTGCGGCGAACGACGTCGACCCGGCCTCGGTCGAGATCGTGAACATCGACCCGTCGGCGCTCGTGGGATCGCTGCTCGAGGGAAGAGTGGACGCGATCACCGCCGGTGCCGACAGCCAGGGCGTGCAGTTGCGCGACCAGGGTGCGACCATCAACGAGATCCTCTACAAGGACGCCGGGGTTCCGACCGTCGGCCTGTCGATGATCGTGCAGCGCTCCTGGGCGGAGGAGAACCCCGAGATCGTCGAGGCCTTCGTGGCCGCGTCGCTCAAGGGCTGGGATGCAGCACGCGACGACCCCGAGGCTGCTGCAGCCGCGACCCTCGCGGCATTCCCGGCAGCAGGAACCGAGGAGGCGTTCGTGAAGCAGCTCAACGTCGACATCCCCCTGCTGTGCTCGCCCGGTGCCGAGTCGCTCGGACTGTTCCCGGCCGACAACTGGGACATCACGTTCGACCTGCTCGTGCAGTACCTGGAACTGCCGGATGCCCAGCCGATCAGCGACTACTACACGGAGGACTACCTCCCGGAGGAACTGCCAGCGTGCTAGCAAATGCCGACTCGTCGGCTTCCGAGGTGGCTGCCCCGCAAGGGGTGGCCATCTCGGCCCGCGGGTTATCAAAACAATTCGTCACCAAGACGGGTGTCAACCAGGCCCTCGTGCCGACGGACTTCGACATCGCTCCTGGTGAGTTCGTGAGCATCGTCGGACCGAGCGGGTGCGGCAAGAGCACGATCATGCTCATGGTGGCCGGCCTGCTCGAGGCGACATCCGGCTCGATCACCGTCGACGGCGAAGAGCTCAGGGACCCGCTCACCGATGTGGGGATCGTCTTCCAGGACGACCTGCTGCTCGACTTCCGCAATGCGAGGGACAACGTTCTGCTGCAGGGCAAGATCCGCGGTCTGCCCCGGGCCGAGCAAGAGCGCCGCACCGACGAACTGCTCACCCAGTTGGGCGTGCAGCACGCAGCCGATCGCTACCCGAACCAGCTCTCGGGCGGTATGCGGCAACGTGTCGCGATCGCGAGGGCGCTCGTGCACGAGCCCTCGGTGCTGCTCATGGACGAGCCATTCGGCGCCCTCGACGCGCTCACCCGCACGCAGATCCGGCTCGACCTCGAAGCGCTCTGGATGGAGCGGCCGAAGTCGGTGCTGTTCATCACGCACAGCGTCGAGGAAGCCGTCGGCCTGTCCGATCGGGTCATCGTGATGGGGCCGTCGCCGGGCCGCATCGTCAAGGAGATCGTCATCGACCTCCCCCGACCGCGACCGGTGCAGATGGGCGACGAGGCGGCCTTCGCCGAGTACGCGGCAGAGATCTACGACATCTTCAAGCAACTCGGCGTCTTGCACGCGCAATGACCGACGTGAGCCCCGCCGCTGCTCAGCGCCCGATCCGGGTGGGGCTGGTCGGCGGCGGCACGATCGCGCAACTCGCGCAGCTACCGGTGCTCAGCCAGAGCGCCGGGGTGACGATCGCGGGGCTCGTGACCGCGTCGCACGACCAGACCGACGACAACCTCGCCCGCTGGCCGATCGAGCGGGGCTACGACACCGTCGACGACCTGATCGACGGCGGCAACCTCGATGCGCTGTTCGTGCTCACCCCCAAGCACCTGCACACCCCGTTCGTGCGCGCCGGTCTCGACGCCGGACTGGATGTGTTCTGCGAGAAGCCGCTCGCATCGACGCTCGAGGATGCCGCGGCCCTCGTGAGCGCGGCGGAGGATGCCGCCGGACTCCTCATGGTCGCGTTCAACCGGCGCTACGCCCCGGTCTACGTGCAGGCCAGAGCCCAGTTCGCGGAGGCGCCCCCACGATTCGTCGTCGGCCAGAAGCACCGAGCGGGAAGCGAGTACCGCGCGACACTCGAGAACGGCATCCACATGGTCGACCTGCTGCGGTGGTTCTGCGGCGAGGCCATCGACGTGGCGGCGTCGGCGGATGCGACCGATCCGTATCGCGAAGACGGAACCGCCGCGCTGATCCGGTTCGACACCGGCTCGACAGCGCTGTTCCTCGCCGCCCGCAGCGCAGGCGAGTGGGATGAGCGACTCGACGCGTACGGCGACCTCACCACGGTGCGCGTGGTCGCGCCCGACTCGATCGCGGTCACCCGCGACGGCACAACGTCGGTGACCGAGATGCGCCCCCGCGAACATGGGTGGGCCGACATCACCCGCACCGCCGGCTTCCGGCCGGCCATCGACCACTTCCTCGAGTGCGTGCGCACCCGATCCGAGCCTCGGACGTCAGCACTCGAGGCGTACCGCTCCCAGGAACTGATGGAGCGAATCCTTGCGGTAGCCGGACTCCCGACCGTCGAGGAGAGCTGACCGAGCCCGCCTGTCCCAACAAATGAAAGAGCACGAACGATCATGACAAACCTGAAAGTCGGCATCTACCTCCCGAGCTTCGGCTACTCGCGTGAAGACGGCATCGACCACGCCGATCGCCTTCGCCAGTGGTGCACCCGAGCAGAGGAGCTCGGCTTCGACTCGATCTGGGTGACCGACCACATGCTTCGCGCGCGGAACATGTACGCCTACACCTGGATCGAACCACTCACGACACTCGCCTTCGCAGCGGCAGCAACCAAGACCATCGAGCTCGGCACGGGCGTGCTGCTCATGCCGCTGCGGCACCCGGTGCTGCTGGCCAAGACGCTCTCGAGCCTGCAGCAGATGTCGAATGATCGATTCATCCTCGGTGTGGGCACGGGGTGGTTCCACCCCGAGATGGCGGCGATGGGCGTGCTGCCGAAGGACCGTGGTGCGCGCACCGACGAGGTGCTCGACATCACCCGCAGGCTCATGGCGGGCGAGACCCTCACCTACCAGGGCAAGTTCTACGACCTCGAAGACCTGCAGATCGAGCCGTCGCCCGCACCACTGCCCGTGTGGGTCGGAGGAGGCAGTCAGGTCACGGGCGACCAATCGGTCGAGAAGCCGGTGCTGCACCCGAACGTCAAGCGCCGGATCGTCGAGGCCGACGGCTGGTTCTCACGACCGAGCGCGCAGCCCGAGCAGGTGGCGGATGACTGGAAGCTCGTGCACGAAGCACTGCTCGAGGCAGGTCGCAATCCTGACGAGATGATCATCGGCCACGGACAGTGGCTGCATCTGACCGAGGAGGACGACCCGAAGGCCGCCCGCCGCATCCAGCACCAGTTCGCGGCCGAGGTTCTCGGTGACGGGCGCGACGAGGAGCACCTCGAGCGCTCGTACATGTTCGGCACGCTCGACGAGGTCGTCGCACAGTGCCAGGCGCGAGTGGATGTCGGTGTTGAGCACCTGATCATCCACCCCTACACCGACGACCCTGCCCAGCTCGAGCTCTGGGGCAGCGAACTGCTGCCGCGACTCAAGAGCATGACGGTCTCACGACCGCAGGTGTGAGGGCGACGATGAGCAAGCACGGCGCCGGTGTCCCCGGCCTGCGGCACCTCGACCACGTCGGCCTGACCGTGCCCGACCTCGATGCCGCAGTGGCGTTCTTCGTCGAGCACTTCGGGGCCGAAGAGCTGTACCGGTCGACTCGTGGACCGGATGCCGCATTCATGCCCGAGAACTTCGACGTGGATGCCGACGCAGCACTCGAACTCAGCATGCTGCGGCTTCCGCCGAATGTGAACCTCGAGCTCTTCCAGTGGACCGGCGCCGAACGTCACCTCGATCCGCCGCGCGCGAGTGATGCGGGTGGCCGTCACCTGTGCTTCGTGGTCGATGACGTGGATGCCGCCGTCGCGCACCTCTCGCGAGTGCCGGGCGTGCGCATCCTCGGCGAGGTCAAGGAGGTTGGGCAGGACAGTCCGCACGTCGCGGGCAACCGGTGGACCTACTTCCTCACGCCGTGGGGACTCCAGCTCGAGCTCGTGGACCGATCTCGCGTGGCATCCCCACCGAACTTCGTCGGTCCAGCGGACTGGGCGCGAGCGGGGGAGTCGGCATGACGCTGCGGGTTGGTGTGGTGGGTGCCGGCAACATCGCCGCCATCGCACAATTGCCGTCGTTGATCGCACGAGACGACGTGGAGCTGTCGGTGCTCGTCTCGCGGAGAGAGGACCCGTCCGCGCTCGTGCGGCGGTGGGGATTCGACCGCGCCGTCACCACGGTCGACGAGGCACTCGATGTCGGGATCGACGCGCTCTTCGTGCTCACCCCACGGTCCGAGCACGTTGCCGCGGTCGAAGCCGGCCTGCGAGCGGGCGTGGACGTCTTCTGCGAGAAGCCGCTTGCCACGAGCGCCGCGGATGCCGTGCGCCTGGCCGATCTCGCTGATGAGACCGCTCGGGTGCTCATGGTCGGGCTGAACCGCAGGTTCGCTCCCGTGTATGCCGAGGGCAGGGCGGCGTTCGGAGCGGACGGGGCGACCTTCTGCGTTGCGCAGAAGAACCGCGACGGCTCGGAGTACCGCGCGACGTTCGAGAACTCGATCCACATGGTGGACCTCATCCGTTGGTACTGCGGCGGGCAGGCGGTGGACGTGGTCGCGCATGCGGCGGGGGATGACCCGTGGCAGGAGGACGGACTCACGGCGACGGTCAGGTTCGACAACGGGAACACCGGCGTGCTGATGGCCGCGCGCAACGCTGGCGGGTGGGAGGAGGTGCTCGACGCGTACGGGGATTCGACCTCGGTGCATGTCGCCGCTCCCGACCGGATCGCGATCACGCGATCGGGTACGACCACGAGCCGCGAGATGCGCGCGGAGGCCTTCGGCTGGGCAACCGCGACCGAGACGTTCGGATTCCGTGCCGCTGTGGATCACTTCATCGACCGGGTGCACGATCGCGCCACGCCGCTCACCTCGGGTCGCGAGGCCGCCGAGACCCAGCTGCTGCTCGACCGGATCCTCGCGGCCGCCGGCCTGCCGACGGCTGAGGACCCGGGCCGCGAGTGGTCGAGTCACGCGAAGAAGTAGCGCTCAGGCCCCGGCATTCAGCGCGCCGACGAGCGCCTCGAGATCCGGGGCGGCTCCGTCATTGTCGACCGTGACATGCCGTGCCCCGCGCCAGCGGCACTCCCGCGCGCTCGCCGCCGCCCAGAACTCCGGCCAGTTCGCGAGCTTCCACTCGTCGCGGGGATTGCCGCGAGCGATCACGCGCTGCTTGATGCGCTCTTCGCTCGCGGTCACGTGCACCACGATCCACTCCGCTTCAGGCCAGGCGGCCTCTGCGGCGGCGCGCTCGAGCCAGCCGTCGTCTTCGAGGTACCGGCTGAAGGGTGCGTCGATCACCACGGGCATCCCGAGTCGGAGGTTGTCCGCTGCGATGGACATGACCGTGCGGTACTCGATGGGGAAGATCACGCTCTGGTAGAACTCGTTGTTCTCGCGTTCGTTGCCGGCCTCGCCCCGCTGCTCGAGCAGCAGCCCGATGAACCCCGTGCTCACGGTGTCCTTGTCGACGTAGGCAGCGTGGTAGCGCGCGGCCACGGCCTTGCTGACGGTCGACTTGCCCGATCCGGGCTGACCGATGAAGAGCAGCGCGCGTGGCTTCATGTGCGCATCATGCCCGCGCTTCGGCGACGGCAGCCAGGAACCTCTCGGCCGCTGCCGTCACCTGCCCGTAGTCACCCGACCCCCGAGCGGCCTTCGTGATCGAGCTGCCGACACCGACGCACGCGACTCCCGCGTCGAACCAGTCCCCGACGTTCTCGACGGTGACCCCGCCCGCTGGGGCGAGAGGAAGGTGCGCCAGCGGTGCGAGCACCGTTCGGACGAACGTGGGACCACCGAGTTCGGCGGGGAACAGCTTCACGATGTCGGCTCCGGCGGTCGCGGCATCTATGATCTCGGTCGGTGTGTAGGCGCCGGGCATGCTCACGGCCTGATAGCGGTTGGCTACGGCGATCATCCCGCGATCGACCTGCGGGCTGACGAGCAGCTCCGCACCCGCGTTGATGCAGCGGTAGGCAGCGTGCTCGTCGAGCACGGTGCCCGCGCCGATCAGGACGCCCTCGTGACGGTGTCGGGACGCGAGATCCTCGATCACACCCAGGGCACCTGGCACCGACAGCGTCACCTCGAGAGCACGAATGCCGCCGGCGATCGCGGCCTCGGCGACATCCCGCGCCTCGTCTGCGGAATCAAGCCGGATGATCAGCACGACCCCGGTGTCGTGCACAGTGCGGAGGTTCTGGAACTTGCGGTACATAATCGAACATATTATCTCAGAATCTCACAAGCAGGATTGGGACGACCATGGAGACCGCCAAGCCGCTCATCCCCGAGCAGCGGCGCCGCGCCCTGCTGGAGCTGCTTCGACGCGAGGGTGTCGTCTCACTGCGTCGGGCGGCCGCCCAGCTCGAGGTTTCGCAGATGACCGTGCGACGGGATGCTGCCGCGCTCGCTGACGAAGGCCTCGCCTCCCTCGTGACCGGCGGCGTGCGACTCGACGAAGGCGTCGAGCCGCCGGCGGTCCGCAGCGAGCGCAGCCAACTGCACACGGCCGAGAAGCGCGCCATCGCGGCAGCGGCGGCATCGGTCGTCTCGGAAGGATCGGTCGTCTACCTGGACGCCGGCACGACATGCCAGGCGATGGTCCCGTTCCTCACCCAGGCCGGACTCACGGTAGTGACGGCGGACCTCCACACCGCCATCGCACTCACGACCAGACCGACGGTCCGCGCCATCCACACCGGCGGACTGATCGACCCGGACAGCGGATCGGCAGCGGGCCTTCTGGCCGCAAGGACCGTTGCGGGCATCGTCATCGACGTCTACTTCATGAGCACCGGCTCATGGAGCCTGGCTCACGGTGTGACGACACCCGCCATCGACAAGCTCGAACTCAAGGCTGCTGTGCATGCGGCAGCGCAGCGCACGATCCTGGTGGCCGACAGCAGCAAGTTCGGCGCGAGCGCCGCCCTGCGGGTGGCCGGCCTGGAGGAACTGCATGCCGTCGTCACCGATGATCGCCTCCCCGACGCCATGAGGGCGGAACTCGAGACCGCGGGCGTCGACGTTCGCGTCGCCTGGGCTAGATAACCCCCAGCGCCAACATCGCATCCGCGACCCGCGTGAACCCCGCGATGTTCGCGCCCGCGACGTAGTTGCCCGGCAGCCCGTACTCGTCCGCGGTCTCCAAGCACCGGTCGTGGATGCCCGCCATGATCTCCGCGAGCCGCTCCTCGGTGTGCTCGAAGCTCCACGAGTCGCGTGACGCGTTCTGCTGCATCTCGAGCGCCGAGGTGGCCACACCGCCCGCGTTCACGGCCTTGCCGGGGGCGAAGCGCACGCCGGCGGCGGCGAGGGCTCGCACGGCATCCGGGGTCGTGGGCATGTTGGCGCCCTCGGCGACGGTCGTGCAGCCGTTGCGGATGAGGGATGCGGCGGCCGCGGCATCCAACTCGTTCTGCGTTGCGCAGGGCAGGGCGATGTCGCACGGGACGTCCCAGATGGAACCACCGGCGACGAACCGGCTCGAGCTCTTCGCGTCGGCGTACTCGCTGATGCGGCCGCGGGTGGAGACCTTGATCTGCTTGAGCAGGTCGAGGTCGATGCCGGCCTCGTCGACGATGTAGCCCGAGGAGTCGGAGGACGCCACCACGGTGGCGCCGAGCTCGCGCAGCTTCTCGATCGCGTAGATCGCGACATTTCCGGAGCCCGAGACGACGACGCGCTTGCCCTCGAGGCTCTCGCCGGCCGCGCGCAGCATCTCGTCGACGAAGAAGACCGTGCCGTAGCCGGTGGCCTCGGTGCGCACCTGCGAGCCGCCCCAGCTGAGGCCCTTGCCCGTGAGCGTGCCCGACTCGTAGCGGTTGGTGATGCGCTTGTACTGGCCGAACAGGTAGCCGAGTTCGCGTCCGCCGACGCCGATGTCGCCCGCGGGCACATCGGTGTACTCGCCGAGGTGGCGGTAGAGCTCGGTCATGAGCGACTGGCAGAACCGCATGACCTCCGCGTCGGAGCGGCCCTTCGGGTCGAAGTCCGAGCCGCCCTTGCCGCCGCCGATCGGCATGCCGGTGAGCGCGTTCTTGAAGATCTGCTCGAAGCCGAGGAACTTCACGATGCCGAGGTACACCGACGGGTGGAACCGCATGCCGCCCTTGTATGGCCCGAGCACCGACGAGAACTCCACGCGGAAACCGCGATTGACCTCGATCTTGCCCTGGTCGGTGATCCACGGCACGCGGAAGATGATCTGGCGCTCGGGCTCGCAGATGCGACGGATGACGGCCGCGTCGGCGTAGTGCGGGTGCTTGGCGACCACCGGTCCGAGGCTCTCGAGCACCTCGCGCACGGCCTGGTGGAACTCGGTCTCACCGGGGTTGCGGCTCAGCACCTCCTCGTAGATCGAGACGAGACCTTCATCGAGTGCTGGCATGGTGGTGCTCCTTGCAAGTGGTGCGGGTGGCAGCGGCGCGGCTGCGTGGAGAGGGCGGCGTCGGCACTTCAACCGTAGCCCGTGCCGGGCGCGTGTTACGCCGACCCCGACTTCAGCCCGGCATCGGCACCTTGAGCGACGCCGCCCAGTCGCGGATCGCTTGGCGCTCGGCCTCATTGCAGATGTATCCGTATCCGACCTCCGTCAGGCCGTCGGCCAGCACCCACTCGCCGTAGTAGGTGAGCGCGAAGCAGTCGGCCATCGACTCTCTGCTGCCCGCGAACATCCCCTGCTCGACGAGACGGTGGGCGTCGCTGACGCGGTCCGCGAAGCGCGCCGCGTCGGCAGATTGATAAATGTGCGCGAGTTCGTGGATGACCGTCATGCGCAACGCCCACTCGCTCGAGAAGGTCGAGTCAGGGAGGAGATGGATGACGGGAGACGAACCCCCTGCCGCGCATCCGGTGACCGTGTACTCCTCGCCGCTGCTCGGGCCGCAGTGCTCTGCGGCGTCCCAGACGATGTCGATGTAGCCGTTGGCGGCTTCGTCGACCATCGCCTCTGAGAGCTTGCCCGAGACGTTGACCCGTCGTTGCTCGGCTGCGGCGATGAGCGGCTCGAGACTCTCCCGCATCCAGCGCGCGTTCTGCTCGATCGACTTGGCCTCCCACACGGTGATGTCCGACGCGCTCGCCTTCGCTTCGAGTTCGGCGAGCCTGAGTTGATCGAGGATGAGTGGTGCGACCGGATTGCCATCGAACGCGGCGGAGAGCGTGCGGATCGTCTCGACCTCGGTGCGGAATGCCGCGAGGTACTCGTCCACCTCGGTGGTGTCGGACGGCTGGACAGGTGCGGAACTGTCGGGGGAGGTCCCCGCTCCGAGCGCGCCGACGAGCAGCGCGACGATCAGGATGATTCCCACCACCGTGAGGCAGCCGCATCCGGCGAGCCACCATGCGCTGCCCGTACGCCGGGGCGGGGGAACCGGTTGCCCGGGCGGCACGGGGTGGTACTGCGGTGGGCTCATCGCCGGCTGCGCGGTTGGCGCGGGCTGCGGGTTCGGGCTCGGCTGCGCCGCAGGGGCGTTCGGCTCCGCAACCGGATTCACCTCGGCTATCCACTGGCGCAGCGCCGGATACACCCGCGGGTGGGCGTCGATTGCGGGATGGAGATCCCATCGTCGCCCGGCGATCTCGAAGAGCGCCTCCGGTGGTGCGTGCGGGTCTTCTACGACGGCACGGTCGCGGTCGCTGCTCAACGAGCGACCGCGGAGAGGTTTCGATACGCGGCGCCTGCGGCGGCGCTACTCAACCCGCCGTACCGACGACCGCACCGAACGCTTCGGCCAGCGGTGCGCGATGCGTGCGCTGCAGTTCCTCGACGCTCACGGTGAACAGGTCCTGCACTTCGAGGTCGGTGCCGTCGGTGACGCCGATGCGCAGGAACGGCACGCCGCGCCCCTCGCAGAGACCTTGGAAGCGCACGTCGTCCTCGCGCGGCACCGACACGAGCACGCGGGCGGTGGATTCCGAGAACAGGGCGGTTGCAGCATCCACACCGTCTCGCTCCTGGATGCCCGACAGCCACACGCGCGCGCCGACACCGAAGCGCAGCACGGCCTCGGCGAGGGCCTGCCCGAGTCCGCCGTCGGCGAGGTCGTGGGCTGAGGCGATGAGGGACTGCTCGGAGCCCGCGGCGATGAGTGCGGCGAGCTGCTGCTCGGCGTCGAAGTGCACCTCGGGCGGCACGCCGCCGAGGTGGTCGTGGATGACGCCCGCCCACGCCGACCCGTCGAGCTCAAGCTTGGTCGTGCCGAGCAGGTAGATGTTGTTGCCCTCGTCCTGCCAGCCGGACGGGATGCGCTTGGCCACGTCCGAGATCACGCCGAGCACCGCCACGACGGGAGTCGGGTGGATGGGCACGTCACCGGTCTGGTTGTAGAAGCTCACGTTGCCGCCGGTGACGGGGATCTCGAGCTCGAGGCATCCATCGGCCAGTCCCTCGACCGCGCGGCTGAACTG
>JALYWB010000157.1 GCA_030852935.1 Actinomycetota bacterium | reverse complement strand
CGCCCGCACCGCTGGCAGAGGATGTAGCTCGGCCGATCCGGATGCCGGTAGCAGGAGTTCGCGCGATCGACGACCGGTTCGCTCACTGTGGGGTCAGACCTGCTCGACGGTGACGCTCTCGATGACGACGTCGTCGAGCGGGCGGTCGCGCCCATCGGTCGGCACGGACGCGAGCTTGTCGACGATGGCCTGGCTCGCGGCATCCGTCACCTTGCCGAAGATGCTGTGCTTGCCCTGGAGCCACGTCGTCGGGCCGACCGTGATGAAGAACTGCGAGCCGTTCGTGCCGCGGCCGCCCTGGATGCCCGCGTTGGCCATCGCGAGCACGTAGGGCTCGGTGAAGTCGAGTTCGGGGTTGATCTCGTCGTCGAACTGGTAGCCGGGTCCGCCGACGCCCTGCCCGAGCGGGTCGCCGCCCTGGATCATGAAGCCCGGGATGATGCGATGGAAGACCACGCCGTCGTAGAGCGGGTCGTTCGACTTCTCGCCCGTGGCAGGATGCGTCCATTCGATCTCACCGGTCGCGAGCCCGACGAAGTTCTTGACGGTCTTCGGGGCGTGGTGTCCGTAGAGGTCGACCTTGATCGGTCCGAGCGTGGTGTTGAGGGTCGCGACAGCGGTGTGAATGGGCATTCCCATATTCTGTCACGCACCGATTCGTCAACCGGCATGCGGGTTTGCGACTCCCACCCCGCTTCCAGCTGTTTCGGTGGCAAGATGGAGGGGTTCGCTGCACAACGATGGAGGTCGAGATGAGCCTGTCACGCAAGCGCAAGAAGGAACTCAAGCGACTGCGCAGCAGTGCAGAAGAGCTCTGGGGGAACCAGCAGAACGTGCTCGAGCACGCCAATGCCGTCGCGCGGGATGCGAGCCGACTCCTCGGCAACCTCACCCGTGAAGAGGTGGTTCCGCGTGTGCGCACGGGCTTCGAGAGCTATGTCCGCCCAGGTGTCGAGCAGGCGCGCACGTTCGCGAAGGGTGCGGGCGACACGCTCGAGCGCACCGTCGGCAACGCGCTCGGCTCGGTGCTGTCGATCGGCGACATCGCCAGCGATGCCCGGGTTCGTCGCGCCGTCGAACGCGTCTCGCCTCGCGCTGCCGCTGTGGTGAAGCAGAAGAGCGGGCCCGGCGTCGGCACGTACCTGGCGATCGGCGCAGGCGTGATCGCCGCGGTCGGCGTGGCGTATGCCGTGTGGCAGACGTTCCGCGCAGACGACGAGCTGTGGGTCGCCGACGATGAGACCGACCTCGCGCCGGTCACACCGCCGAGCAGCACTCCGCCGACCAGCACTCCGTCCACCGGCACTCCGCCGGCAGTCTGACCCCACCTGACGCACACTGCACGAAGGCCCTGTCCGCACGCATGCGGACAGGGCCTTCGTCGTACCCTGGTCGGGTTACGGCTCGGTGCCAGCACTGATTTTCCAACGGATTTCGACGAATCTGTGAAATCGCCTTGCGTCTGGCCTGAGTATGCCGCTAGTGTCAATTTCTGGCCCTGGCAAACCAAGAACCCGAGAGGAGTTGATACCCATGATGCACATTCGCTTTACGCAGCCGCACACGGGAGTCCTCCTCGTGTCCCGGCCCTGCTAGCCCGCCCCGACGGCTCGCGCATCAGCGCCTGATCGTCACTCCGCCCGTTCGGGCGTGACGCGCGCGGCATCTGCTGCGGCATCCGACGACCTCGGTCGTCACGGTCGATCAGACCGACGGATGCCGCGACGGCACCGGCTTCGTCGGCACGCATCCCGGCTCCTGCACGCGGCGCGCTTGCGCGCGCCCGCCGCACCGCCTCTCACCCGGCGCTCGCGCTGATCCGTCCGAGCGCACGCCTCCCGCAACACCGCACCATCCACGGATCGCACCACCCCGATCGACAGGGTCGACCGGATTCCATCCCAACACACCGAAGGAAACATCGTGGATACGAGTTCTCTCACCGCCGGCCAGGCGCAATCGGGCCAGGCCACCGCCCTCCGTGCTCAGGCACGCCAACTGAATGAACGGCTGGCACGACGTGCCGGCCTCGCACTCCTCGCCTGGAGCCGTCGGCAGGACGAGCGTCGCACCAGCGACGCCGTGCTGCTGCGTCGCCAGACCGAGCAGCTCGCGACCCAGGCACGCGACGACCAGTTCCGCCAGCTCGCCCTCCGCGGCGCCCCGCTGGTGTAGTGATCATGCGTACCGCAAACACCGAGCCCCCGCGGCTCACCCCAGTGACGATGGGGATCCGGACCGCGGGGGCCTCGGCTGCTCACGGCGACGTCGAGAGTGCACCGGCTGATCGGGTCGTTGCAGTGTCGACGTCGCCGTGGTGCAGCCGACCTGCGACGTTCCATCGCAGGACCGCGTCTCACACGCCCAGCTGCGGACCCCGATCGATCGGCGCAACGCCGTCGGCCGGCTCGGCGTCGTTCAGTCTCAGTGCGATGTCGAGGAGGCTGACCCGCTTGAGGTTCGGCACCTCGTCGAGGCGGAACCACTTCGCCTCGTCACTCGAACCGCCCACCTCGTTGCGCAGTTCTCCGCCGGTGATGCTGGCCCGGTAGACGATGCGCATCGCGTAGAGCGGCACCGTCCCTGAATGCCGCTTCGCTGCCGGCACGACCATCGTGTCGATCCCGAGCAGCCGGTCGACGGATGCCTCGTAGCCGGTCTCTTCGAAGATCTCACGTCGTGCCGCCACGGCCGGATGCTCGTCGCCCTCGATGCCGCCGCCCGGCAACGTCCAGCCGGATCTGCCGTGCTCATTCCAGTGCGCGAGCAGGATCTGATCGTCGCGAATGATCACCCCGTAGGCGGCGATGCGGATATCCATCACGTCACTGTAGCGCGGCAGCCCGAGCGCACTGACGTTCGGACCGTGCTGCATCTGAACGGAAACTGTGGAGCCTAGGAGATTCGAACTCCTGACATCCTGCTTGCAAAGCAGGCGCTCTACCAACTGAGCTAAGGCCCCGAGACGGATGCCGCGGCATCCGGTGCATATGGAGTTATCGGTGTGGGGATACGAGGACTTGAACCTCGGACCTCTTCGTTATCAGCGAAGCGCTCTAACCGCCTGAGCTATATCCCCGAATTTCGGCCGAAGGAAAGACTACCGGACCCTGCGAGAAACTCCGAATCCGTGCCCCGCCCGATCCCTGAATCCGGGCCCCGCCCGTTCCCTGAATCCGGACCCCGCCCGATCCCTCAATCCGGCCCCGCCCGATCCCTGAGCTCGTCGAAGGGATCAGTTGTTCGTGAACCCGACGAGGATGCCCCCGGTGATCTTCACGCTGAGGTTGTAGAGCACCGCCAGAATCGCGCCGAGTGCCGTCGTCACGACCAGGTTGAGCAGCGCAGCGACCACAGCGAAGCCCATCACATTGCCGAGCGAGAGCACCGAGGTGAGGTCGCCGCTCGAGCCCGCGACATCCTGTACGAGCGAGTTGACGTTCTCGAAGATTCCCGTCGACTGCAGCACCGTGTGGATCAGGAACGTCACGACGATGCTGATGACCGCGAATGCCACCGCGATGAGGAACGACAGCTTCACCGCCGACCAGAAGTCGATGTAGACGAGCCGCAGGCGCACCTGCTTGGCGGGAGCCTTGCGGCCCGACTTTCGGGCCAGCTTCTCGGCGACGCTACTCATACGTGGTTACTCCTCTCTCGCGGGTTCGGCCACATCGGTCTCTGCGGCCTCCTCCACGAGATTCCGTTCGGAATTCTTCGCGATGGCGATGATGCGGTCTTCGTCCGCGAACTTCGCGAAGACGACCCCCATCGTGTCCCGTCCCTTGGCGGGAACCTCGGCGACGTCAGAGCGTACCACCTTGCCGCTGGCAAGAACCACCAGCACCTCGTCGCCGCCCGAAACGATGAGCGACCCGGCAAGATCGCCGCGGTCATCGTTCAACTTGGCGACCTTGATGCCGAGCCCGCCCCGCTGCTGCTTGCGGTACTCCTCGATGCGGGTGCGCTTCGCATAGCCGCCCTCGGTGACCACGAAGACGTACTGTGCGTCGTCGTCCTCTTCGCTGGCGCCATGGGCCGAGCTCGTCGGGACGATCCCTTCGGCAGGCTCGGCGACCTCGGCACGCGCGGCGACCGAGCCGTTCGAAGCCGGCACGACGGATGCGTCGAGCAGCGCGTCACCGTCACGGAAGTGCATGCCGATCACGCCCGAGGTCGAGCGGCCCATGGGGCGCAGCGCGGCATCCGTCGCCTCGAAGCGAAGCGACATGCCCTTCTTGGAGACCAGCAGGATCTCGTCGTGTTCGTCGACGAGCATCGCCGAGACGAGTTCGTCGCCCTCGCGCAGGTTGACCGCGATGATGCCGCGTGAGCGGTTCGTGTCGTACGCGGTGAGCTCGGTCTTCTTGACGAGCCCGTCGCGCGTGGCGAGCACGAGGTACTGCGCCACCGCGTAGTCGCGGATATCGAGGATCTCGGCGATCTGCTCGTCGGGCTGCATCTCGAGCAGGTTGGCGACATGCTGGCCCTTCGCGTCGCGGCCGCCCTCCTGGATCTCGTAGGCCTTCGCGCGGTACACCCTGCCCATGTTGGTGAAGAACAGGAGCCAGTGGTGCGTCGTGGTCACGAAGAAGTGCTCGACGACGTCGTCGGCGCGCAACTGCGCACCCCTCACGCCCTTGCCGCCACGGTGCTGCGATCGGTAGTTGTCGCTGCGGGTTCGCTTGACGTAGCCACCACGAGTGACGGTGACGACCATCTCCTCTTCGGGAATGAGGTCTTCGACCGACATGTCACCGTCGTAGCCCGGGAGGATGTGGGTGCGGCGGTCATCGCCGTACTTCGCCACGATCTCGGCGAGCTCCTCGGAGACGATGGTGCGCTGGCGCTCGGGGGACGCGAGGATCGACTGGTAGTCGGCGATCTCGGCCGCGAGCTCTTCTGCCTCGTCGATGATCTTCTGGCGCTCGAGGGCCGCGAGGCGACGCAGCTGCAGCTCGAGGATGGCGCGCGCCTGGAGCTCGTCGATCTCGAGGAGGTCGATCAGGCCGTCACGCGCCTCTTCCACCGTGGGAGAGCGACGGATGAGCGCGATGACCTCGTCGAGCGCGTCGAGCGCCTTGAGGTAGCCGCGCAGGATGTGCATGCGCTCCTCGGCCTTGCGCAGCCGGTACTGGGTGCGGCGGACGATCACGTCGATCTGGTGGTCGACCCAGTGTGCGATGAACCCGTCGATCGAGAGCGTGCGCGGCACGCCGTCGACGATCGCGAGCATGTTCGCGCCGAAGTTCTCCTGCAACTGGGTGTGCTTGTAGAGGTTGTTCAGCACGACCTTCGCGACCGCGTCGCGCTTCAGCACGATGACGAGGCGCTGGCCGGTGCGACCTGAGGTCTCGTCGCGGATGTCGGCAATGCCGCCGATCTTTCCGTCCTTCACGAGATCGGCGATCTTGATCGCGAGGTTGTCGGGGTTCACCTGGTACGGCAGCTCGGTGACCACGAGGCAGGTGCGACCCTGCAACTCCTCCACGGTGACGACGGCGCGCATGGTGATCGAGCCGCGCCCGGTGCGGTAGGCGTCGTTGATGCCCTTCACGCCGAGGATCTGCGCGCCGGTCGGGAAGTCAGGGCCCTTGATGCGATGCATCAGCGCTTCCTGCAACTCTTCGCGCGAGGCATCCGGATGCTCGAGGTACCACTGGGCTCCGGATGCCACTTCACGGAGGTTGTGCGGCGGGATGTTCGTCGCCATGCCCACGGCGATGCCGACCGAACCGTTGACGAGCAGGTTCGGGAACCTGGCCGGCAGGATCGAGGGCTCCTGGGTGTGGCCGTCGTAGTTGTCGACGAAGTCGACCGTGTCCTCGTCGATGTCGCGCACCATCTCGAGGGCGAGCGGCGCCATCTTCGTCTCGGTGTACCTAGGGGCGGCGGCACCGTCGTTGCCGGGTGACCCGAAGTTGCCCTGGCCGAGCGCCAGCGGGTAACGCAGGCTCCACGGCTGCACGAGGCGCACGAGCGCGTCGTAGATGGCGGTGTCGCCGTGCGGGTGGTACTGGCCCATGACGTCACCCACGACACGTGCGCACTTCGAGAACGCCTTGTCGGGCCGGTACCCGCCGTCGTACATCGCGTAGATGACACGGCGGTGCACGGGCTTGAGGCCGTCGCGCACCTCCGGTAGTGCTCGGCCGACGATCACGCTCATGGCGTAGTCGAGGTACGACCGCTGCATCTCGAGCTGCAGGTCGACCTGGTCGATTCTTCCGTGCACGCCGGGGCCGTCGCCGTCGGTGAAGTCGTCGCCGGGATTCACAACATCAGATGTCAAGGAAACGCACGTCCTTCGCGTTCTTCTGGATGAAGTTGCGGCGGCTCTCGACGTCTTCGCCCATCAGCGTGGCGAAGATCTCGTCGGCGGCGGCCGCGTCCTCCATGGTGACCTGCAGCAGCGTGCGGGTCTCGGGGTTCATCGTGGTCTCCCACAGCTCCTGGTGATTCATCTCACCGAGGCCCTTGTAGCGCTGGATGCCGTTGTCTTTCGGGATGCGCCAGCCTCGGGCGGTGCCGTCGGCGACGAGCAGGTCGCGCTCCTTGTCGGAGTAGACGAACTGATGCTCGGCGTTCGACCACTTGATGCGGTACAACGGTGGTTGGGCGAGGTAGACATAACCCAGTTCGATGAGCGGCCGCATGTAACGGAACAGCAGGGTGAGCAGCAGAGTGGTGATGTGCTGGCCGTCGACGTCGGCGTCGGCCATGAGCACGATCTTGTGATACCTGGCCTTGTCGGGGTTGAAGTCCTCGCCGATGCCGGCACCGAATGCCGTGATCATCGCCTGCACCTCGTTGTTGGCAAGGGCCCGGTCGAGTCGCGCCTTCTCGACATTCAGGATCTTGCCCCGAAGCGGAAGGATCGCCTGGGTCTCGGGGTTGCGGCCCTGCACCGCCGAGCCGCCCGCAGAATCGCCCTCGACGATGAAGATCTCGGAGAGCGACGGGTCTTTCGACGAGCAGTCCTTGAGCTTGCCGGGCATGCCGCCGGACTCGAGGAGTCCCTTGCGCCGGGTCGCCTCGCGCGCCTTGCGTGCGGCGATGCGCGCGGTGGCCGCCTGGATGGCCTTGCGGATGATGTCGCGTGCCTGCGTGGGGTTGCGCTCGAACCAGTCGCCGAGCTGGTCGCCGGTGACCTTCTGCACGAAGGACTTCGCCTCGGTGTTGCCGAGCTTGGTCTTGGTCTGGCCCTCGAACTGCGGCTCGGCCAGTTTCACCGAGATCACGGCGGTGAGGCCCTCACGCACGTCATCGCCCGAAAGGTTGTCGTCCTTGTCTTTCAGGATGTTCTTCTCGCGGGCGTACTTGTTCACGAGTGACGTGAGCGCCGCCCGGAATCCCTCTTCGTGCGTGCCGCCTTCGTGCGTGTTGATGGTGTTCGCGTAGGTGTGCACTGATTCGGTGTACGCCGTCGTCCACTGCATCGCGACCTCGAGGGCGATCTTGCGCTCGGTGTCTTCGGTCTCGAACGAGATGATCTCGTCGTTCACGACATCGGACTTCTTCGAGCGGTTGAGGTACTCGACGTAGTCGACCAGTCCACGCTCGTAGAGGAAGGTGTCGGTGCGCTGCACCGGGATCGTGATCGCCCCGGTCGTCGGGGTATCGGCCGGGTCGATCTCGACATGACCACTGCGCATGTCGGTGATCGTGATGCGCAGCCCCTTGTTCAGGAACGCGTACTGCTGGAAACGAGAACGCAGTGTCTCGTAGTCGAACTCGACGGTCTCGAAGACGTCGGGGCTCGGCCAGAACGTGGTGGTCGTGCCGGTTTCATCGCTCGCCTCGTCCTTCGAGAGGGGAGCGTCTGGCACGCCGACGCTGAAGGACTGTCGCCATACATGACCCTGACGGCGAACCTCGACGTCGAGTCGGCTCGAGAGCGCATTGACCACGGATGACCCGACCCCGTGCAGACCGCCCGAGACGGCGTATCCACCACCACCGAATTTCCCGCCGGCGTGCAGCACGGTCAGGACGACCTCGACGGTGGAGCGCCCCTCGGCCTTGTGGATATCGACGGGAATGCCACGACCGTCGTCGGCGACGCGGATGCCGCCATCGGGCAGGATCGTCACGTCGATGTTCGTGGCATACCCTGCGAGTGCCTCGTCGACGGAGTTGTCGACGATCTCATAGACGAGGTGGTGGAGCCCGCGGGGTCCAGTGGATCCGATATACATGCCCGGCCGTTTGCGAACCGCTTCGAGGCCCTCGAGAACCTGGATATCGTCGGCGCCGTATGCCGGCTTCTGCTGGGCCTTCGTGGGTTCGGCTGTCATGTGTGAATCGGGCTCCTGACCGTCATTCTGGCGACCCTTCATCCTATCAAACGGAGGGTGTGCTGCCAGCCGGAAGCGCCGATCTGAGGCGATCAGAACGGGGAAGGGACCGATTTTGCCTTGTCAGCCGTAAGTATCGCGCGGGCCGCGCCCTGGAACCGATCTGGGACCCCTTTTCCAGGTGGGGGCGTCGGGGCCTTGGAAGCGGATGGTCTCGACGCCCGCACTCGGGTAGCGATCGAGGATGCGCGTCACGAGTTCCGTGCGCATCAGCCGCAGCTGCGTGGCCCACGCCGTGGACTCGCACCTGACCTGCAGCACGCCGTTCTCGATGGCGATCGGTTCCGAGTGCTTCGCCGTCTCATCGCCCGCGATCTCCGACCACGAGGCCAGCATCTCGTGCTGCGACAGAGGCGCGGCCCATCCCAACTGGGTGGTGAGCCCGTCGATCGCGTCGCCGAGCGGCCGGGGGTCGCGACCAGGCGTGAACGGTTCGCTTCCTGACGTCTCGCGATTTCGGCTACGGGCACGGCCGGGGCGTGGACGAGTGTCGCCGAAGATCTCTCGGAAGTGCTGGTAGACGCGGGAGGCCTCAGACATCGGTGGTCTCGCTCTCGACGACCTGGCCGGCGTCGATGTGCACGATGCGGGCGGTGAGCGGTTCGGGCACGTCCTCGAGCACCGCTGCGGTGACGAGCACCTGCTCGAAGCCGCCGATCGCGGCCGCGAGGCGTTCGCGGCGCATCCGGTCGAGCTCGGCGAACACGTCATCGAGCACCAGTACAGGGTCGCCCGTGCTCGAGTCCCGGCGGAGGAGCTCGGCCGACCCGAGGCGCAACGCCAGCGCGAACGACCACGATTCGCCGTGACTGGCATACCCCTTGGCGGGCAGTCCGTTGAGGACGAGCACCACATCGTCTCGATGCGGCCCCACCAGCGTGATGCCACGTTCGAGCTCCTTGGGCCGAAGCAGCCTGAGCGCCTCGGCGAACCGGCCCGCCGTGTCGGTACCGGAGGCCGAGTCGTCGGTCGACCCGTTCGTCGAGTTGCGAGTGTCGACGAGGGGATCGAGACCCTCGTGCGCCCGGGATCGTTCTGCGCTCGCCTGCTGCGCCATTCGCCCCCCGTTCTCGTCGTCGGGATCGGCCCCATCGATCGACAGCAGCGGGCGCAACTCGGGCCGGTGATCGGCGTCGACGATGGAGTGGTACGCGACGGCGAGCG
>JALYWB010000149.1 GCA_030852935.1 Actinomycetota bacterium | reverse complement strand
AGCCCGGTGGTGCGCAGGATCTGCGCGAGCGACTTCGCGCCGGCCAGATTGGTGCGTGCGTCGAGGAAGATGAGATCGGATTCGGGCGCCGTGATCAGCTGTTCGGGCGACGCGGGGATGACCCGCCGTCGATGAGACAGGAGCGTCAGCGCCGGAAGAACGTCGTCATCGGCCGCCGGTGACAGGATCAGGAGCTGCGCCACGGCAGTACCCCCTCGGTAGTCACAGGCCTCCAGTAGTAAGGTGCGGTCAATACTACGGGACGTCGAGTGGCGCCCATGCGAGAGGAGTGGAGAGCCGAATGCAGGACGAGGGTGCGCAGGCGCGAGGCGGATGGCCCGGCATCCTGTTGATCTGGGCGATCGCCCTCACGGGCGCGACGGTGGTCGTGGTGCTGGCGTACGGAGGAACGACCGACTGGTTCGGCGACTCGACGCGTCTCGGCGTCTTCGGTGCCCTCGGCGTGGTCTTCGCCGCGGGCGTGCTGCTCACCCTCGCCGTGCAACTGGCGACGCGCAGGCCCATCGGTTTCGTCGCGAGGGCGAGTTCGAGCATCGGCGGAGCGGCCCTCGTCGTCGCGCTCGCAGCCATCGCGGTGGCGCCCGCCCTCCCGGCCTGAGCGGGTAGACTCGGACCATGTCGCAGCTGCTCGCCCTCGAACTCCTCTTCATCGGCCTGCTCGGCCTGGCGAGCCTCGCGATCGCGTGGATCAGCGGCGTCGTCGTCTACAAGCTGTTCAGGGGGCAGCGCTAGTCGATGATCGAGCTTCCTGTCGACCTTCCGGCCGAGCTCGTTCCGCTCTCCTGGCTCATCGGGGTCTGGGAGGGCTCGGGCGTCATCGACTACAAGGTCGTCGACGGGTCGATCTCGCATGAGTTCGGGCAAAGGGTGAGCTTCAGCCACGACGGCATGCCCTACCTCAATTACACCTCGTTCACGTGGCTGTTCCCCGACGAGCCCGATGGCGAGGCCGTGCCGCTCGCCGCAGAGACCGGCTATTGGCGCCTCGAGCGCGAGCTCGGCGACGGTGACGCCGGTCCGGCACTGCTGCCCGCGGTCGGCCCGACCCGCTACCCCGATGCCGAGTCGGTCGAGACGCTCCGCAATGCCGACGGCGGCTTCGACCTCGAGGTCTCGCTGGTGCATCCGGGTGGAGTCACCGAGCTCTACCTCGGGCAGGTCAAGGGTCCGCGAATCGATCTCGCCACCGATGCCGTCATGCGCACCGCCGGCGCGAAGGACTACGCGGCGGCCACCCGGCTCTACGGGCTCGTCGAAGGTCACCTGCTGTGGGCGTGGGACATCGCCGCCCTCGGGCAAGACCTTCGCACGCATGCCTCGGCCCGACTCGCGAAGGTGGACTGACTGATGACCGACACCCCGTTCCTCATGCTCGACGGTGCCGTGCCCGCCCAGGGGGTCGATGACGGCGTTGCGGGCCACTACGGCAACCCGATCGTCGAACAACGCCGACTCGAGCGCGGCGAGGCGATCGTCGACCTCTCGAACCGCGGCGTCGTCACCGTCACGGGTGAAGACCGGCTCACATGGTTGCACTCGATGGCGAGCCAGGCGCTCGACCGGCTCCCACCCTTCGCCTCCGCAGAGGCGCTCTTCCTCGACGCGTCAGGCAGGATCGAGCACGTCGCACACGTCATCGACGACAGCGAGACGAGCTGGCTCATCGTCGAGGGCTCAGACGCTGCACCACTCGTGAACTTCCTCGACCGGATGCGCTTCATGCTGCGTGTCGAAGTGACTGACCGCAGCGCAGAGTTCGCGGTCATCGCGGCCATGTCGTCAGAGGCGCTCGATGTCGCGGCATCCGCCCCACCACCGAACGGAGCCGCGCGCGACTGGACCGACCCGTGGTCGTCGCCGGCCCCCGGCGCGCACCGCTATGCCCGCGAGGCCGGACATCCGGCATCCGGATGGCACTGGATCGAGCGCATCGTGCCGCGAACGGCGCTCGCAGGGGCCGCCGATGCGGTGCGAGCGGGCCGGGTGGCAGTGGCGGGGTCGCTGGCGGCCGAGGCGCTCCGCATCGCCGCGTGGCGTCCGAGGCTCGCGACCGAGGTCGACGAGCGGTCGATTCCGCACGAGCTCGACTGGCTACGCAGCGCCGTCGACCTCGGCAAGGGCTGCTACAAGGGCCAGGAGACGGTGGCCAAGGTACTCAACCTCGGCCGCCCGCCGCGGCGACTGGTGTTGTTGCACCTCGACGGCAGCGACACCGTGCTGCCCGAGCCCGGCGACGCAGTGACCGGCGAGAAGGTGCGCCCCGAGCCGACGCCGGGCGACGCTCCCGAACGGCGAACCGTGGGGCACATCACCTCGAGCACCATGCACCACGAGCTCGGCCCGGTCGCGCTGGCCGTGATCAAACGGCAGGTGCCTGCCGAGCTCGAGCTGATCGTCGAGAGCCACGGCATCGATGTCGCAGGGGCTCAGGTCGAGATCGTGCCCGCCGATGCGGGCGCCGCAGTCGACGTGCCGCGATTGCCGAGGCTAGGCGTCCGCAAGTAGCGCGGTTCCTGCGCGCCCGGGTGCGGCGTCCGCTGCGGGATAGGCTGTTCTTCATGCCACACACCCTCGTACTGCTTCGCCATGGCCAGAGCGAATGGAACCAGAAGAACCTGTTCACCGGTTGGGTCGATGTGCGGCTCACCGAGCTCGGCGCGACCGAGGCGAATCGCGCAGGCGAGTTGCTCATCGAGCATGACGTGCTTCCCGACGTGCAGCACACGTCCGTGCTCACGCGAGCCATCCAGACCGCCAACATCGCGCTCGATGTCGCCGACCGTGCCTGGATCGACGTGCGCCGTTCGTGGCGTCTGAACGAACGCCATTATGGGGCCTTGCAGGGACTCGACAAGGCCGAGACCCTCGAGAAGTACGGCCCCGAGCAGTTCCAGCTGTGGCGGCGTTCGTTCGACACGCCGCCTCCGCCGCTGGACGACACCGCCGAGTGGTCGCAGGTCGGCGACCCACGGTATGCCGATCTCACCGATGACGAGATGCCGCGCACCGAGTGCCTGAAAGACGTCATCGCGCGGATGCTGCCGTACTGGGAGTCGGACATCATCCCCGACCTGGCCGCCGGCAAGACGGTGCTCGTCACCGCGCACGGAAACTCGTTGCGCGCCCTCGTCAAGCACCTCGACGACATCTCAGACGACGACATCGCCGAGTTGAACATCCCCACCGGCATCCCACTGGTCTACCGGCTCGGCGACGACTTCATGCCGCTCGGCCCAGGAGAGTACCTCGACCCCGAGGCCGCTGCCGCGGGGGCTGCGGCCGTCGCCGCGCAGGGCAAGAAGTAGGGGCCCTCGACCGTCGTCCGGTCAGGGCAGCGGCATCGACGACTTCTCGGGGTCCCAGTCACCCGTGGCGAGGTACTGCACCTTCTTCGCGATCGAGACGGCGTGATCCGCGAACCGCTCGTGGTACCGGCTCGCAAGCGTCACGTCGACAGTCTCGACCGCCTCGCCCTTCCAGGTCGCACCGAGCACCTTGTCGAACACGTGCAGGTGCAGCGCATCGACCTTGTCGTCTTCGTTGCGGATCTCCTCGGCGAGCACGACGTCTTCGGTGCGGAGCAGTTCAACCAGCTTGCGGGCGATGTCGACGTCGAGCCGCCCCATCTCGGCGAAGGTCGGGCGCAGCGACTTCAGCACGACCTTGTCGGGGTAGCGGTACCTCGCCAGTTGCGAGATGTGGGTCGACATGTCACCCATGCGCTCGAGTGATGCGCTGATGCGCAGGGCGCTCACCACGATGCGGAGGTCGCGGGCCACGGGCTGCTGCCTCGCGAGGATCGTGATGGCGAGTTCGTCGAGCGCGACGGTGAGCTGGTCGATGCGATAGTCATCGGCGATCACCTCCTCGGCGAGGCCCACGTCCGAGCTGTTGAAGGCACGGGTGGCCTTCTCGATGGAGTCGGCGACGAGTTCTGCGGTCTCGACGAGTCGATCCTGCACTTCTCGCAGTTCCTGTTGGAACACCTCACGCATGTAACGAAATCCCTGTCTGCTCAGTCCCGCGCTGTGCGCACACGGGCGTACCGGTTTCGATCCGGCCCTGCGACATTCTTCCTTCGCCAGGTGAACAGCAGGTGCCGGGAGGCTGAACACTCCTTAACCTACCCGCTGCAGGACGCGGGCGACCGGGGGCGGGCCCCGCCGGGCTGGTTATTGTGGGACCCATGGACTCGATCTGGCTGGTGCTGACCGCGCTTGCCTTCGGCGTCTTCCTCGGTGCGGCCTTCATGATCGTGCTGCACGTGGCGGAGCGCCGCGGTTCCAGCGCCGCGCGGGTCGTCGCGCCCACGATCCCCGATGGCGTCGACCAGGTACTCGGTGTGCTCGAGTCCGCGGGTGTCGTGCTCGACCCCTCCAACAACGTGCTGAAGGCCTCCCCGGGCGCACTCGCGATGGGGCTGGTGCGGCAGCAGTCGCTCGTGCATCCCGAGCTCCTCGAGCTCGTGGCATCAGTACGTCGTACCGGTGCCTCGGTCGCCGAGGAGTT
This sequence comes from Actinomycetota bacterium, assembly GCA_030852935.1. GTDB lineage: Bacteria > Actinomycetota > Actinomycetes > Actinomycetales > Microbacteriaceae > Agromyces. The sequence continues at coordinate 16,636 of JALYWB010000149.1, read as the reverse complement.
GAGTGTGGCGCGCGGCCCGTTCGGTGAGTCGACGCTCCGGCTCCGGGTGCTCGTGGCCCGCCTCGGCACCCGATTCGTGCTGGTGCTCGCCGACGATCGCACGGAGGCGCACCGCCTCGACGAGGTGCGCAGGGACTTCGTCGCCAACATCAGCCACGAGCTCAAGACGCCGATCGCCTCGGTGAGCCTGCTCGCCGAGGCGATCGATCAGGCCGCAGACGAGCCCGAGCAGGTGCGTCGGTTCGCTGGGCGCCTCGCCGTCGAGGCGACGCGGCTGGGGCACATCACGAGCGAGGTCATCGAACTCTCCCGGCTCCAGGCGCGTGATGCCCTCCGTCCCGACGTGCTCGTGGACATCGACGACGTCATCGCCGCGGCCGTCGACCAGAACCGCGTCGTCGCGGCATCCAAGCGGGTCGACGTCACCGTGCGCGCTTCGACGAAGGCGTACATCTACGGCGACCGCCCACTCATGGTCGTCGCCGTCCACAATCTCGTCGCGAATGCGATCGCCTACTCGAACGAGGGCGGCCGCGTCGGCGTCGGAGCGAAGGTCGTCGGCGACACCGTCGAGATCGCCGTCACGGACCGGGGCATCGGCATGGCGGCCGACGAGCTCGATCGTGTCTTCGAGCGCTTCTACCGCATCGACCAGGCGAGGTCGCGCAACACCGGTGGCACAGGTCTCGGCCTCAGTATCGTGAAGCACACCGTGCAGAACCACGGCGGCGACGTGCGGGTGTGGTCGCAGCCGGGGCGTGGTTCGACATTCACGATCCGCCTGCCGGTGGCCGAGCCGCAGGCCCACGAGGTCGCATCGGCCCCGCCGGACGGGCCCGAGCAGGGCGGGGCGGATGCCGCTGCCGCGGGCCTCACGACGGCATCGGTCGCATCGAAACGAGGAGAACGCACGTGACCCGGATCCTGCTCGTCGAAGACGAGATCGCCCTCAGCGATCCGCTCAGCTTCCTGCTCGGGCGAGAGGGCTACGACGTGGACATCGCGGCCGACGGTCCGTCGGCGATCACCGCATTCGACCTGCACGGTGCCGACCTGGTGCTGCTCGATCTCATGCTGCCGGGCCTGCCGGGGACCGAGGTGTGCCGCGAGATCCGCACGCGTTCGACGGTGCCGATCATCATGCTCACGGCGAAGGACTCCGAGGTCGACATCGTGGTGGGCCTCGAGCTCGGCGCTGACGATTACGTAACGAAGCCGTATTCGACCCGAGAGCTGCTTGCTCGCATCCGCGCGGTGCTTCGCCGCCGCATCGAGGTCGAGGATTTCGACGAGGCCGTCATCGAGGGCGGCCGCGTGCGCATGGACGTCGACCGGCACACCGTGGAGGTCGATGGCGAGGTCGTGCCCATGCCGCTCAAGGAATTCGAGCTGCTCGAACTGCTGATGCGCAATGCCGGACGAGTACTCACCCGTGGGCAGTTGATCGACCGAGTGTGGGGATCGGACTACTTCGGCGACACGAAGACCCTCGACGTGCACATCAAGCGCATCCGATCGAAGATCGAGTTGCAGCCATCCGACCCGGTGCAACTCGTCACCGTGCGTGGCCTGGGCTATCGCTTCGAGGCCTGATCCTGTCGCTCGGACGCGGCGCCGAGCCTGCGTTCAGTGCGGCTACGGCGCCGAGCCTGCGTTCAGTGTGGCTACGGGGCCAGGTCCGCGTACTCGGGCAGGCCGCTGTCGAGCACTGGCACGAGCTTCTCGACGCCTTCGGCGTCGCCGTATTGGAAATAGAGCGGCAGGAGCCCGCCGACCTCGGCATCGATGCCCTCGAGGAGCACCGGCTCGTCGTCTTCGGAGCCGAGCACGAGCGTCTGGCCCGCCTCGACCTCGATCTCGGTCACCTCACCGTCGCCAGTGCCGACCTGCACCCCGAGCGTGGCGTCCTCTTCGCTGGTGTTGATCACGGTCATCACGAGATTGCCGTCCACGCCGTCGTCGCTCACGATGAGGATGTTGCGCAGGTCGAGCGCCCCCACATCGGCCGAGACGCCGTCGCTCGCGTCGTACTCCTCGGTGGTCGCCTGGTACGTGATCATCGAGCAGCCACTCGCGCCCAGCGCGAGACCGATGGCCAGGGCAGCGGATGCCGCGAGACGCGCCTTCACAGAACCTCCAAGTGCGAGCATGCGCGCGAAGCGATGCGGGCTCGCGCGTAGGGAATCGTGTCGAGTGTAGCCTACGGCGCAGCCTCGGCATGGGAAGGTGGCGAACCTTAGCACGAACTGGAATGTGATATCCTGAAAGTTGCCGAAAGGACATTCATTCATGCTTTTTGAGGTTGGCGAAACCGTCGTTTACCCCCACCACGGAGCCGCAACGATCACCGAGGTGAAGAAACGGATCATCAAGGGTGAAGAGAAGCTCTACCTCAAGCTGAACGTCACGCAGGGCGACCTCGTCATCGAGGTTCCTGCCGAGAACGTCGACCTGGTCGGCGTTCGCGACGTCATCGGCAAGGAAGGCCTCGACAAGGTCTTCGAGGTGCTTCGCGCCCCATTCACCGAAGAGCCCACCAACTGGTCCCGTCGCTACAAGGCGAACCTCGAGAAGCTCGCCTCCGGCGACGTCATCAAGGTCTCCGAAGTCGTGCGCGATCTCTGGCGTCGCGACCAAGACCGTGGCCTCTCCGCCGGTGAGAAGCGCATGCTCGCGAAGGCGCGCCAGATCCTGATCTCCGAGCTCGCGCTCGCCGAGAAGACCGACGAGGAACGCGCGTCGACCGTGCTCGACGAGGTGCTTGCCTCCTAGCTCCTCTCGGCCGCCGCCGCGTCCCGTTCCCTGAGCTCACCGCGCCCCGTTCCCTGAGCGTGCCGCGTCCCGTTCCCTGGGTTCACCACGCTCCGTTCCCTGAGCTTGTCGAAGGTGCACTCGCTTCTTCGACGAGCTCGGCGACGGCGCCCCGACGATACGCTCGACTCATGAGCGTCTCTTCGACCGCCGTCATCGTCGTTGCCGCGGGCAGTGGCACGAGGCTCGGTCACGCCGAGCCGAAGGCCTTCGTACCGCTCGGCGGTGACACGATCCTCGGCGTGGCGCTGCATGCCGTGTTCGGCATGCGGGAGACGCCATACGTCGTGGTAGTGGTTCCGAGCGAGCTCGTCGACGAGACCAGGTCGCGATACGCGTCCGAGTCGTCGGCGGCATCCGTCCACGTGGAGGTCGTCGCCGGCGGCGTCACCCGGCAGGAGTCCGTTTCACGTGGCCTCGCGGTGCTCCCGCGCGCCGTAGACACGGTGCTCGTGCACGACGCCGCGCGGCCGCTCACCCCGTCGATCGTGTTCGACGAGGTTGCGGCGGCCGTGCGTTCGCGGCGTCGCGGCGTCGTGCCGGCTCTCGATGTCGTCGACACGATCAAGCGCGTCGGGGAGCACGGTCGGGTGATCGAGACCGTCGATCGCGACGAGCTCGCGGCGGTGCAGACCCCGCAGGGCTTCCCGCGAGCGGCACTGCAGCGGGCATATGCCGACGCGACGGTGGAGTTCACGGATGACGCGGCGCTCGCGGCATCCGCGGGGCTTGCGGTCGACGTGGTCCCGGGCGACACGCGCGCGTTCAAGATCACCGTGCCGGCCGACCTGCGCCGGGCGGAGTCGATGGTTGCCGAGTCGGTGGTCGGCGAGCCGAAGGGCGAAGGGGCCACCGACGTCACGCGCCGCCCGCTCGCGGGCGTTCCGCGTGTCGGTACGGGCGTCGACGTGCACGCACTCTCCGACGACGTCCGCACGCCCCTCTGGCTCGCCGGGTTGCACTGGCCGGGCGAACGCGGGCTGGCGGGCCACAGCGACGGCGACGCGGCGTGCCACGCCATCTGCGACGCGCTGCTGGCCGCGGCCGGCCTCGGTGATCTCGGCAGTGTGTTCGGAACGGGCGACGCGCGCTTCGAGGGCGCCCACAGCGAGGTGTTCCTCACCGAGACCGTGCGCCGGCTGCGGAACGCCGGATACGTGGTGGGCAACGTCAGCGTGCAGTTGATCGGGAACCGCCCGAAGCTCGCCCCCCGTCGCGCCGAAGCCGAAGTACTGCTGTCGGGTCTGCTCGAGGCTCCCGTGAGCGTCGCCGCCACCACCACCGACGCGCTCGGGTTCGCCGGCCGCGGTGAGGGCGTCGCCGCGATTGCGACGGCGCTCGTCGTCCCGGCCTGACCTCGCCTTCTCACGTGCACGGCCGCCGGTAGTCTTGTCGCGTGACTGTGCGACTCTACGACTCGAAGGCCCAGGCCCTGCGTGACTTCGTGCCCCTCCGTGAGGGGCGCGTCGGCATGTACGTCTGCGGGCCGACGGTGCAGTCGAGCCCGCACATCGGGCACCTGCGCAGCGCGCTCGTGTACGACATCCTGCGCCGGTGGTTCTCCTACCGCGGGTATGCCGTCGACTTCGTGCGCAACGTCACCGACATCGACGACAAGATCCTCGCCGCCTCGGCGGAAGAGGGTGAGGCAGGCCAGGGCGCGACCGAGCACTGGTACGCGCTCGCCTACCGGGTCGAACTCGAGTTCACCGCGGCATACGGATTGCTCGGCATCCTCGCGCCCACCTACGAACCCCGCGCCACCGCCAGCGTGCAGCAGATGCAGCACCTGATCGCTCGGCTCATCGAGCGCGGTCATGCCTATGCGGCATCGGATGCCACGGGCGACGTGTACTTCGACACCGGGAGCTGGCCCGCATACGGCGAGCTCACGCGGCAGTCGCGCGATCACATGGAGGCCGCGGCCGACGCCGATCCCCGCGGCAAGCGCGACCCGCGCGACTTCGCGCTCTGGAAGGGGCACAAGCCATCGGAGCCCGAGTCGGCGTCGTGGCCGTCGCCGTGGGGCGATGGCCGCCCGGGCTGGCACATCGAGTGCTCGGCGATGGCCGCGCGTTACCTTGGCAGCGAGTTCGACATCCACGGCGGCGGTCTCGACCTGCGCTTTCCGCACCACGAGAACGAGCTCGCCCAATCCACCGCTGCCGGTGACGCGTTCGCGCGCTACTGGGTGCACAACGGGCTCGTGAACATCGGCGGCCAGAAGATGTCGAAGTCGCTCGGCAACTCGGTGTATGCGGGTGAGCTGCTCGAACTCGCCTCGCCACTCGCCGTGCGGTACCTGCTCGGCGCGGCGCACTACCGCTCGACCCTCGACTACTCGCCGAACTCGCTCGCCGAGGCGGAGGCGGCGGTCGATCGCATCCGCACCTTCCTCGATCGGGTCGAACGGCGCGTCGCCGGCACGCGCTTCGCCGGCGTGGGCAGCCCGCTCATCCCCGACGCGTTCGCCGCCGCGATGGACGACGATCTCGGGGTGCCTCAGGCGCTGGCGGTGCTCCACGACACCGTGCGCGCCGGCAACCAGGCGCTCGACGACGAGGAGCTGCACGATGCGGCTGCCCTGCACGGGCAGGTCGTCGGCATGGTGGAGGTCCTCGGCATCGATCCGCGCGACGCGCAGTGGACGCCGGTCGACGCCGGCCCAGCGGCATCCGCCCTCGACGTTCTCGTCACCCGTCTCATCGAAGACCGGCAGGCCGCTCGCTCGGCGAAGGACTTTGCCACGGCCGACCGGATCCGCGCCGAACTCTCGGCTGCGGGCATCACCATCGAAGACAGCCAGACCGGCACGCATTGGAGCTTGGGATCATGAAGGGCAGCAGCGGAAAGCCGCGCGCCGGGGCCGTGCGCAAGGGCGGCAAGGGTGCAGCAGGCAAGCAGGTCGGCACCGGCGGGCACGGGCGCAAGTCACTCGAGGGCAAGGGCCCGACGCCGAAGGCCGAAGATCGCGCGTGGCACCCAGCAGGCAAGAAGAAGGCCGCTGACGAGCGCTACCGTGCGGCCGGCGGAAAGAAGGTGGTGGGTCAGGGGCAGCGGGGCGGTGCCCCGCGTGGTGCGTCCGGAGCAGCCCGTCGGGCGAAATCGGGCGATGAATCCGAGATCGTGACGGGGCGCAACTCGGTGGTCGAGGCGCTGCGGGCCCGCATCCCAGCGACGACGCTGTACATCGCGGCCCGCGTCGAGATGGATGACCGCGTGAAGGAGGCGCTGAAGGTCGCCACGAATCGCGGCATCCCGATGCTCGAGGTGATGCGGCCCGAGCTCGACCGGCTCGCCGGGGAGGGCGGCGTGCACCAGGGCATCGCGCTCAAGGTGCCGCCCTACGAGTACGCGCACCCGATCGAACTGCTCGACGAGGTGCTCGCCCGCGACGAGACGCCCCTGCTGGTGGCGCTCGACGGCATCACCGACCCTCGAAACCTCGGTGCGATCCTGCGCTCGACCGCCGCCTTCGGCGGTCAGGGCGTCATCGTGCCGCAGCGTCGGTCGGTTGGCGTGAACTCCGCCGCCTGGAAGACCTCGGCCGGCGCCGCGGCGCGCGTGCCGGTGGCGATGGCGGCGAACCTGACGCAGACGCTCAAGAGCCTCAAGGAGCGCGGCGTCTTCGTGCTCGGACTCGACGGCGACGGTGATGTGTCGTTGCCCGGCCTCTCCTGGGCAGACCGTCCGATCGTGATCGTCATCGGCAGCGAGGGCAAGGGGTTGTCGCGGCTCGTGGCCGAGACGTGCGACGCCATCGTGTCGATTCCGATCGAGTCGTCGACCGAGTCGCTGAACGCGGGCATCGCGGCATCCGTCACGCTCTACGAGATCTCGAAGCTGCGCGCGGAATCGTCGACCGCATAGGCCGTCGTCCGGCTGTCAAGGGCCTGACTCCACGCCGGCGCGGTCAGTAGCGTCGAGGTATGGAACACGAAGAACATGACCGCATCGCCGACCTCGTGACCGCCGCCGACATCGCGCTCCTGACCACCAGAGGTACCGACGGGCGCCTGCATTCCAGGCCGCTCGCGGTCCTCCAGGACGAGTTCGACGGGCGCATCTGGTTCCTCGTGCAGGAACCGAGTGAGAAGACCCTCGAAATCTCCGCTGACCCCGGGGTCAACGTCTCGTTCGCGTCGAAGAAGGGGTATCTCTCGCTCGCAGGGGACGCTCGAGTGACGCGCGACGAGGCGAAGGTCGACGAGCTCTGGGGTCCGGCCGCTGAAGCATGGTTCGAGGGTGGGCGGGAAGATCCGGCGATCGCAGTGCTCGAGGTGATCCCCGTCTCCGCAGAGTACTGGGCGAAGACCGAACCGGGCGTCTTCTCGCTGATCAAGGCGACCAAGGCGATGATCACCGGCGAACAGCCCGACATCGGCGAGAATCGCACCGTCGGACTCTGAGTCGACGCTCGAACCGCCCGAGATCAGACCTTCAGGCGCCAGTCGTTCTCGTCGTCGGGATCGACGACGGCGATCGACGCGGTGTCGGGCGGGACGACGTCGATCGCGGTCGTGATCGTGCCCGTCGACGGGCCGATGACCGTCGCCTCGTCGCGGCGGTGACGGAGGACGTTGTTCACGTACGACGTCACCGCTTCGGCGAGCGGGATGTCGCGAGAGGCCTGCTGCGCCATGAACCAGCGGTGCTCGAGTAACTGATGGAACACCTCGGCCGGCTCGAGCTTGCCGCGAAGCTCGGTCGGGATCGCCCGCACGACGGGCTCGAAGACACGCATGAGCCATTCGTGCGCGACCATTTCCTCGTCGAGATCCGATTTGCCGTACGCGGCGCGATACGAGTCGAGGTCGTTCAGGAGCCGACGTGCCTGGTTCTCGCCCGCGTCGAGGCCGGTCAGGCGCAGCAGCCGGCGCTGATGGTGGCCGGCGTCGACCACCTTCGGCTGGATGCGCACGGTCGTGCCCGCTTCATCCGTCTTGATCGCGAGCTCTTCGATGTCGAAGCCGAGCTCGTTCAGGCGATTCACGCGTTCGTTGATGCGCCACCGCTCGGCGCTCGAGAACGACTCGGAAACCGTCAGTTCCTTCCAGAGGCTGCGGTACGCCTCGACGATGCCGTTCGAGATGTTCACCGGGTCGAGCTCGTCGGCGACCCGCCCACCGGCCTCGAGGTCGAGCAGCTCGCCCGCGATGTTCACGCGGGCGATCTCGAGGTCGTTCTCACGTTGACCGTTCGAGAGTCCGCCTTCGTACAGCTTTCCGGTCTCGGCGTCGACGAGGTAGGCCGCGAACGCCCCGGCGTCGCGCCGGAACAGGGTGTTCGAGAGCGACACGTCGCCCCAGAAGAATCCAACGATGTGCAGGCGCACGAGCAGCACTGCCAACGCGTCGACGAGGCGTGTCGCCGTGTCGGGTCGGAGGGTCTGCGAGAACAGGGCGCGATACGGCAGCGAGAACCGCAGATGCCGGGTCACGAGCACCGACTTCAGTGCCTCTCCCTCGGAATCCGTGCGGTTCGTGATGACCGCGACCGGTTCGACGCACGGGATCTCGAGCCGTTGCAGCATCCGGAGCATCTCGTACTCGCCCCTGGCCATCTCGACCGTCGTCTCCTTGATCGCGACGACGTGACCGGCCAGGTGCGCGAAGCGCACGAGGTGGCGAGAGATGCCCTTCGGCAGCGCGGCGATGGTGTCGCTCGGCCATGACTCGAGGGGAAGCTCCCACGGCAGGTCGAGGAGTGCGGGGTCTGCCATGGCAGACGTGATCGAAAGTGAACCGCTCATCGTGCTTCAGCGTAGCCGCGCACCCGTGCCCCGAACAGCGATGCCGGCCGGACCGAACGGCCCGGCCGGCATCACCGGTCTGCGGAGCGGGTCAGCGTGTCAGCCGACGATCGCCCGGTTGCCCAGGCGTTCGCCGGACTCGACGTCGAAGACGTGCACGTGGTTCGGCGTGGCCGTAAGGTACACGCGCTCCCCGGCGTTCGGGTGCAGGCGACCGTCGACGCGGGCGACGATATCGGTGCGCTTGCCCTCGACCGTGGAGTGTCCGTAGAGGTATCCGTCGGCGCCGAGCTCCTCGACGAGGTCGACCTCGACCGCGAGGCCCTCGCCCTCGTGCGGCGACACGACGATGTCCTCAGGGCGCACCCCGATGGTCGCGACCTTGCCGCTCGACTGGGCGAGCGTCTCACGGTCGACCGGCACGGTGGCGGTGCCGAACATGATGCCGTCGTCGACGAGGTCCGCGTGGAAGAGGTTCATGGCCGGCGAGCCGATGAAGCCGGCGACGAACACGTTCTCGGGCTTCTCGTACAGGTCGCGCGGAGTACCGACCTGCTGCAGGACGCCGTCTTTCAGCACCGCGATGCGGTCGCCCATGGTGAGCGCCTCGGTCTGGTCGTGGGTGACGTAGACGGTGGTGACGCCGAGACGGCGCTGCAGCGAAGCGATCTGGGTGCGCGTCTGCACACGGAGCTTCGCGTCGAGGTTCGACAGCGGCTCGTCCATGAGGAACACCTGCGGCTGACGCACGATCGCGCGGCCCATTGCGACGCGCTGACGCTGGCCACCCGAGAGGGCCTTCGGCTTGCGAGCGAGGTAGGGCTCGAGGTCGAGGAGCTTCGCCGCCTCGAGCACGCGAGCGGCGCGCTCCTCCTTGCCGACGCCGGCGATCTTCAGCGCGAAGCCCATGTTCTCGGCGACGGTCATGTGCGGGTAGAGCGCGTAGTTCTGGAAGACCATGGCGATGTCGCGGTCTTTCGGCGGCACGTCGGTGACGTTGCGGTCGCCGATGAAGATGTTGCCCTCGTTGACCTCTTCGAGGCCGGCGAGCATGCGAAGCGAGGTGGACTTGCCGCAGCCTGACGGGCCGACCAGTACCAGGAACTCGCCGTCTGCGACGTCGAGGTCGAGCTTGTCGACGGCGGGACGGGTGCCGCCCGGGTAGAGGCGGGTGGCCTTGTCGAACGTGACTGATGCCATGGTTCTGCTGTCTCCTTCACCGGCAGGTACGTGCCGGACGATCCGTAGTGAATGGAATGCGTCGACATCGACGCCTCCTCAGTATCGCATGCGGCAGGGAGACCTCAGACCGGGCACCGGATGCCGCGGTGCGCCGACCCGAATCCTGGTACACATGCGGGACACGGCCGGCATGCGGCATCCGCTTGGCTGATTCCCAGACACCCTTCCTACTATCGTGGGTGCGTTCGTGCGCAGTCGCGCGCGCAGCCACAGCGACCGGAGTGACCATCGATGACCCACGGCGGATCCAGCCAGCCACGCCCATCCCGTAACGAGCGCAGAGAAGCCGCACGCGAGAAGGCACGTGTCCTCCGCGACCAGCAGAAGAAGCGCGAGCGTCGCAACAAGTTCCTCATCCAGGGCGGAATCATCGTGGCGGTCCTCGCGATCGCGGGCCTCATCGTCTCCCTCATCGTGGTGAACAATCGGCCCGCTGGCCCCGGGCCCCAGAACATGGCGAGCGACGGCATCCTCCTGACGGCGGGTGACGGCGGCGGCATCACGGCCGTCGAGACGCCCGCACTCGCAGCGGGGGAGAAGCCCACCCCGACCGTGCCCGACGAGAGCGGCACCGTGGCGAACATCGTCACCTACGTCGACTACCTGTGCCCGTTCTGCGGCGACTTCGAGGCGACGAATGCCGAGTCGATCCGCACGATGGTCGAAGAGGGCGCTGCCACCCTCGAGGTGCACCCGGTGGCCATCCTCACGAACAAGTCCGCCGGCACGCAGTACTCACTGCGCGCCGCGAACGCGGCGGCCTGCGTGGCCGACTCCTCACCCGATGCATTCCTCGACTTCCACACCCTGCTCTTCGAGAACCAGCCGGAGGAGGGCACGAGCGGGCTCACCAACGAGGAGCTGACCGCCCTCGCCGATGAGGCGGGCGTCTCGAACCTCTCGGGCGTCGAGCAGTGCATCGACGACACGCAGTTCAAGTCCTGGGTGCAGGAGTCCACGAACCGCGCGCTCACCGAGCCGGTGCCGAACTCCGATCTGCCGTCGATCACCGGCACTCCCACGGTGCTCGTGAACGGCCAGCAGTACACCGGTGGCCTCGACGACCCGGCGGAGTTCCAGTCGTTCGTACTGCAGGCGACGAGCGCGACGTTCAACGATTCAGGGTCGACGCCGACCCCCACGCCCACACCGACCGCGCCGGCGCAGTAAGCAGGTTGTCGTCGCCGCATCCATCGATGCGTGGGCTCGGCCGGTACCGGGCCCACGCACGATCGGTAGGATGTCGGGAGAGATTTTCTCGCCGGCTTGGCGCAATTGGTAGCGCACCGCTCTTGTAAAGCGGTGGTTGCGGGTTCGAGTCCCGCAGCCGGCTCTCTCAGAACCTCAGCCGAGCGTCGTCAGCCGTGTCGCGGCGATGTGCTCGGTGTGACGCGCTTTGCGGCCGCCCGTGGGCAGGCCGCCGACGTAGAGCCAGCCCAACAGCCGCTCGTTCTGCGCGAGCCCGTGCATCTCGGCGACGAGTGGATGCCGCGTGTGCGGGCCCGTTCGCCACATCACACCCCATCCGGCCTCGTCGAGCAGCAGGCTCAGCAGGTGCGCCACTCCGGCCGCTGACGCCTCCTGCTCCCATTCGGGCACCTTCGGATGCCCGGGCACGACGACGGCGACGATCGCGAGAAGGAGCGGAGCGCGAAGCGGCTTGCCCGCGAGCTTGGCTGCCGCCTCGTCGTGCACATCGGCGGCCGCCACCAGGGCTCGACCGAGTCGTTCCCGGGTCGCACCGCGGAGCGCGATCACCCGCCACGGCCGCAGTGACGCGTGATCGGCGACGCGGGAGGCGGCCTCCAGCAGCGTCACCAGCTGATCATGATCCGGGGCGGCATCCGTCACCTTCGAGGACGACCGCCTCGCGAGCGCCGCCTCGAGGACGGAGGCCACGCCTCAGGCCTCGGGATTGAAGCCGAGCGAGAGGGAGTTCATGCAGTAGCGGTCGCCAGTGGGGGTGCCGAAGCCGTCGGGGAAGACGTGCCCCAGGTGGGAGCCGCAGTTCGCGCAGCGAACCTCGGTGCGCACCATGCCGAGGGATGCGTCTTCGAGCAGTTCGACCGCCTCGGGACGCACCGACTCGTAGAAGCTCGGCCAGCCGCAGCCCGACTCGAACTTCGTGCCGCTCTGGAACAGCTCGGCACCGCAGGCGGCGCAGGTGTAGACCCCCGCGCGCTCCTCGTCGAGGAGCTCACCGCTCCATGGGCGCTCGGTCGCAGCCTCTCGGAGCACCGCGTACTGCTCATCACCGAGCTCGGCGCGCCACTCCTCGTCGGTCTTGTTCACGCGGTACGCCATGGGCGCTCCTTCCGATCGGGTGCGACGATCCTGCATCGACCATCGTCGCAGGTGTTCCTGTGTACATTGCAACGCGTGACGGATGCCGTGTGTTCCGCGCGCCTGCACACGCCGCAGTCGCTCGGCTTCCTCGCGGCCGGATATCCCTAGGATGTGCTGCAAGGCGGGGATCCGCCGCATGACGGGAGGAACATGAGCGCCGAGCCGATGCCCGCCCGCGGCGATGCCGAGGCGGACCTCGACGAACGCTCGGTTCGCGTGCTCGCGTTCGAGGCCCGTGCATGGCGACAAGCGGGGTTGAAGTCCGTGGCGATCCGCGAGGAGTTCGGCATCTCGGCCGCCCGGTACTATCGGATCCTCGGTGAGCTCATCGATTCGCCCGCTGCGCTCCGACATGATCCGATGCTCGTCAAGCGCCTGCAGCGGATGCGCGATGCGCGCGCGGCGACGCGCGCGCACCGCACGCTCCCGATCGGCCGAGCGCTCGACTGAGCGCGGCCCCGACCTGACGACTGGACCCATGGCGCAGAAGTTCCCTCGCGATCGATTCGACTCCATCCCGCACGGTATCGAGCGGGTGGGTGCTCATCGCGCACCCGCGCGCCGAGGCGCGAGATGGGTCGCGTTCGGTTGGGCCGCACTCGCCACCGTGGTGCTCGTGGCGGTCGGCATCGGCGCGGTCATCATCTTCAACGACCGCCTGAACTTCGGCGATCCCGGTGCGGCACAGACGCCCACTCCGACGCCGGTCGAGACGGCGCCGCCGACCGTGGCGCCCGACGTCCCGGTCACGGTGCTGAACGGAACCACCACGACCGGTCTCGCCGCCAGGGCGGCGGAGGCGCTCACCGCAGGAGGGATCCCCGTCGGCACCACCGCGAACGCGAGTGAGAACGACCTCACCGAGACTGTGGTGTACTACGCGACGCCCGACCTCGAGGGCGCGGCGCGCGGTGTCGCCCAGGCGGTCCCAGAGGCCGACGTGCGACTCTCCGAGCAGTTCGCCCAGATCGGCACGCCGCTCGTGCTCGTGCTCGGATCCGACTACGCGGCGGCCACCGGCGGTTGATCACGCCGAATCGTTGCCATTCTGCGACATTTCCTTGCGCCGAGACTCTTGTGCCGCGGTATCACGGCGTTGTTATCTAGGACGTGGTCGCTCTCTCCGTGTGAACGCCCGGTGCCGCGTGCGGTGCTCGTCGGCACGAATCGAGGGGCCCAGTACAGGCGACAGGCACGTGCTGACCGATCCACGGCAATATGGGAGCAACGCATGGCGAACGGAACCGTCAAGTGGTTCAACGCTGAAAAGGGCTACGGGTTCATCACGGTCGATGGCGGCCAGGACGTCTTCGTCCACTACTCCGCCATCGACATGACGGGCTACAAGGTGCTCGAAGAGGGCCAGCAGGTGATCTTCGAGGTCGGAACGGGCTCGAAAGGTCCCCAGGCCGAAGCCGTCCGCCCGGCATAGGTTCACGAACGAACGCGTCGCCGACGCCATTCGGCGGCGCGTTCTCCCGTGCCGAGCCGAGCTCGCGCACTAGCATGACGCCATGGGGCGCGCCCGGTCGGTCCCCGCACGGCGGGGCGTTGCGCGCTTCGTCGTGCTCGCGGCATCCGTGCTCCTCGTCGCCGGGTGTGCCGCAACGCCTATCGATCTCGTCGTAGCGCCATCCGCGCCGTCCCGGCCGGCGGCAGGAGACGCAGCGCCGGCGCCCGTGGCATTCGCCCCGCTGCGCGGCACCCCGCAGGTGTGGGATGCGCTGCAGCATCCGTCGCTCGCCGTGAAGATCGACAACCATGAGGACGCGCGACCACAGATCGCGCTGAACCGCACAGACATCGTGTTCGAGGAGCTCGTCGAGGGCGGCCTCACCCGGTACCTCGCGGTCTGGCACTCCGACGTGCCCGAGTTCGTCGGGCCGGTGCGATCGATCCGCCCGATGGATCCCGACATCGCGACGCCGTTCGGCGGCATCATGGCGTACTCGGGCGGGCAGGAGGCCTTCGTCGAGATGATGATGGCGACGCCGCTGTCCAATCTCGTGTTCGACTACGACGACACCGGCATCTTCGAGCGCGCCGACGATCGACCGGGCCCGCATGACGTGATCCTCGCGGCCGGCGCCGCGGTCGAACAGCACGGCGCACTCGAGCCCCCGCCCGTGCAGTTCGCATACGGCAACGCCGATCCGCTCGCCGCGCCGGCGATCACTGCGATGCCGACGCCGCGCATCGAACTCGCCTTCGCGGAGGGGCGCTCGATGTGGTGGGAGTGGGATTCGGCGGGCCAGACGTGGCTGCGCAGTCAGGATGGCACACCCGACCTCGAGGCCTCGGGGGAGCGGGTGCGTGCCACGAACGTCGTCACACTGCGGGTTGACATCGACTGGGCCTACGGCGAGGTGCCACGCACGGTGCTCGTCGGTTCGGGCGAGGGATGGGTGTCGGTTGCCGGCCGCACGGCACACGCGACGTGGTCGAAGGGGGCGGCCGGATCGCCGATCACCCTCACGGCGGATGACGGGAGTCCGCTCCGGCTCGCACCGGGCAACACCTGGGTCGAGCTCGTTCCGGTCGAAGGCGCCGCGACGTTCGTACCGTGACGGGCTCGCTTGCACTCTCTGCGGTCGAGTGCCAGAATCGTCTTAGCACTCAGGCGTTTTGAGTGCTAACCCAACGAATCTTTGAAGACGTCCGGGAAAGGACGAGAAACACACATGGCAAAGATCATTGCTTTCAACGAGGAGGCCCGTCGCGGTCTCGAGCGTGGCCTCAACCAGCTCGCCGATGCCGTCAAGGTGACCCTCGGCCCCCGCGGTCGCAACGTCGTGCTCGAGAAGAAGTGGGGCGCGCCCACGATCACGAACGACGGCGTGTCGATCGCCAAGGAGATCGAGCTCGACGACCCGTACGAGAAGATCGGCGCTGAGCTCGTCAAGGAGGTCGCGAAGAAGACCGACGACGTCGCGGGCGACGGCACCACCACTTCCGTCGTGCTGGCCCAGGCGCTCGTGCGCGAGGGCCTCCGCAACGTCGCCGCAGGCGCCGACCCGATCCTGCTCAAGCGCGGCATCGAGAAGGCCACCGCGGCCGTCACCGAGCAGCTGCTTGCGGCTGCGAAGGAGATCGAGACGAAGGAAGAGATCGCGGCCACCGCATCGATCTCCGCCGCTGACCCCGAGATCGGCGCGATCATCGCCGAGGCGATCGACAAGGTCGGCAAGGAGGGCGTCGTCACCGTCGAGGAGTCGAACACCTTCGGCACCGAGCTCGAACTGACCGAGGGCATGCGCTTCGACAAGGGCTACCTGTCGGCATACTTCGTCACCGACCCTGAGCGCCAGGAAGCGGTCTTCGAAGACCCGTACATCCTGATCGTCAACAGCAAAGTCTCGAACATCAAGGACCTGCTGCCCATCGTCGACAAGGTGATCCAGACCGGCAAGCAGTTGCTGATCATCGCCGAAGACGTCGATGGCGAGGCGCTCGCGACCCTGATCGTCAACAAGATCCGCGGCATCTTCAAGTCGGTCGCCGTCAAGGCTCCGGGCTTCGGCGACCGTCGCAAGGCGCAGCTGCAGGACATCGCGATCCTGACCGGCGGCCAGGTCATCTCCGAGGAGGTCGGTCTCAAGCTCGAGAACGTCACCCTCGACCTGCTCGGCCAGGCTCGCAAGGTCGTCATCACCAAGGACGAGACCACGATCGTCGAGGGTGCCGGTGACCCCGAGGGCATCGCGGGCCGCGTCGCGCAGATCCGTGCCGAGATCGAGAACACCGACTCCGACTACGACCGCGAGAAGCTCCAGGAGCGTCTCGCCAAGCTCGCCGGCGGCGTCGCCGTCATCAAGGCGGGCGCGGCGACCGAGGTCGAGCTCAAGGAGCGCAAGCACCGCATCGAAGACGCCGTTCGCAACGCGAAGGCCGCCGTCGAAGAGGGCATCGTCGCGGGTGGTGGCGTCGCGCTCATCCAGGCCGGTGCGAAGGCGTTCGCGAACCTCGAGCTCTCGGGCGACGAGGCAACCGGCGCCAACATCGTCAAGGTCGCCATCGAGGCGCCGCTCAAGCAGATCGCGCTCAACGCGGGCCTCGAGCCGGGCGTCGTCGCGAACCGCGTCGCCGAGCTTCCCGACGGTCACGGCCTGAACGCCGCGACCGGCGAGTACGGCGACCTGCTTGCGCAGGGCATCATCGACCCCGCCAAGGTGACCCGTTCGGCGCTGCAGAACGCCGCGTCGATCGCCGGCCTCTTCCTCACGACCGAGGCCGTCGTGGCCGACAAGCCCGAGAAGAACCCGGTTCCCGCGGGCGGCGGCGACATGGGCGGTGGCATGGACTTCTAGTCCGAACCGATCCACGGTCGCAAGGCCTGATCCATGCGATGGGCGTCTCCTTCGGGAGGCGCCCATCGTGGTGTTCCGCCCAGTAGTACGAGCCCCGGCTGCACCTGATCGCAGCCGGGGCTCGTCGCGGACTCACCTGAGGAAGAGCCGCGCGTTCGCCTGCTCGGCATCGGTGTAC
>JALYWB010000135.1 GCA_030852935.1 Actinomycetota bacterium | reverse complement strand
GGGTCGTGCACGATGACGGCGAGTTCGACTGCACCGGCCGGTACGCCCGACACCTCCAGTCGTGGACGGGCACCGTCGCTTCCGGTGAAACGCGCGTCGAGGGCGGAGTCGGCCTCGAGGTCTGGGCTGCTGACGATGGGGTCGCCGATGCGTGCCATGAGTTGCTCCTTCGCTCTTCGTCGGCAACGTAACGCGGCGTCCGTTCGGCGTCCACCCCCTGGCGGAGAGCCGCAGAACGCCTAGGCCTCGAGCAGCCCGCGCAGGTCGCCGGCGGAGAGCGCGCCGTCGGCCAGGCCGCCGCCCTCATCGTCGAGGATCGATGCGACGAGTTCGCCCTTGCGGGCCTTCAGCTCCATGACCTTCTCCTCGATCGTGCCCGCGGCGACCAGCCGATACACCATCACCTGCTTCGCCTGGCCAATGCGGTGCGCACGGTCGACGGCCTGCTCCTCGCTCGCCGGGTTCCACCACGGGTCGAGCAGGAACACGTAGTCGGCCTCGGTGAGGTTCAGGCCGAAACCACCCGCCTTCAGGCTGATCAGGAACACGGATGCCTCGCCGCTGCGGAACCTCGCGATCACCTCGTCGCGCCTCCGCGCCGGCGTCGAGCCGTCGAGGTACGCGTAGGGCACGCCCGCGGCATCCAGTCGCGCCGCCGCCTTGCCGAGGAACGAGGTGAACTGGCTGAACACGAGCGCCTGATGGCCTTCGCCGAGCACGTCGTCGAGCTGCTCGAAGAGCGCGTCGAGCTTGGCCGACGTGATGCCGGCGTACTGCTCTTCGTCGATGAGCGTGGCGTCGAGCGCGAGCATGCGCAGCAGCGTGAGCGACCGATACACGATGAAGCGCTGGCGGTCGAGGTCGTCGATGAGCCCGAGCAGCTTCTGCCGTTCGCGTTGCAGCATGGTGTCGTAGAGCCGGCGGTGCCGCGGGTGCAACTCGACGTGCAGCACCTGCTCCTGCTTGGCTGGCAGTTCGGGAGCGACGACCTCTTTCGTACGCCGTAGCATCAACGGGCGGATGCGACGGCGCAGCGTCACGAGCCGCTCGGCGTTGCGGTCGTCTTCGATCGGGCGGCGGTACCGCTCGTCGAACGCCCGCCGCGACGGGAACAGCCCGGGCGCGACGATATTCATGAGCGCCCACAGCTCGCCGAGGTTGTTCTCGACGGGAGTGCCCGTGACGGCCAGACGGAACGGGGCACGGATGTCGCGGGCCGCCTGATGCACCTTGGTCGCCGGGTTCTTGACGAACTGGGCCTCGTCGAGCACGAGTCCGCCCCACTCGATCGCGGCGAACGCGGCTGCCTCGAGCCGCAGCACGGCATACGTGGTGATGACGAGGTCGGCGCCGGCCGCGGCATCCGCGATGCTTCGCCTGCGCTTGGCCTGGGTGGAGGTGACGGATGCCACGCCCAGCCCGGGCGTGAATCGGGCGGCTTCGCTCGCCCAGTTCGAGGCGACCGACGTGGGCGCGACGACGAGGAACGGCGCCGACGGCCCGCTCGCTGAGCCCGTCGAAGCGAGCCCTTCAGCAGGGCCGCGCCCTTCGACCGGTTCAGGGAGCGCGTCGCGCGGCTCAGGGAGCGCGTCGCGCGCCTCAGGCAGCGCGTCGCGCGCATGCGCGATGAGCGCGAGCGTCTGCGCCGTCTTGCCGAGGCCCATGTCGTCGGCGAGGATGCCGCCGAGCCCATACCGCCAAAGGAATACGAGCCAACGGAAGCCGGCGAGCTGGTACGGGCGCAGCGGCAACGCAAGCCCTGGCGGCGGCGACACCGGCTCGACCGTGCCGTGCTCGAGCCCGGCGATCGTGGCACGCCAGGCAAGCGCCGGCGCCGCGACATCCGCGAGGTCTTCGAAGTCGGCCCAGAGGCTCGTCTGGCTGCGATGGATGCGCAGGCCCGTCTCCCACTCGGCCAGTGTTCCCGCCTCCTCGATGAGCTCGCGGAGCGGGGCGAACACGGGCTGGTTCAGTGAGAGGTAGCTCTTGTCGACGAGGAGCAGCCGCGTCGCGCCCTTCGCGAGCGCCCGGAACAGCGGCATGAACGGCACCTTCCTGCCGCCGACGGTGATGATGACCCCGAGGTCGAACCAGTCGCGCTTCCGCGATTCGACGGTGGTGACCGTGAGCTCGGGCGGCTCGGTGACGTGACGGTAGTCGGGTCGTTCGCCGCGCACGACGATGCGCAACCCGCCGCCCTCGGCCAGCCGCTCGAGCGGCGGCATGCGCTCGGCGGTGAACTCCGCGGCATCGATGCCGCGAAGGATCACCGCGTCGAGCGGCACCCAACCCAGCTCGTCGGCGACGCGGGCGAGCAGGTCGTCGTCGAGCTCGGGATCGGCGGCGGCGGCGTCGACCGCGGCGTCGACGGATGCCGCGACCGCACTCGTGCGGCCGTCGGAGTGCGCCCAGTGCCAGGCGAGTCGCAGCACGTCGCCCGACTCGAATTCCGCCTCGAGCACGAGCGTCGCGGGAGGGGTCGGCGGAGGCGTGAAGCTCTCGTCACGGCTCGTGACGGTCACCGAACGGGCGAGCGCCGGGTAATGGGTGCGCGCGAACTCGGGCAACTCGTCGGCCGGAACCCGCACCGTGCCTGGCTGCTCGAGCAGGCCGTGCTCGGCATCGCTGAGTCGGGAGGTGAGCGGAGCGAGCTCGATCAGGCCGGCGTCGAAGTCGAACCGGTAGAGGCCGTGGCCGGCGATCGGTCGCGTGTGGGCGGCCGAGGCCACATGGGCGGTCGGCACCGCGCGGGCGGTCGCCGCATCCGCGGTCGACGCCTCATGGGCAGAGGCGCCGAAGGTGACGAGCGGCGCGAGCACCAGGTCGCCGCCGTCGACGACGCTCGCATCGAGCGTGATCGACGCGGCGCCACGCACGGCGACGGTCGGCGTGGCATCCGACCCGACGAGTTCGACACCGAGCCGCATGCCCTCGGCCAGCAGCGCCCAGAGCAGCGGGCTCTCGAACTCGTCGAGGGTGATCCACTCGGAGCCGTACTGGTATACCGCGGGCGTCGTGCCCTTCAGCAGTGCGAACTGCGCGAACCACCGCGATTGCACCGGGTCGACGCCGGCCGCGCTCGCCTGATAGGCGATGTTCTGCCAGGTCAGGTTGCCCTTGATCCATGCGCCGCGCGCACCTCGTGCCACCGGGCGCACTCCGAGTCGGTCGACGTTCGCAGAGCGCCGCGCAGGCTCGTCGCGTGGCCCCTGCCACTGCCCGCTGCGTCGCACGATGCGTCGACGCAACTCGAACTGCAGCGCGAGCGGCCTCGTCGAGCCATCGGATGCATGGATCGAGCTGCGTGCTGCGGCATCCGCCCGCCGGTCATGCGAGTCGTCGGATGCTCCCGTACCCCGCCCGAGCACCGACAGGACGCTTCGCCAGTCTCGCGGTTCCGCCGGCGTCGCCGGTCGGGGTGGGCGATCGGCGGGCATCTCCCCATGCTCGCATGTGCGGACGACACCGCACGCGCCGCCGCCGCGCCGAACCTGGGGACAGGTCACTCTTGACCACCCCCGTCCGGGGGTCCAATATGAGGAACGTTCGACTATCGCCATCAGCGATGGCCGACGTGGTCGGGGGATCACCTCGGCCCGACACATCGCGCTACAAGGGGGTAGGCATGTTCCGTCACGTCGCAGTCGCCACAGCAGCGGCTCTGGTCTTCACCGGTCTCGTCGCTGCACCGAGTGTCGCAAGTCCGCCGACCGGGCCTGGCAGCGGCGATGATCATCTCGCCGTCTACACCGGCGCGGTGGATGCTGAGGGCCTCGCCGCGATCATCGATCTGGGTGTCGACCGGCGTGAGGTCGTGACCGCCCCGAGCGATGAGGCCGGCAAGGTCGACGTGCAGGTCATCCTCAGTGGCGGACAGGCCGAGGCGCTCGCCGAGAGCGGCGCGGCCCTCGAGGTGCAGGCTGATCCGGCTGCGCAGCGCCGCTCGATGCAGACCTTCGGCACGGCCGAGGGCGTCTTCCGCATGTACAGCGGCGAGGGCGGCATCCTCGAGGAGCTCATGACACAAGCTGCGGCGCATCCCGAGATCGCCGAGTTCCGCGTGATCGGCCAGACCCACCAGGGACAGGACATCGGCGCGGTTCGCGTCACGAAGAACGTCGAGAAGGCGAAGGACGGCAAGAAGCCGACGACCGTCTACGTTGCGGCGCAGCACGCCCGCGAGTGGATCACCCCAGAGATGGTGCGGCGGCTGCTCGATCTGTATCTGACCTCGTACGGCACCGACGATCGCATCACCGATCTCGTCGATGACACCGAACTGTGGTTCATTCCGGTCGCGAACCCCGACGGCTACGACTTCACGTTCCAGCCGGACCAGCGGCTCTGGCGCAAGAACCTGCGCGACAACAACGGCGACGGGCAGATCACCGTCGGCGACGGCGTCGACCTGAACCGCAACTCGGCGACCCGGTGGGGGTATGACAACGAGGGCTCCTCGCCGAACCCGGCGAGTGAGACGTATCGCGGGCCGTCGCCCGCGTCGGAGCCCGAGACGCAGGCGCTCGACGAGCTGTTCGGGGCGATCACGCCCGAATTCATGATCAACTACCACTCCGCCGCCGAGCTGCTGCTGCATGGCATCGGTTGGCAGGTGGCCACGCCGTCGCCCGACGACGTGATCTACGAGGCGATGGTGGGCGACGACGAGACCCCGGCCATCCCTGGATACGACCCCGACATCTCGGCCGAGCTGTACACGACGAACGGCGACCTCGACTCGCACATGCAGGAAGCACACGGCACGCTCGGCTTCACACCCGAGATGTCGACGTGCGAGGCGGCGGTGGAATCGGATCCGAATGATGACTGGACGCTGGACGACTGCCAGTTCCTCGGCTTCGACTTCCCCGACGACGAGGCACTGATCGAGGCGGAGTTCCAGAAGAACATCCCGTTCGCGCTCGCCGTCGCCGAGTCGGCGAAGGACCCGGATGACCCGGTGTCGGTCGTCAACCGCGACGCCGAGGACTTCCGCGTCGACTCGTTCACGGTGTCGTACGGCGACCCGCAGACGGTCGCGGTCTGGGCCAAGCGAGCCCTCAAGGCCAAGACGATGCACTACTCGATCAATGGCGGCAAGGCCATGAAGGCCAACCTCGATGAGTGGGCCGGCGGTGAACGCTACGGCTTCGAGAACGTCGACTACTACGCCGAATATCGCGGCATGGTCACGGGCGCGAGCCCGGGCGACAGCGTCGAGGTGTGGTTCACGGGCACGGCGACGGGTGCAGATCTACCCAAGGGCCAGAAGCCGGGCAAGGTCGAGAGCGAGCACTTCACCTACGAGGTGGCGCAGGACACTGGCAACTCGGTGCTCATCGTCGCGAACGAGGACTACACCGGATACAACCCCGAGGAGTCGCCGCGCAATGACGGCCTGAAGTACCTCGACGAACACCTCGCGGCCTTCGAGGCCAACGGCGTGACTGCGGATGTCTGGGACGTGGACGCCGACGGAGTGCCGCACGATCTGGGCGTGCTCAGCCACTACGACTCGGTGCTCTGGTATCTCGGCGACAATCGGCTGACCCAAGACGAGGAGGACGTGCTCACCGAGACCTACCTGTTCGGCGACGTGACCGACCTGTCGGTGGCGGAGCGGCAGCAGTACCTCACCATCGCGGTGCGCGACTTCCTCAACGAGGGCGGCAAGCTGGCGCTCGCCGGTGAGACGACGGCGTACTACGGACAACTCGCCGGTGCGGTCGGCGGAATCTACTACGGGCTCGACGGCGCTCCCGATCAGGAGTGCATGGTGACCCAGGACTTCTTCTCCGACTGCCTGATCCTGGCCGACGACTTCACGCAGTACTGGCTCGGCGCGTACAACCGCACGCCGCTCGCCGCTGCGGGCGTCGTCGGAACCGATGACCCGCTGGCGGGCTTCGAGGCGACGTTCGGCGGCCCGGCGACCGAGGACAACCCGATCGACGAGGCCGGTGAGTTCACCGTGACGAGCGACGTGCTTCCGGTCGACGAGTTCCCGCAGTTCGAGAGCTGGGCGGCCGCCGAGTACACCGACCCGAGCGGGCCGTTCATCCCGGTGGAGGGCGAGTGGGCCGCGTTCGCTGCACACGCCGACAACGCCTACCAGCGTCTGGGTCGCACGTTCGACCTCGGCAGCGTGTCGGCGGGCACCGCGGTGACGTTCGATGCCCAGATCTCGGTCTCGACCGAGACCGGCTACGACAATGTCATCGTCGAGGCGCGTCCGGTCGGTACCGACGATTGGACGACGCTGCCCGAACTGGGCGGTGCCACATCGTCGACCGTGCCGGCGGAGTGCGAGGCGGGCTTCTACGCGGACATCCATCCGCAGTTGGAGAACTACCTGACCATCGCCAACCCGTGCCTGCCGCAGGGTTCCACCGGCGAGTGGAACGCGTTCACCGGCTCGACCGGCGGGTGGATCCCGGTGTCGTTCGACCTCAGCGCGTACGCCGGCCAGAACGTCGAGATCGTGGTGAGCTACGTGACCGACCCGTTCACCGGTGAGATCGGGGTGATGCTCGACGACACCCGGCTGACGATCGGCGGAACCGAGAGCGAGGCCGAGGGCTTCGAGAGCGGCCTCGGCGACTGGTCAGTGCTCGGGGCGCCCGAGACGAGCCCCGGCAACGATGGCGACTGGGAGCGCATCACGGTCGAGGGCCCGTTCTACGGCGTCACGGCGACGCCCGACACGCTGCTCTTCGGCTTCGGTCTCGAGCAGCTCGATTCGGATGCCGCACGAACCGAAGCGGTGGCGAGAGTGCTGGCGCACTTCGCCGGGTAGCAGTCGACGG
>JALYWB010000121.1 GCA_030852935.1 Actinomycetota bacterium | reverse complement strand
ACGGCGAGCCAGTCGGCGATGAACCGGGCGATCTCCCGTTCGCCCGCGCCGCCCGGCACGAGCGACGGGTTCGTCGCGTCGATCGCCACGAGGCGGCGGGTGAGCGCCTCGACCTCGGCTCGGTGCGTCCGCCGATCATGCCGCGAGGGGACCAACGCCGCCTCCTCTTCCGTCACGTGTTCGAGAGATTATCCCCGCAGAGGAAGAAACCGGTGGTGAGCGTGTCGATCGCCTGCTTCGTGTCGTCGGACACGTCGCCGAGCGCGTAGATCGCGAACGTGAGGGTGGCTCCGTCCTGTGCGCGCACGACTCCCGAGAGGGTGTACCCGGTCTCGATCCAGCCGGTCTTCGCCGACACGGCACCGTCGGCCACCGCATTGTCGCCCGCGAAACGGTCGCTGTACGAGAGCGATCCGCGCTGGCCCGACACGGGCAGGCCGTCCATGATGACGCCGAGGTTCGCCTCGCGGGCGTTGATCTTCATGAAGAGCTGGGTGAGGTACGACGGCGGCACGGCGTTGTTGTCGCTGAGACCCGAGCCGTCGACGACGGTGATGCCGGCGGTGTCGACCCCGTAGGGTGCGAGTCCCTCCAGAACCCCCGCGTTGATGGCGCCGAAGGTGTTGCCGGCCCCGGTCTCGATCGCGACGAGCCGCGCGAGCATCTCGGCCACCGTGTTGTCTGAGACGACGAGCGCCTTGTCGACGAGTTGCGCGACCGTCGGCGACAGCACCTGTCCGAGCTGCTGGGCGCCCGCGGGCGCCGTGCTCCGCTCGATCGTGCCGATGCCGCCCAGCTCGGCGGCGAAGGCGTCGCCGGCCCGGCCGATCGGGTCGGGGCTGCGCCACGAGGTGTTCGCCGTGGGGTCGTCGCGGTCGCCGTCGACCATGAGCGCCGTGATGTTCGACATGTACCCGTACTCGCGCTCGACGAGGTCCCAGCTGGGCTCCCACTCGTCGCCGCCGAACAGGCTCGCGTCGAGCACGAGCTTCGTGAGCGGTGGGTTCGACGGGTCGGCATCCCAGGCGGCCCGCACCTGCGCGGCGAGCTCGTCGAGGTGCGCCGCTCCCGGATACACCGTCTCTGTGCCGCTCGGCGTGCGCGAGAGTGTGACATCGCCGCCGCCGACGAGCACGACCGAGCCGGGCTCGGCGCCCTTGACGACGGTCGTCGCCACCTGGTGGTCGGGTCCGAGCACCGACAGCGCGGCCGCAGAGGTGAGCACCTTCATGACGCTCGCGGTGCGCGAGGGCGTCGTGCCACCGCGGTCGTAGAGCACCTCGCCGGTCGCCGCGTTCACGACGTGCGCCTGCAGGTTGGCGAGGCGTCCGTCGGCCGCGCGGTCGGCGACGGAGCAGGTGCGGATCCGGCTCGAGGCCACGGCCGCGGCAGGCGCGGGGCGCGCCGGGTCGACCGTCGGGGTGGGGGTGGAGGTTGCGGCGACCGCGGTCGTGTCCGCCGGTGTGTTCAGGGCCGCGCCTGCGGCGACCGCGCCGGTGCCGAGCAGGGCGAAGGCGAACACTCCCCCGGCGATCGAGAGGGAGAGTCGGTGCTTCCGGGCGAAAGCCCCGACACCGGTACCTGTGCCCGCAGCGGTCGCTGAGCCCGCAGCGGTCGCTGAGCTCGTCGAAGCGGCCCCGACCCGAGCGCCCTTCGCCTGCGCCGTCACGTCCCCGTTGCCGCCGGCGTCGCCGGGCGTCGCGGGCTCACCCGCGGTCCCTTCGGCGGGCTCAGGGAACCCCGTCTCGTCGATCACCCGGGAATTGTACGCGGCGACCCGGAAGACAACCTGATCATCACCCGGATGCCGCGGGGCCGGTCACGGACGCGGCATCCGTCATTCCCCGGGGTAGCGCAGCCCGATCTCCTCGCGGATCGCATCGAGCGTGCCCATGATCGCGACCGACTCGTCGATCGTGAGCACATCGCCGCGCAGGTTGCCCTCAGCGATGAAGCGCTCGACCGCCTCGGCCTGGAAGTGCATGCCACGACCTGTCACTTCGGAACGGAACTCCTCGAGGGTGGTACCGTCGGCACCGACGACCCGAAAGCTCGTGGGCGTGTACCAGACACGGTCGATGTCGATGCGGCCGATCGTGCCGAGCACCGTTGCGGTGTTCGGGCCGAGGGTGTCACTCGCCGAGAGCAGTGAGGCGACCCGTGCGCCGCCGTAGCCGAAGATCGTGGCGATCTGCGCATCGGCCCCGGTGTCCTTGAACGTCGCCGTGGACTGCACGGTCAGCGGGGCGCCGAAGAGGTCCCAGGCGAAGGAGATCGGGTAGATCCCGAGATCGAGCAGCGCACCGCCGCCGAGTTCGAGCGCGTTGATGCGGTGGGCGGGATCATCGGAGAGCTTCTGGGTGTGATCGGCGATCAGCGAGCGCACCTCGCCGAGGGTGCCCTCAGCGATGATCTCGCGGATGCGGATCATGTGCGGCAGGTATCTCGTCCACATCGCCTCGAGGATGAGGAGCCCGTTCGCCGCGGCCAGGTCGGCGAGTTCACGTGCCTCGCGTGCGTTGACCGTGAACGGCTTCTCCACGAGCACGTGCTTGCCCGCCTCGAGCATGAGGCGCGCGCTCGCGGCGTGCAGCGGATGCGGCGTCGAGACGTAGACGACGTCGACCTCGGGGTCGGCGGCGAGCGCCGCATAACTGCCGTGCGCGTTCGGGATGTCCCACGCCTCGGCGAACGAGTCGGCGGCCGCCTGGGATCGCGAGCCCACGGCCTGCACGGTGAGGCCGTTCAACTTCAGGTCGTTCGTGAAGGCGCGCGCGATGCCGCCCGTCGCGAGGATGCCCCAGCGCAGTCGATCAGTCATGGGCGAAAGCCTAGCGGGGCACACGTCAAGGGATTGATCGTGATCGCCTCGCAGGGTAGTCGTGGACTATGCAGCAGATCACGTACGCGGGAGCACGGTTCGTCACCGGTACCGAGATCGCGAAGGCCTTGGTGTCGTACGCGGCGGCACTCGCGCGACACGGCCGTGCAGACACCGTCGAGATCCCCGTTCGCCATGAGGACGGCGGGCAGCTCGGGATCGTGAGCTTCCTCGTCGGCCCGGCAAGCCAACTCGTCACCGAGGAAGTCCATTTCGACCACGGCGAGGAGATCCGCGACGAGGAATTGGTCGCAAGATTGCAGACCCTGACGGCGGAGCTCGCACCGGTACGGCCGTCGATTGCCGACTCGGCGGAACGTGAGGAGTCGGTCGACTACGACTGGACCGACGAAGTCTAGGGGTCTGAGCTCTTCCACCCACCGAACATCGCCGTTCCGGCGCCCGCGGCACGCCGGTAGGGTGCTGCTCGGCCGAGCACGGCTCGCCGGCAGCGACGAGCTCACCGGCACTGACGGGGAGGTCTGCAGGCATGGGTGCACGCATCACGGTCGCCGAGGCGATCGGTCGCACGGTCGCTGCGCTGGGCGCGGCGCACATCTTCGGCGTGGTCGGCAGTGGCAACTTCCACGCCACGAACGCGGCGATCGCCGCAGGCGTGCCGTTCACCGCGGCACGCCATGAGATGGGCGCCGCCACCATGGCCGACGCATTCAGCCGAGCCACCGGGCGAGTCTCGATCGTGTCGCTGCATCAGGGGTGCGGCCTCACGAACGCGCTCACCGGCATCACCGAGGCGGCGAAGTGCCACACCCCGATCCTCGTGCTGACGGGCGACACCGCCGTCGGTGACACGACATCGAACTTCCACATCGACCAGGACGCAGCGGTGCTCGCCATCGGAGCCACGCCCGCCCGCATCCGCTCGGCCGCAACCGCGATCGCCGACACCGCCGACGCCTTCCGGCTGGCGCTGCACGAGCGCAGCACGGTCGTGCTGTCGATGCCGGTCGACATCCAGGACGAGCTCATCGAGTGGGATGCCGCGGACATCCCGTCACTCGAGGCGAAGCAGCCGCGCGCCGCCGACGCCGACGCGATCAGCCGCCTCGTCGAACTCCTCTCCGGCGCAGAACGTCCGGTGATCGTGGCCGGCCGCGGAGCGTGGGGCGCGAAGGCCGAGTTGCGCCGGCTCGCCGCCGCGAGCGGCGCGCTGCTCACCACGTCGGCCGCGGGACGCGGTCTCTTCGTGGGCGACGAGTGGGCACTCGACATCATGGGTGGGTTCGCCACGGAGGGCGCAGCGCAGCTCATCGCCGACGCCGACGTGATCGTCGGCTTCGGGGTCGCCTTCAACAACTGGACGACACGCAGTGGCGCCCTCCTCGTCGGCGCCACCGTCGCCCAGGTCGACGACCGCGAGGAGGCCATCGGCCTGCACCGTGCGGTCGACCTCGCCGTGCTCGGCGACGCGGCCCTCGTGGCCGCGGCCGTCTCCGAGGAGCTCGAGAAGCTCGACCCGCGGGGCGAACGAACCGGCTATCGCCGCCCGGATGTCCACGAGCGCGTGCAGGCCGCGCGCTACTGGAAGGACCAGCCCTTCGAGCCTCACGAGGAGCCAGACCGCATCGACGCCCAGGCGCTCGTCAACGCGCTCGACGCCCTCCTTCCGCTCGAGCGCATCGTGGTGCCCGACGGCGGCAACGTGAACTGCTACGCGGGAGCACATCTGCGCGTGCCCGACGAGCAGGGATACTGCATCCCGCTCTCGTTCCAGGCGATCGGCATGGGCCTCGCCGCCGGGATCGGCGCTGCGATCGCGCAGCCGCACCGGCTGGCCGTCGTCGGCACCGGCGACGGCGCGTTCATGATGACGCTCGTCGAACTCGACACGGCCGTGCGCCTCGGGCTCGGCATGGTCGTGGTCGTCTTCAACGACGAGGCCTATGGCGCCGAGGTGAACCTCTTCCAGCGTGAGACGGCGCAACTCGAGACGGTGCGGTTCCCCGAGACCGACATTGCGGCCATCGCCCGCGGGTTCGGCTGCGACGCCATCACGGTGCGGGGTCTGCCCGACCTCCCGTCGATCGCGCACTGGCTCGACGGCCCGCGCGACCGGCCGCTCGTGATCGACGCGAAGATCGTGCGGTACCCGTCATGGATGATGCTGCGCAATCCGGCCATCCGCGAGGGCGCCGAGTCGCCCGCACTCGCCTGACGCCACACCCGCCCTGAACAGACGCGCTGAACGACGCGCACGAACCGAGGCGCGCCGGGACGCAGCAACTGCGTCAGCGCGGCGGCAGCGGCATCCGACGCTCCCAGTGACGCGCGAAGACGCGCGCGCCGAGGCTGAGCGCGAAGCACACGAACATGGTGGCCGCCATCGGCACTGCCGTGTGCGGCCCCCAGAGACCGCCGATCGGCGACGCGATCGCGCCCGCGGTGAACTGGATGCAGCCCATGAGCGCCGCTCCGGATGCCGCAGCGAACGAAGCACGCGCCAGCGTGAGCGTGGTCGCATTCGCCATGACGGCCGTCGCACTCCCGCAGCCGAGGGCCATGAAGGTCAGGTACGTCGCCACGGTGAGCCATCCGGCCGCGGCGGTCACCGTGAGCGCGGCCGAGCTCGCGATCGCCACCGAGAGCGCGACGACCTGCATGCGCTCGGGGCCGAACCTGGCCGAGAGCGGCGCGTTCGCCATGCCGCCGACGAGCACCGAGAGCCCGTAGACCGAGAACATGCCCCAGAACCCCCACACGTCGGCCCCGAGCACGTCCTGCGCGACGAACGACGACGCGCTCACGTGCGCCATG
This sequence comes from Actinomycetota bacterium, assembly GCA_030852935.1. Lineage (GTDB taxonomy): Bacteria > Actinomycetota > Actinomycetes > Actinomycetales > Microbacteriaceae > Agromyces. The sequence continues at coordinate 1,168 of JALYWB010000121.1, read as the reverse complement.
ATCCCCCCGAGCGCGAAGGCCATGGTCAGGGCGTTGCCGACGTACGCCGGATCTTTCAGCAGGCGGCCGTAGGTCGCCGCCATCCTGCCCGGATGAAGGGTCGCGCGTCGTTCGGGCGCGAGCGTCTCTGGCAGCCGCCAGGTGACGAGCACGAGGAAGAGCGCACAGATCACGGTGATGCCCACGAGGATGAGCCGCCAGCCACCGACCTGGAGCAGCACCGTGCCGAGGAACGACGCGACGAGCGGCCCGATCGCGAGCGTACCGACGAGCAGGCTGTACGCGCGCGGGATCTGCGTGCCGACGCCGATGTCGGCGATGACGGCGCGGATGACGACCACGCCGGCCGACGCCCCCAGCCCCTGGAACACCCGGCCCACGATCAGCAGGTCGAGGTTCGGCGCCGCCGCAACGAGCACACCCGCCGCGGTCAGCACGGCGAAGCCGATGATGATGACCCGACGGCGCCCGAGCGCGTCGGACAGGGCACCGACGGCGAGCTGTCCCACGGCCACGCCCAGGAGGAATGCGGTGAGGGCGACCTGGATGCCGGCGATCGTCGTTCCGAGGTCGTCGGCCATGATCCCGAGCGCGGGCAGGTACATGTTGGCGACGATCGGGTTGAGGATCATGATCGCGCACAGCACGACCAGCAGGGCGCCGTTGAGTTCGGGCCGGGCACCCGTTCCGGTCGACCTGCGCGTGCATACCACTCGGGAGAACCTCATTCTCGTCGGCTGCGACGGTCCGGTTCCGTGTGGCCGGATGCCGCAAGCGCAGGTCAACCATACGCATTGCGACTTATCGCCCGCAATGCGTACACTTGATGAGTCGCGACAGTGCCAATGATCGGTGTGCCAGCGACCGATGAAGACGAGGACGACGATGCCCGAACTGCGCAGCAACCTTCCCCCCACCTCGGCCCTGGCGATCGCACGCCGGGCGCACTACACCGCCCTCGGCATCCCGAAGGCAGACTGGGCGAAACCCAAGGTCGCCATCGTCAACACCTCCTCGGAGCTCGCGGCGTGCTACTCGCATCTCGACGAGATCGCAGGAGTCCTGAAGGACGAACTGCGTGCGGCGGGCCTGCTTCCGTTCGAGATCCGCACGACGGCGCCGTCCGACTTCATCACGAGCGCCGGTCGCGCCGGGCGCTACATCCTTC
>JALYWB010000115.1 GCA_030852935.1 Actinomycetota bacterium | reverse complement strand
CTCGACGGCTACCACCCCTTCCACGCCACCCGCGCCGAGCTGCTGCGCCGACAGGGCCGGAACGCAGAGGCGCGCACCGCCTACGACCGGGCCATCGCGCTCGCGGGCAACACCGCCGAGACCGCCTACCTGTCGCGCCGCCGCGCCGAGCTCGGCTGACATGGCGTCATGGAGTTCTCCGCTCCGGGCGAGGGGGTGAGGCGAACGAGAGCGTGACGTCACGCACCCCACACCGCGTACTGCGACTCACGGGTTTCGGGCCGCGCTTCCCACGTCGCTCCGATTTCCTGGATCACGCGATCATGTGGCGTGTACGCCGGCCACCCGGGATCTCCGTCGGCCGCGAAACGGACCCAGGCCGCGTGCATCCGCTGAGCCAGGTCGGCCGGGGGTGGCTCGGTTCCGAGCAATCGGTTCGGACCGGTCAGCCCAGGCAGGTCTGCGTTGTCGAAGACGAACGGCAGTTCCATGAGGTGGGTGGCCCCGAGCTGCCCCTCCAAGGCACTTGGTCTCCACGTGAACTCGTACTGGTAGGTGGCGGCGCCTCGTGCGGAATGCTCGGCGGCCATCCGACGCGTCCCTGCGACGAACATCGCGTCGCCGAGCATCGCGATCCGGGCGTCGGCCAAGGATACCGACGACGCCCCTGGCCAGTACGCCGCGACCGCGGCATCCGGTGACTTCCTGAATCTGGTGGCGATCTCGACGAGGTCTGCGCGGGTCGTCGTCTCGAGCGACGCGAACGGAGCGACATACAGACCGGCCTCCTCTCGGTTCGCTCCGATCAACAGGTCGACGTGTCGTAGGTGGTTCCTCGCGACCGCGGACGCCGGTTGCTCCTCCAGCACGACGTTGAACGGGGTGATGCCACCCAAGGGATCTGCGGCGCCATCCGCTGGCAGCTCCAGGCCGGTCAGCCGCGGAACGAGGTCGAGCAAGTCACCGTCGGAGAGTCGCTCCAAGGTCGCCGCGGTCGCCTCGACGCCGAGTTCGGCATGGACCGCGTTCGACACGACTCGAGCCTGCGCCGGCGTGAGCGTGCCGGTGCCGGTGCCGCTCTGGCTGATGGCGCGTCGGAAGGTTCCCTGGGCGGATGGCGAGGCGACGATGCTCGACACGACGATGGCACCGGCCGATTGTCCGGCGAGTGTCACGTTGTCGGGATCGCCGCCGAACGAGCGCGCGTTCGCCTGCAGCCACCGCAACGCCGCGACGACATCCAGCACGCCGCGATTGTCGGGTGCATCGGGCAGATGCAGGAAGCCGGGGATGCCCAATCGGTAGTTGAGCGTCACGAACACGACGCCATCGCGGGCGAAGGCGCTGCCGTCATACGCCGGAGCACGGGTCGAGCCGGCCATGAAGGCACCGCCGTGGACGAACAGGATGACCGGTGCCGGGCCGTGCGTGTCACCGGGTGCCCACACGTTCAACGTGAGGTAGTCGGGCCCGGGTTCCCAGCCGTCGCCGAAGAATGGTGCGACGTCGAGCGTTCCGAACCGACCGCGGGCCGGCTGGGGTGCGTTCGGCCCCGGAGCGGTCCCATCTCGCACCTCGCTCCATCGCGCATGCGGTTGGGGATCGGCGAACCGAAGCCGACCGACCGGCGGGGCCGCGTACGGAATGTTCAGGAACACTCGCGCGTGCTCGTCTCGACGGCCGCGGACCGGGCCGGACTCGGTGCGGACCAGAAGGTCGTCGCGGACTCGCGTGCCGTGCGATCGGGAGGCGCTCATAGCCGGTCGAACGCAGCCCACTCGCGGATGGCGAACCGATCGCCGCGGCGTTCGACCTCCAACGCGCCATGACCGCTGAAGTGTGCGGGGAGCACCAGCGCGTTGTGGTCGGCCGCCCATGAGAGGAACTTCCGTCGCGTCTCGGCCGCCTGAAGCGTGTCTTCGCAGAAGCAACTGTGATGGTCGGTCTCGAAGACCTGGATCGGGCTGTGCATGAGATCGCCCGCGAAGATCGCCCGGTCGGAACCGGACGTGAGCGTGATCACGCTCGAGCCCGGGGTGTGGCCCGGGGCGGCTTCCAGGCGCAGCGACTCATCGATGGTGTAGTCGCCTTCCCACAGGTCGACCTGGCCGGCTGCGTACACCGGGGCGACACTGTCTTCGAACACGTACTCGTTCACTCCCCCGGCGACGTTCGGGTTGTTGGCGGGGTTCCAGAACTCGAAGTCGGCACGCGGCATCAGGTACCGGGCGTTGGGGAAGGTCGGTACCCACTCTCCGTCGCGCAGGCGTGTGTTCCATCCGACGTGATCGACGTGCAGGTGGGTGTTCACCACGATGTCGACGTCTTCGGGCCGTACTCCGGCGGCGGCGAGCGCCCCGAGGAAGTCGAGATCCATGTGGTCCCAGACCGGTACGGCCGGACGGGTCTTGTCGTTGCCGACACCCGTGTCGATGAGGATGGTCTTGCCGCCACTGCGAACCAGCCAGGGCTGCATGGCGACATGGACCATTTCGCCGGAGTCATCGAGGTGATGGGGAACGAGCATCTCGCGATGTGTGTCCCACGAGGACTCGGGAATCGTCGGGAAGAAGTGCGCCGGCGGCATGATCGGCCCGTGCATCTCCTCGATTCGGGTGATCGTGACGTCACCGATCGTGATCTGGTTCATGGACGGCTCCTTCGAACATGCTGCATGGTTGAACACCGAGACGTCCTCAGGCTAGGAACGAAGCGTCGCGTCATCCAGACCGCGGGCTGCCTAGTCACACCAGTGACAGGATGCCGCAGCACCCTCATGCGAGACTGCACTCATGGTGCACGCAGAGGTGGGAAGCCTTGGGGATTTCTTGTCCGCAAGTCGAGCACGCCTGGCACCCGATGATGTCGGGATCGACGAGGGTCTCGGGCGACGACGGGTACCGGGCCTGCGTCGAGAAGAGATCGCGATGCTGGCCGGAGTCAGTTCGTCGTACTACACGCGGCTCGAGCAGGGGCAGGCCTTGCACGCCTCGACCCAGGTGATCGACGCACTGTCGCGCGCCCTCCAGCTCAGCGAGGTCGAGCGGGACCACCTGCACGCACTCGCTCGCGGTTCGCAGGGCCTGCCTGTGGCGCTCGAGCCGGCAGAAGAGGTGGTCGATGAGACCCTTCTCGAGTTGGTGGAGAGCCTCGGTGCCACTCCCGCGATGGTGTTCGGCCGGCGCCGCGATATCCTCGCCTGGAACGCGACGGGCCACGCGCTCTTCGCGGGCCATCTCGAGTTCGACGAGGTGCGCGACCCGTCTCGGCGGCCCAACGCCACGCAGCTGGTCTTCCTCGACGCCCACACCCGCGAGCTGTACGTCGATTGGGACGAGAAGGCACTCGCGAGCGTCGGTCACCTTCGGCTCCTTGCCGCGAAGTACCCCGACGACGCCCGGCTGTTGGCGCTCCTGGGGCGGCTGACCGTGAACAGTTCGGAGTTTGCCGAGATGTGGGCGTCGAACCGCGTTCGTCCGTCCAATTCCGCGACGTACCGGATGCGGCATCCGCTGGTCGGAAGCCTGAGCGTCACCCAACAGCTCCTGACGGCCGCTCAGGCGCCGGGGCAAACGGTGGTCATCTGCACGGCTCCCGCGGGTTCTTCGTCGTCTGAGGCGCTCGGACTCCTGGCGCATGCCGCCTCGGAGCAGGAGTCCAGGAGACCATGATGTTCGGTGATCCCGACGCACACGACCTGTACGTCCGGGCGAGCCTCACCGATCCGATCGGGTTCTGGAGCGACGCTGCAGGGTCCATCGACTGGAAGACCTTTCCGTCATCCATTCTCGAGCTGGACGAACGCGGGCAGGCGACGTGGTTCGGTGGCGGAAGGATGAACACGAGCTACAACGCGCTGGATCGCCACGTACTCGCCGGACATGGTCGGCGGACGGCGCTCATCTACGATTCCCCGCTGACCGGCATCCGCACGAGGTATTCGTACGCCGAGTTGCTCGACCTGGTCGCGCGCTGCGCCGGAGGGCTCGCCGGCCTCGGAGTCACGCAGGGCGACCGGGTGCTGATCTACCTGCCGATGATTCCCGAAGCCGTGATCGCGATGCTCGCCTGCGCTCGTCTGGGTGCGGTCCACTCCGTGGTCTTCGGCGGATTCGCTGCCCCCGAACTGGCGAGCCGAATGAGCGATGCCGACCCGGTGGCGATCATCACCGCGACCGCGGGAATCGAGCCGGGTCGGGTTGTCGAGTACCTGCCGACGGTGCGCGAGGCGATCGGTGTTTCGGGCAAGCGACCTCAGGTGATCGTCAAGCAGAGGCCCGAGGTCGCGGGCGGCGCGACGACTGACGCCGGATGGTACGACTGGGATGCGCTGTTGGCGACCGCACCCGGGGTCGACGCGATCCCGGTCGACGCGGCGGCGCCGTCGTACATCCTGTACACCTCGGGAACGACCGGCAAGCCGAAGGGCGTGGTGCGCGACACCGGAGGCCATGCCGTGGCGATGGCATGGTCGATGGCGAACGTGTACGACGTCGGCGCGGGCGATGTCATGTGGAGCGCATCCGACATCGGTTGGGTCGTGGGGCATTCGTACATCGTGTACGCGCCCCTCATCGTGGGCGCGACCACTGTCCTCTACGAGGGCAAGCCGGTGGGCACCCCCGATGCGGGTGCGTTCTGGCGAGTGATCGACGACTACCGGGTCAACGTGCTGTTCTGCGCCCCGACCGCGATTCGGGCCATCCGCAAAGGCGACCCCGATGCGAGAGAACTCGAGAGGTACGACATCGGTTCGCTCCAGACCGTGTTCGCCGCCGGCGAGCGGCTCGATGAATCGACCTACCAGTGGTTGACCCAGACACTCGTTCGTCCCGTCGTCGATCACTGGTGGCAGACCGAGACCGGTTGGCCGGTGTGTGCGAACCTGGTCGGCCACGCGGCGCTGCCCACCAAGCCGGGCTCGGCCACGAAGCCGGTGCCTGGATTCGATGTTCGGATCCTCGACGATGCGGGTGACGAGGTGCCGGTCGGCGAACGGGGCAACATCGTGATCGGGCTTCCCCTGCCTCCGGGAGTCCTGACCACGATCTGGAGGGATGAGCAGCGGTTCCGTGCGTCGTACTTCGACCCATTCCCCGGAAACTTCGCGACGAGCGACTACGGCTACTTCGACGAGGACGGCTACCTCTTCGTGCTCGGGCGGACCGACGACGTGTTCAACGTTGCGGGGCACCGATTGTCGGCTGGTGCCATCGAGAGCAGCATCGGCACACATCCTGCGGTCGTCGAATGCGCCGTGATCGGGATGAACGACGAGCTGAAGGGGCAGGTTCCAGTCGCGTTCGTGGTGTTGAGGTCGGGACTTCTCGATATCGGTGCGGTCGAGCTCGAGCTCAATGCGCTCGTTCGACAGGAGATCGGTCCGCTGGCGACCCTGCGACGGGCGCTCGCAGTTCCCGCGCTGCCGAAGACTCGGTCTGGAAAGATCCTTCGGCGTACGTTGCGGCAGATCGCCGACGGAAACGATGTCACGATTCCACCGACGATCGAAGATGCGACAGTCCTGCCCGCGATCGTGGAGATCTTCGCGAGGGCGAACTAACGCCGAAGCTCGGCACACGGTGCGCCTCAGAGCGCGCCGGTGGCCGCCGTCTCGCGCACGCGGGGCCCGCCGTCGAACACGAGCAATCGGTCGGCCAGCTTGTCGACGAAGAATCGGTCGTGGCTGACCACGACGACCGCGCCCGGGAAGTGCGTGAGCGCACGCTCCATCACCTGTGTCGACGTGATGTCGAGATGGTTCGTCGGCTCGTCGAGCACGATCACCGCCGCCCCTGAAAGCAGGCACTGCGCGATCGCGACGCGGGCGCGCTGACCGCCCGAGAGCGTGCCGATCTTCTGCTGCAGGTCGGCCTCCGAGAACTGCAGCATCGACAGGAATCGGTGCACGCTCTTCTTCGTCGCGGTGAACGCGAGCGAATCGGGGTAGGCGTTCACCGCGTGCCCGACGGTGTCGTTCAGGTCGAGGGCGGCGAACACGGCGTTGTACGACACGAACCGAACGCCCTTCGCCCAACGCACGGTCCCGGCATCCGCCTCGGTTTCTCCCGTGAGCACATCGAGCAACGTCGACTTGCCCGACCCGTTCGAGCCGAGCACCGCGACCCGGTCGCCGCGCTGCAGGTCGAACGAGAGCCCCTCGAACAGCGGCGTGCCGTTGAACCCCTTCGTGAGTCCCGTCACGGTGAGCAGGTCGTTGCTGACGCGGAGTCCGTCGTAGATGCCCGTGATGATCTGGTCGATCGGGCGCGGCGCCTGTCGCTTCTTGATGTCGGCCAGCCGGCGCGCGACCACATTCGACGGATTGCGAGCCGCCTCACGACGCGCGGCCGACGCGGCCTGCTCGTAGGCCAGCAACTCTTCCTCGTGCGCGAACTGGCGCTCGAGCATCTTCAGCCGCGACTGCTTCGCGTGCACGTACGCCGAGTAGTTGCCCTCGTACTCCTGAAGCCGGGAGTTCTCGATCTCGACGATGCGGTCGACGACGCCGTCGAGGAACTGGCGGTCGTGTGACACCACGAGCACCGCGCCCGCGAAGCCGCCGAGCCAGCCCTCGATCCAGCGAACCCCGTCGAGGTCGAGGAAGTTGGTCGGCTCGTCGAGCAGCAGCACGTCGGGTGCCTGCACGAGGATCAACGCGAGCGCGGCACGGTTGCGCCATCCGCCCGACAACCGCTCGACGGGCAGGTGCCGCCGCTCCTCGTCGAAGCCGAGGCTCGTGAGCACGGTGTCGATCGTGTTCTCGTAGGTCCAGCCGCCGACCCGGTCCATGTTCTCGAAGAGCTCGCCCTGCTCGGCGAGCAGGCGTGTCATCGCGGCATCCGTCAACGGCTCGGCCAGCTGCGCCCCGATCTCGTCGAGTCGCGCCTGCGTCTCATGCACCGCGGCGAAGTGCGCACTCAGCGTCTCGTAGGTGCTCTGTTCGCCGTCGAGCTCGGAGAATTGCGAGAAGTACCCGATCGTGGTGCCGAGCGTCACGTCGACGGTGCCGCCGGTCGGTGCCCGCCGTCCGAGCACCAGCTCGAGGAACGTCGTCTTGCCCGTGCCGTTCTTGCCGATCAGCCCGATGCGGTCACCCCGCCGCAGCTTGAGGAACGCTTCGCGCAGCACAGGGCGCCCATCGAACTCCATGCTCACGTCGTTCAGGCGGATCAGGCTCACGGGTGTCCTTCGATTCAGGAGGTAGGGCGAGACGGATGCCTCGAGCCGGTGTTGCTCACGGCCGGCGCCGCGCAGGGCGGCGTACCAGCCGTGCGACTCTACCGGGCTGAGCTATGACCCGGCGGCCGACCAGCTCGTCTCTGCGTCGCCGATGGTGACCCGCCACGTCACGTCAACGCCCGCCACCCCGTTTCAGCGCCGCGCCCACTCCCCATCCGATGAGTCCGACGACGACGCCGATGAGCACGCCGGTGAAGAGGCTGCTGACGACGGCGAACCCGCGGATGATGAGATCCTGCACGGTCGGATCGAGCTGTGCGAGGTTGCCCCCGAGTGCGGGCGGCTGATCGCCGAACGCCGCCGCCCAGAGCACCTGGTGCACGATCGCCAGGAATACCCCGGAGCATGCGCCGATCACGAACAGCGTGAGGAAGGGATTCGGTACGCGACGCCAGAGCACCATCGTGATCCACACGATCGGCGGAACGACGACGAGGAGGAGGTTGACGAACGTGCCCTCGTGGATCAGCCCGACATCATGCAGGATGACTCGCGGAACGGAGAGCAGCGCCAGACCGGCGAGCGCAATGAACGGAAGCCCGAGCGCGGGGCGCTTCGGAGTAACGGCAGTGGGAGATTCGGATCGAATAGGCGATGTGTTCATGCATTCGACGCTAGAAAGCAGCCGCCATCGGGCCATCCGTCTCGTGTCGCGATCTGGGGTCGCCCCGAGGCGACAGTTCGAGTCGACTGCAGGCGACTGCCGCCGCGTTTCGGATGTGCCTACCCTCGAATCGTGACCGATCTCGTGCGATCCGACGGTTCCGGCCGGTTGCCGGGCTGGGTCGTCGACGCCCTCATCGGCATCACCGTCGCCGTGCTGATCTCCCTGGTTATCACGGCCGATCAGGGCGGTAGGCAGCGACCCGATGTGATCGCCTACCTCTGGGCGGTCGGGCTCGGCACCCTCATGCTCGTGCGCCGGAGGCATCCGCTCATCGTGCTCGCGGTCAGCGCGCTCGGGCTCTTCGCGTACTACGCCGCGGGATACCCGGCGATCGGCCTGGCTGTTCCGATCGCCGCCGCGCTGTTCTCAGCCGCAGAGTTCGGTCACGCCCTCGCCGCGGTGATCACTGCCGTCCTCGTGACGGTGGTGTCCGTGGGCTTCCGACTGCTCGAGGGCCAGTCGTTCTCGCTCGTCGTCGGTTATGAGCTCGTGGGCCACCTCGCTCTGATGGCCGCGGCCATCGCACTCGGCGACAGCCTTCGCTCTCGACGCGAGGTGCAGGCGGCCGCTCGGCGGCTGACCGAGCTGAGCGCCCGGCAAGCGCGCCTCGACGCAGACGCGCGCGTGCACGCCGAGCGGCTTGCGATCGCCCGCGACCTGCACGACTCCGTCGGTCACGACGCATCAGTGATCTCCCTCCATGCCGAAGTCGGCCGAGAGGCCGCCGGTCACGACGATGAAGCGACCCGTCGTGCGCTCGCGCTCATCAAAGACACGGCGTCGGCGATGCTCGCCGATCTCAGGCGAACCGTGAGCCTGCTTCGGAATCCCGAGGAGCGCCAGCACGAGGTGGTCTCGCTCGATGACCTCGGCTCAGTTACGCAGGTCGCGACCGAGGCCGGATTCGACGTGGCCACCTCGATCGATGCGGCGTTGACCGCGGCCGACTCGGGCACATCGCCGCTGTCGCCGGTGGCTGAGGCGGCCGTGTACCGGATCGTTCAGGAGGCGATCACCAACGTGGTGCGGCACTCGAACGGTACCCGCCTGGAGATACGGATCGCCCCCGACCCGCGGCGGAGGATCATTGCGGAGATCACCGACGACGGATCGCCACACCCGACGGGCAACGCGCGCCACGCCGGAGAAGGCAACGGCATTCGCGGCATGCGCGAACGCGCCGAGTCGCTCGGTGGCCACCTGACCGCCGGTTTCACCGGCCGCGGTTTCACCGTGCGAGCCGTGGTGCCGCCCACCGAGGAGCCGACATGACCTCCGTGCTGATCGTCGACGACCAGGCGCTCGTACGCGCCGGCATCCGCTCCCTGCTCGAACACGACCCCAACCTGGAGGTCGTCGGCGAGGCGGCCGACGGACGGACCGCCATCAGCCAGGCGATCGCCCTGCGACCCGACGTGATCCTCATGGACATCCGCATGCCCGGCGTCGACGGCCTCGCCGCGACGGCGCAGATCACCGCGGACCCCGCGCTCGCCGGCACCCGCATCGTGATCCTCACGACGTTCGACGAAGACGACGACATCATCGAGGCGATCATGAACGGCGCCGCCGGCTATCTGCTGAAGGACACACCCGCCGACGAGTTGCGGGCGGCCGTCAGAACCGCGGCGGCCGGCGAGAGCCACCTCTCGCCTTCGATCGCGCGCCGGGTTATGGAGCACGTCGCACGGTCGCCAGCCCCCGTCCAAAGCGACCCCCGGCTCGAGGCACTCACTGACCGCGAACGTGACGTGCTCGTGCGGGTCGCCGAGGGCGACACGAACGACGAGATCGCCGCTGCCCTTCACCTGAGTCCCGCGACTGCGCGCACCTACGTGAGCCGGCTGCTCACCCGGCTCGACGCGCGCGACCGCACTGCGCTGGCGATCCTCGCCCACCGCTCGGGCATGGTCGACCACCGCACAGGACCGTGACCGCTGCCGGCGTCGGCCCGTACCATGAACGCATGGGCCAGGGCGAAGAGGCTGCCGGAGCTCGGAACGGTGAGGCGAGAGCGACCGGCTCGACTCAGAAACCGAGCCAATCGGCGTCGGAAGATCTGCGAGAGGTTCGCGAGGTGCTCACGACTGAGTACAACGTGCTCATGTCCGCTCTGAGCGCCGCCTGGTCGGCGTCGTTGACCAGAACGAGCCTGTTCCTCGGGGTCGTCTCGGCTGCCGGCGTCGCGTTCGGGTTCGC
>JALYWB010000109.1 GCA_030852935.1 Actinomycetota bacterium | reverse complement strand
GCGGCGGTGCCCGCTGGGGTGACATCGCCACGGCGCTCGCACCGCACGGTCTGGCGATCAGCTCGGGCGACACCCGCGACGTCGGCGTCGGCGGACTCGCGCTCGGCGGCGGCATCGGCTGGCTGGTGCGCGACCGTGGCCTCGCCATCGATGCGCTGCGCGAGATCGAACTGGTGACCGCGGCCGGCGAGATCCTCACGGTGAATGAGGCCCTGCATCCCGACCTCTTCTGGGCGCTGCGCGGCGGCGGCGGCAACTTCGGCGTCGCCACCCGGATCACGTTCCAGCCGACCCGGGTCGACGCGATCGTCGGCGGCCACGTGCGCTTCGACGCCTCCGAGGTGCCGGCCGTACTGCGCGCGTGGCGCGACGTCGTTCGGGGCGCACCCGATGGGTTCAACTCGTCGCTCATGCTCATGCCCGCGATGGGGCCCGAGATGCCCGCGGGCCCGATGCTCGCGGTCGGGCTGCAGGGCACCGAGGAACAACTGCGTGCGCTGCTCGAGCCCCTGCTCTCGCTCTCGTCCGTCGATGAGGTCGCGCTCGCCCCGATGGCGTACGGGGACATGCTCGAAGACGCCCCTCCCGGGCGCCCGCCGCTGCTCTTCGTCGGCGGCAACGGCTTCGTGCCAGAGTTGAGCGACGCGGCGCTCGACGCGGTGGCTGCCGCCTACGCGCGCGAAGTGCCCACCATGGTGCTCCTCCGGGCGCTCGGCGGTGCGTTCTCGCGCGTTGCTCCCGACGCGACCGCGATCGCGCATCGCGACGCCGAGGTGCTCCTGATCGTGAATGGCGTTCTGCCGCCCGATTCGACGCCCGAGCAGATCGCGGCGGCGAAGGCGGGCAGCGATGCCGCTCTCGCCTTCACGAGCGGCGTCTACGGCAACTTCGCGATGGAACGCAGCGACGCGATCGTCCGCTCGATGTATCCGGCGGCAACGCTCGAGCGGTTGCGCCGGGTCAAGAAGCAGTTCGACCCCGGCAACGTGTTCCGGCAGAACCACAACATCACTCCGGCTGACTGAACCGAACCGGCGGATGCCGCGGGCCATCGCTCGCGGCATCCGCCCTGTTCGTCCGTCTCAGGCGCTGAGCAGGGGCGCCGCGGCGGCGTCGAGCGAACCGGGCACGAGACGGTAGTACGCCCAGGTGCCGCGCTTCGAGCGGCTGAGGAAGCCCGCCTCTGTGAGGATCTTCAGGTGGTGCGAGACGGTGGGCTGGCTCAGGCCGACGGGTTCGATGAGGTCGCAGACGCACGCCTCCTGCCCTTCGGATGCCGCGACGATCGACACGAGGCGAAGGCGCACCGGGTCGGCGAGCGCCTTCAGCCGGCGCGCGAACGTTTCGGCCTCGGTTGGCGTGATCGTCTCGCGAGTGAGGGGCGCGCAGCACGCGGCACCCGCTGCGCCAGCGGCATCCGCGGCATCCATTCTCGGAAGCGAGAGAGCCGCGGTAGCCTCGTCGCGCGTCACGAGCGTCACGTCGGTCAGGGTCATGGGACCAGCGTATCCGAATATTGACAACCATCGATATAGTCGCAACACTCGGTATATCGACAACCATCAATGAATGAAGGATCACGGATGACCCTCCTCGACCTCACCCCTCCGACACAGCTCGCCCCCCGCCTGCAGGGCCTGCCCGTCGCCATCATCGGCGCCGGCCCGATCGGCCTCGCGACCGCGGCCAATTTCACCGAGCGCGGCATCGACTTCGTGCTGCTCGAAGCCGGTGACCGCGTGGGCGCCAGCGTCGAGGAGTGGGGTCACATCCGCTTCTTCTCGCCATGGCGGCACCTCGTCGACCCCGTGTCGCGCCGCCTCCTCGCCGATACCGGTTGGGCCGAGCCTCCCGCCGATTCGCTGCCCACCGGCGCAGAACTCGTGCGCGACTTCCTCGTGCCGCTCGCCCAGCTGCCGGCGATCGCCGCACGCACCCGGCTCGGCGTCACGGTGACCGACGTCACCCGTGAGGGCATGGACCGCACTCGCACGAAGGGCCGCGCCGAGGCGCCGTTCCTCCTGCGCGTGCAGACGCCCGATGGCATCGAAGAGGTCACCGCGCGCGCCGTCGTCGATGCCTCGGGCACGTATCGCACGCCGAACAGCCTCGGCTCATCGGGCCTCGATCCGCTCGGGCTGGCCGAGGTGGCCGACGTGGTGAGCCCTGCGATGCCCGACGTGCTCGGGCGCGAGCGAGCGGCATTCGCCGGACGGCACACGGTGGTCGTCGGTGCGGGGCACTCGGCGGCGAACACCATGCTCAACCTCGTACAACTCGCCGAGGAAGAGCCGGGCACCCGCATCACCTGGGTCATCCGCAACGCCACCGCAGCACGGGTGACGACGGCGCCCGACGACGAGCTGCGGGCCCGGGCGTCCATCGGCGCTCGAGTCGATGCGCTCGTCGCGGCCGGGCGCATCGCGCTCGTCGACCGGTTCGAGATCGTGCGACTCTCGCGCGGGTCTCGAGATGCGTCCTCCTCCGTCGGGCGCTCCTCGACCAACGGGGGAGACGCGTCATCCGGAATTCGCATCACCGGGCGCCGCGGCGACGGACTCGAGACGATCGAGGCCGACCGCATCGTGAACGCCACGGGATTCCGGCCGAACCTCGAGATGCTGCGCGAGATCCGCCTCGAGCTCGACGAGATCGTCGAGGCGCCAAGGCGGCTCGCGCCGCTCATCGACCCGAACGTGCACAGCTGCGGCACGGTCGAGCCACACGGCTTCGCCGAGCTCACCCAGCCCGAGCGCGACTTCTTCATCGTGGGCATGAAGAGCTACGGGCGTGCGCCGACCTTCCTGCTCGCCACGGGCTACGAGCAGGTGCGATCGATCTCGGCGTGGCTCGCCGGTGACACGGCGGCGGCCCGCAACGTCGAGCTGGTGCTGCCTGCGACCGGCGTGTGCTCGACGGATGCCGCGGCCGCGACTGTCTCGAACTGCTGCGGCTAGCGAGGCCACACCTATGCTTTCCAACGTCGAGAGGAAAGACGTCATGTCAGAGAAGCCCGTGGTCTTGTTCGTGTGCGTGCACAACGCCGGCCGCTCGCAGATGGCCGCCGGTTATCTGAGCGCACTGGCCGGAGATCGGGTGGAGGTGCTCTCTGCCGGTTCCGAGCCGAAGGACGAGATCAATCCAGTCGCGGTCGAGGCGATGGCCGAGGAGGGCATCGACATCGCGGGCAACACCCCGAGAGTCCTCACGGTCGATGCCGTGAAGGAGTCGGATGTCGTGATCACGATGGGGTGCGGTGACGCGTGCCCGATCTTTCCCGGCAAGCGCTACGAGGACTGGGAGCTCGAAGACCCGGCGGGCAAAGACCTCGTCACCGTGCGGCGTGTGCGCGACGACATCCGGGGGCGGGTCGAGGCGCTGCTCGCCGAGATCCTCGAGTAGCGGAACCCAACTCGTATTTTCCTTGACACGACTATTCGTGTACGCGTATATTCGTGTCCATGAAGAAACGTATCACAGTACCCGCGGCCGCGGCCATCCGCCCCGCCGCGGCCCGCCTTGCCGCAGTGGGCGGCGTGCTGTTCGTCGCACTGTTCCTGGCGCTGCACCTGCTGAAGCCCGACCTCGACCCGTCGTGGCGACCCATCAGCGAGTACGCGCTCGGTCCGTTCGGCTGGCTCATGACCGTCGGCTTCCTGGTGCTCGCCGCCTCATGCGTCCTGCTGTTCGTCGCCATCGCATCCCAGGTGAAGACGTGGCCGGGTCGCGTCGGGCTCGCAGCGCTCTTGCTTGCTGCAATCGGCTTCCTGGTCGCGGGTCTCTTCCCGACCGATCCGGTCACGGTCGCGCCCGAGGACATGACGGTCACCGGCCTGATCCACTCCATCGGGCCGGTGCTCGCCGACGGCATTCCCCTCGCGGCGATCCTCGTCGGCTGGTGCCTCGCGCGACGCAACCCGAACTGGGCCTCCGCCCGCGGCTGGCTGCTCGCTGGCGCCATCCTCACCGTGAGCGCGTTCCTGCTCGTCACTGTGAGCCTCGTCGTGCTCCTCCCCCCTTCGGGCATGCTCGGCCCCGATGTACCGACCGGTTGGCAGGGCCGCTTCCTGGTGGTCGCCTACGCCGGATGGATCGTGATCGTCGCGATCATGGCGCTGCGAGTACGGCGCGAACGCGGGGGCACTGATGCCGCGGCATCCGTCGGCCGTGCGAGGGTAGACGCGTGAACGCCGCAGCCACGCTCGAGATCGCCACTCTGACCGCCCTGGCCGAGCCGAACCGGCTTCGCATCGTGGAACTGCTGCGAGACGGCCCTCGTGCCGTCGGCGATGTCGCCGAGCGTCTCGCCATGCGTCAGCCGCAGGCGTCGAAGCACCTGAAGGTCCTCGCCGAGGCCGGACTCGTGAGCGTTCGCCCGCACGCGCAGTCACGCGTGTACCAACTCGAGGCCGGACCGTTCCGCAACCTCGAGACGTGGCTCGACACGTTCAGCACCGTGTGGGATGAACGCCTCGACGCGCTCGAGCACTACCTCGAGACCATCCGCGAGCCGAGGGAGCCCGGCGATGCGTAGCACGGTCACGAAGGACCGGCGCAACCGGCGCCTCATCGTCGAGCGCTCCCTGCCGGCGCCGCCGGCCACGATCTGGGCGGCGTGGACCGAGCCCGATCGCATCGCGCGATGGTGGGGGCCGCGGGGCTGGGTCGTCGACACCGTGAGCATGGACGTGCGGCCCGGCGGCGTGTGGCACTACCACCTGCATCCATCGGGTGCCGCGGGCTCGACGGATGCCGCAGGCTCGACGGATGCCGCAGGCGACGAGGATGCTTGGGGGCGGGCGGTGTACCGCACCGTCGAGCGGCCGACGCTGCTCGAGTACGTCGACGCATTCTCGGATGCATCCGGGTCCGTGGTGGAAGGCACCGAGATGCCCACCACGGTCACCTTCACCGCCGCCGGCGATCGCACGCTGCTCGCCATCGTCACCACGTTCGGCACCGTCGACCAGCTCGAGGGGGCCGAGGCGCTGGGCATGGTCAGCGGATTCGACGAAGCGCTCGAACGTCTCGCCCAGGTGCTCGCCGCGGCATCCGAGTCGAATCCGAAGCCCGACACGAAGCAGAAGGGAACCAACCCGAAGGAGACGAGATCATGACCACTGAGCAGGCAACCGTCACGTCGAAGGACGGCACGGTAATCGCCTATGAACGGTCGGGACAGGGACCGACTGTGGTGCTCATCGCTGCGGCGCTCTCCGATCGCTCCGACACGAAACGACTCGCGGCGCTGCTCGCCGAGCACTACTCGGTCGTCAACTACGACCGGCGCGGACGCGGACGCAGCACCGACGCCCCTACATGGTCGCCTGAGCGCGAGATCGATGACATCGAAGCCCTCATCGATGCGAACGGCGGCTCGGCGTACCTGTTCGGCAGTTCGTCGGGAGCCGTGCTCGCGCTCGACGCGGCGGCGACGCTTGGCGACTCGGGCAGAGTGCGCAAGGTGTTCTCGTACGAGGCGCCCGTGATCGTCGATGACCGCAGGGCGCGGGTGCCGACGGATGCCGCCGACCTCGTCGATGCGATGGTCGCCGAGGGTAAGGGCGGGCAGGCCGTGAGTTACTTCTTCCGCACGGCGCTCGGCGCCTCGGGATTCATGGTCGCGATGACTCGCATCATGGTGCCGGTCTGGTCGAAGATGGTCGCGATGGCGCCGACCATCTCGTACGACCTGCGGCTGCTCGACGGATTGCAGTCGGGAGCACAAATTCCCTCCGGCCGGTGGTCACGGATGCGCGTACCGGCGCTCGTCATGGCCGGCGAGAAGGCAGAGCCATTCATGGAGACCGGTTCGCTGGCGCTCGTTCGAGCGCTACCCGAAGCGCGTCGAGAGGTGCTGCCTGGCGGCCATCACGGCACTCCGGTGATGAAACCGGCAGCACTCCTGCCGTCGATGACGGCATTCTTCGCCTAGCCCCAGCCGCCGAACGCGTCGTCGAGTTCATCGCGTTCCTCGCGCCTGCGCGCCACCTCGAGGACGTCGCGCTCGAGCTCTCGTGAGAGGTCGCGCATCCGGTCGTCGCGTTCGCGCAGGTAGGTCTCGTCGACCTCGATGTCGGGCCATTCCCGATCGAGTCGCGCGTCGATCTCTCGCGCGACCTCGGTCCAGGCCGCATCACGGGCGCCCTCGGCCAGCCTCGACAGGTATTCGTCGTCACCGCGAAGTTCTTCGAGACGCTTCGCAACGGCGGCGTTCACCTGCTCGCGCAGTCGCAGATTCCTTGCATCCGCTCGCCGATAATCGTGCTCGTTCGCGGCGCGCCCGTCACGGTGCGCGGCGGCCTCGCGTTCGGCGGCCGACCACTCGGCGACCTCGTCGGTCTGGCGCACCAGTTCGTAGAGCACCTTGCGCGCCTCTGCCGCAGCCCGTGCGGAATCGAACGGCTCGTCACCCCGCAGGGCCCTGACGATGATTCGGTTCTTCAAGTCCATCCGTGCCGCAGACTCGGCCACGAGCAATCCTTCAGCGAAGGATTCCGAGAACGTCAGCGGCTCCACCGCCGGCAGGGCGGCGCGGTCGAACGGCGCGAAGCGCTTGCGCTTGCGCGTCGACCTTCGCCAGAAGCGCCACATCAGCCACCCACCTTCGCCACGCGTGCGTCCGATCCGCCGAACATCGCCCGATGCCTCGGATAGCTCAAGCCGCCTATGTCGCCGCGGCCGCCTTCGAGCCTACCGATGCAGCGTCAGGCCGTGAACGCCACTCGAACGTGATCGGCCGGCATGGCGGGGAAGCGCCGGCGGTCGACCGTGAAGTCCTGCTCAGGCACGTGCACCTCACCGGCGCAGAAGGATCTCGCGAATTCGCCCATGAGGGTGATGGTGGCACCTTCCCCAGGGCAGCGGTGATCCTCCTCGAGAGAGCCGGCGCCCTGCGGGATGAGTGTGTTCACGTCACCGCTCCAGCCGGCGAAACGGTCGGGCTCGAAGTGATCAGGCGCCGTCCAGCTGCGCGGGTCGTGGTTCGTCGCCCACAGGTCGAGCAGCACCCAGTCGCCCGCCGCAATGCGGCCGCCGCGCCACTCGAACGGGGAGCGCGCAGTTCCGCCGACTACGGGAAAGAACGGGGCGGTGCGCCGCACCTCGTTCACGAACCACGCGACGTCGGCGCCGTCTCTGATGCGCGTGCACCACTCGGGGTGCTCGATGAGCGCGAGCGCCGTGAAGGCGAGGAAGCGACTGACCGCGACCGTCGGTCGGAGGAGGTTCAGCAACTCCACGGCTGCGATATCGAGGGCGAGCGGATGCCCCGTGGCATCCGTGTGTCGCGCCAGCGCCGCGATCGGGGCATCCGATGCCACCGGCATCCGACCCGCACGCACCGCCTCGATCACCTGAGCGGCCCACCGTTCGGTACGCCGCCGCATGAGGCGCGCGCGCCAATGCGATGGCCCGAGCTTGGCGGCGTTGTCGATCATGGCCACGAGGTGTTCGCTCAGCCGGTCGGTGTGCACGCGCTCAGGAGGGATGCCGGACCAAGCGAGGACCGCGCGGGTCAGCGCGATGGCGGATGCGTCAGCAACGGCGATCGGCGCACCGTGGGCGTTCGAGAGCGCCTCGCGCCACTCCGCTGCGAAGGCCGCGCGAAGTCGTTCGAGCTGCGCGGGCCGCAATACCTCGATGAACAGCGACTTGCGATGATGATGCTGGTCGTCTTGCAGGGTCTGCACGCTGCCCTTGTCCTGGAGCAGGTGCTGCACGGTCGACGGAAGGGCCCGCTCCCGCGAGAAGTGGTGCCCATCACCGAATCTCCGTGCGGCCTCGGCACCGAAGAGCACAATCACCGGTCGCCCCATCAGGCGCGTGCGAAATGCGTCACCGCGAACGCGGGCGAAGCGCCGGCGTCCGAACTCGTAGCCGTCGGCAAGGAATCCGGCCGTGCTGTCGAGCACACCGAGGTCGGGGATGGCGGGCGTCATCGGACTCATCGGCGTCATCGAGTCATCGGCGTCATCGGAATTGTTGCCGTCATCGGCGTCATCGGAATTGTCGGCGTCATCGGCGTCATCGACTCGTCGACGTCATCGGAATTGTCGCCGTCATCGGCGTCGGCGTCATCGGTGACCTGTACGTCGAGCCCGCATCGACGCGACAAGTGCCATGAGCAGCAGCAGCACGCCGACACCGAATGCCACAGCGGAGCCGATGATGACCGCCGACTGCCACGCCGCGTCGGCCTGCGGATCACCCTCGGCAGGCGTGTTGCGCGGCACGAACGTGTAGATGCCGATTCCGACAAGCCCGACAACGGTAAGCACCGCCCCGATCGCCAAGTACAGGCCGGTCCGTGTGCGGCCCGTGCGGATCTCTTCGTCCATGGTGCGACGGTACGACTCACGTCTGCGCTGGAACAGGGGGTTGACGGCGGCGACATTCGGCGCGGACCGCGGTTGGCCGGGTCTGCTGCGGCGCTGTCTGGCCTCTGGTGCTGTCTGGCCCTCAGGTGCTGCGTGGCGCTCAAGTGCTGTGTGGCGCTCAAGTGCTGTGTGGCGTTCCGGCGTTCTGTCGCCGTCTGGCGCTCAGGTGCTGCGTGGCGCTCAAGTGCTGTGGGCGCCGTCTGGCGGTGTCAGCGGGCCGAGCTACGCTGCCGACATGGGCCGATGCGGCATCGTACTGACTGACGGGCGTCGCTGTAACGGGCGCGTCGACTCGGGAGCGCCCCTGAATCTCTGCGAGGAGCACCTGATCGTCGCCTACGACTGGGTTGCGCGCTCTGTCGGGATCACCGACCTGCTGCAGGATCCGTGCTCCGCATGCGGGTGTCGGGTCGGTGTGCGGTATCCGTCGGGGTGGATCTGCGCTGAATGCGAGTGGCGGGTCGGCGAGGCTCCCGACGTCGAGCTCGAGCGGCCCGTAGTCGAGGTCGTCTATTACATCCGGTACCGCGACCAGATCAAGATCGGCACCTCGACCAACCCACGGCTTCGGCTCGCGAGCCTGCCACACGACGAGGTGCTCGCGTTCGAACGCGGCGGACGCACGGTCGAACAGCGGCGGCATGTTCAGTTCGCTGCGCACCGCTTCGCCGGCACCGAGTGGTTCGCGGTGCACGACGCGCTCCTCGCGCACGTCGCCGAGCTTCGGGCCGGGGTTGATGACCCATGGGTCGAATACGGACGCTGGATGAGCCGCCGCCTCGCACTGCGCGCGTAGGTGCCGGCACGAACTGCGCAGGGCGTGTACGCCGACGGGCACCGCGCGGCATGGATAGCTGCGCAGGCTGCGCCGGCGGGGTGTCGACTGGCACGGCGCAGGTCGAGGCGGAGCGGGCTACGTCACGCGTTGGCGTCGACTCGCACTGTGCGGCATTCATGGCAACGCCGGCTACGCCACGCCGTCTGCGGCAGGCACCTCCCGCCAGAAGTGCGGTGAACTCGGAAACCTTGGAACTCGGGAACTCGGAAACCTTGGAACTCGGGAACTCGGGAACTCGGGAACTCGGGAACCGAGGATCAGAAATACAGACCGCTTCCTGACGGGTCGGCGAACGGACTGAAGATCATCTGAGATGGCGCCCGACGCACGGCAGCCGGCGGCCGTCAGGGGCAGCGCAGCTGCGTCCGCTCGAACGAGCGGTTGATCTCGTGCTGGGACATCGCGGCTCCGCAGAGTGGGCACTCCGGCGCTCGGCTCGGTGCGGGCTCTTCGTCGTAGGGCCCGAGGGGCGGCGGCCCGATGTAGGGCAGCAGGCGCGCGTTGAGCCTGTCGATGAAACCGGCGTAGCCGCGGCGTCGACCTGCT
>JALYWB010000095.1 GCA_030852935.1 Actinomycetota bacterium | reverse complement strand
GACGCGGGAGCGGAGGCCGATTCTGAACGAGGCGACTGATCCCGAGATGACCTGACGACCCGCAGAGCACAGGAACACCGACCACACGAACGCACGACCACCACGACAAGATCACCACGAAAGGGAACCACCATGGCAAAGCAGTCCATCTTCGGCCGTATCTCGCAGCTCGTGCGGGCGAACATCAATGCGCTCATCGATGAGGCCGAGGATCCGCAGATGATGCTCGACCAGATGGTGCGTGACTACACCAACAGCATCGCCGACGCGGAAGCGGCGATCGCCGAGACGATCGGCAACCTCCGACTTCTCGAAGACGACCACCGCGAAGACGTCGAGGCGGCGCGCGAGTGGGGCGAGAAGGCCCTCGCAGCAAGCCGCAAGGGCGACGAGATGCGCAGCGCGGGCGACACGTCTGGCGCCGACAAGTTCGACAACCTCGCGAAGGTCGCGCTCAGCCGTCAGATCTCGGCAGAGAACGAGGCGCGGGCCGCTGAGCCGCAGATCGCCGGTCAGACCGAGGTCGTCGACAAGCTCAAGAGCGGGCTGAACGGCATGAAGGAGAAGCTCGTCCAGCTGCAGAACAAGCGGTCCGAGCTGGTTGCCCGCGCCAAGACCGCCCAGGCCCAGCGGCAGGTGCAGGATGCCGTGAAGTCGATCGACATCCTCGACCCCACGAGCGAGATCGGCCGCTTCGAGCAGAAGATCCGCCGCGAGGAGGCCGTCGTGCGAGGGCAGGCCGAGCTGGCGGCGTCGAGCCTCGACGCGCAGTTCAATGAGCTCGATGACCTGGGTGAGCTCACCGAGGTCGATGCCCGCCTCGCCGCGCTGAAGGCCGGCGGATCCGCGCAGGGCCAACTCTCGAGCTGACACTGCGCAACGGCGACGGATGCCACGGCCCCACGACGCGGGCCGCGGCATCCGTCGTCTTCGTCCTCCGATCACACGGCTGCCCATCGCCCCGACAACCAGGACGCACCGCTGCCCGTCACGCGATACTGTGAACCATGCCCGCCACCTTCGTCGTCGTTCCCCAGTGGCAGGGCTCCGTCTCTGCGCGCGCGATGAGCAACGCCGACGGGGCCGCCGCGATCCAGGGCGACCTGCCCGCGTCGGCGACCGTCGTCGTCGAGGTGCCCGTCGAGGCCGGTGAGTCGCTCGGCACCGGCGTGCGGCGGTTCAGCACACTGCTGCGAATCAAGGAGCTCACGACCGCCGCGCTCGCGGGGGTCACGGGCACCCCCATCACGATCGGGGGCGACTGCGGCGCGGTGCTGGCCGCGGCCACGTTCGCGGCCGGCCGTGGCGACACCGACGGCGACCTCGCGGTGCTCTGGCTCGACGCGCATCCCGACCTGAACACTCCAGAGACGAGCCCGTCGGGCGCGTTCAGCGGCATGGTGCTGCGCGCGATCGCGGGCGAGGGTGCCGACGGCCTCGCGGCACCCCCGGGAGCGAGGGTGCCTCCGTCGAAGCTCGTACTCGGCGGCATCCGCGCCATCGACGACGGCGAGCAGTCGTACATCGACGAGCACGGCATCACCGTGCTGACGGCCGACGCCCTCGGTGACCCTGCCGCCGTGCTCGCCGCGCTCGAGGCCACCGGTGCGACGAGAGTGTTCGTGCACATCGACCTCGACGTGCTCGACCCGTCCGCACTCGCGGGCCTGTCGTATCCCATGCCGTTCGGCGTCGGAGCTGCCGAACTGGTCGCCGTGGTGAAGGCCGTCGTCGAACGGTTCCCGCTTGCGGGCGGATCGATCGCCGGTTTCTCGCCTGCGTCACCCGAGGTGGCGGGCGACGACCTGCCGACCATCCTCCGCCTCGTCGCCGCACTCACGTCGGGCGGCGCGTGAGACCTCGGATGCCGCTCGTCGTCGGTTCTTCCTAGGCTGGGGCCAGGCCGCCCTGCAATCGGAGGGCGGGAAGGGAGACACATGGAGCGCGAGGTTGACGTCGTCGTCCTGGGTGGCGGTCCCGTCGGGCAGAACGTGGCGGATCGAGTTCGCGCGGGCGGCCTCGACGTGGTGCTCGTGGAACACGAGCTCGTGGGTGGCGAATGTTCGTACTGGGCGTGCGTGCCGTCGAAGGTCCTGCTGCGAAGCGCGGCGGCGCTTCGCGCGGCGCAGCGGGTGCCCGGTGCGGCAGAAGCGGTCGGCGGTGCGCTCGATGTCGCGGCAGTGCTGCGTCGACGTGACTACTGGGTCTCCGACTGGCACGATGACGGTGCCGTCGGCTGGCTCGACAGCGTCGGCATCCGGCTCGAGCGCGGTCGCGGCCGCCTCGACGGTCCCCGGCGCGTCATCGTCACCCGACCCGACGGCACCGAGCTGACGTTGGTGGCGCGGCACGCGGTCGTCGTCTCGACGGGGTCCGATCCCATCCTGCCGCCGATCGAAGGGCTCGCCGAGGCGAAACCGTGGACGAGCCGAGACGCGACGGGCGTGAAGCACGTGCCCGCGCGGCTCGCGATCATCGGCGGCGGCGTCGTCGCCACCGAGATGGCGACCGCCTATGCGGGATTCGGCACCGAGGTCACGGTGCTCGCACGCAGCGGCCTGCTCGGCGGCATGGAGGCCTTCGCCGGCGAGGCGGTCGCCGAGGGACTGCGGGGGCTCGGGGCATCCGTTCGGCTCGGCGTGGAAGCAACGAAGGTCGAGCGCAACGCATCGGGCGAGGTGACGATCAGCCTCGACGACGGCACGTCAGTCACTGCCGACGAGGTGCTCGTGGCGACCGGACGAAAGCCCCGCACCGTCGGCATCGGTCTCGAGAGCGTGGGCCTCGAGGCGGGCGCCTGGATCGACGTCGATGACACGCTGCTCGTCACCGGCGCAGGCGGCGAGGGCGAATGGCTCTACGCGACCGGCGACGCGAACCATCGCGCGCTCCTCACCCATCAGGGCAAGTACCAGGGCCGTGCGGCCGGTGACGTGATCGTCGCTCGGGCCGAAGGCCGACCGGTCGACGCGTCACCGTGGGGCGTGCACGCGGCGACGGCCGATCACTCCGCGGTGCCGCAGGTCGTGTTCGCGGAGCCGGAGTGCGTCTCGGTCGGACTCACCGCCGCAGCCGCAGAGCGCGCCGGCCTCCAGGTGCGCCTCGCCGAGGTCGGCATGCAGTCCGCCAGCGGCGCCGGGATCCTCGCCGAAGACTACGAGGGCCGGGCGCGGCTCGTGGTCGACGCCGAGCGTGGAGTGGTCGTCGGCGCCACCTTCGTGGGGCAGGATGTGGCCGAGCTCCTCCAGTCGGCCACCATCGCCGTCGTCGGCGAGGTGCCGGTCGATCGGCTCTGGCACGCCGTGCCGGCCTTCCCCACCATGAGCGAGGTGTGGCTCAGGCTCCTCGAAGACCTCGGTCGACCAGAGGTCGCGGCATGAGCGGCCCCACGATCAGGGTGCGCCTCACGGATTCGCCGATCAGCCGCGCCGGCTACTGGTGGGCGACGCTCGTGGGCTTCACCTGGGGGTTCATCTGGAGCACTGGCCCCATCGAGGTGCGACGCGGGCTCATCGTGTTCACCGGCATGCCGAAGTGGACCTTCGGACGTGGCGGCTCCTGCGTCGGCGGGTGCTACCTCACCGACACCAACGCCGGCGAGGTGGTGCTCGGCCACGAGGTCGTGCACAAGGCGCAGTGGCAGAAGTACGGCATGCTCTTCCCGCTGCTCTACTTCATCTCGGGACGGAACCCGCTGCAGAACCGCTTCGAGATCGAGGCGGGGCTGGAGGCCGGCGGATACCTCCGCCGGTCTCGGGTCCGCAGGCCGAGAGGCTGAGCCTGAGCATCGGGTGCCGTCGTCCTCGCCGTCTCCGTCGGCTCAGCCGGCCTCGGCGGCCGCCGAAAGCGACGCGACGAGCTCCTCGAGCCCGTACGTGAGCGAGAGCGCCGTCGGAGGCGAGACGGCGGCGATCAGCTCGGTGCCGACCACCTGCGCCACCTGCCCCCGCGACACTGCGGGGATCGCCCGGATCGGAGCCGAAGCCAGGAATGCATCGGCCTCCGCCTGGGTGTCGTGATAACTGATGAGCAGGTCGCTCTCGAGCTGGTCGAGCTGCTCGTAGCTCAACGTGTAGAAGAACGGCGAGTCGCCGTTCGCGAGCTCGGCGACCGCCGGCGCATCCTCGAGCCCGAGGGCCGCGAGGAACTCCACGCGCGAGTCCTCTGGTGTGTACACGTAGAAGGTTCCTGCGACGTCCCACACGGCGGCGACGGTGAGCCCGGCAAGCTCGGGGTGCGCCTCCGCCTGTGCGGCCAGTTCGGCGTCGAGTCCGTCGAGCACGCCCTGTGCCTCGTCGGCCTGCCCGAGGGCCGTGCCGACCGTGGTGATGACGTCTCGCCATGGGGTGGTCCACGGCTCGCCCTCGTAGGCGACGGTCGGCGCGATTTCGCTGAGCAGCTCGTACTGCTCCTCGGTGATGCCCGAGTACGGCGCGAGGATCACGTCGGGTGCCGCCTCCACGAGTTCCTCATAGGGCGGCGTCTCACCGTCGTCGGTGAGGATCGCGGGCGTCTCGGCGCCGATGGCCTCGAGCTCCTCTGCCACCCACGGCAGCACGCCGTCCTCGTTCGCGGCGTACGTCTGCTGACCCATCGCGACGGGCACCACGCCGAGGGCGAGCACGGCCTCGGCACTCCCCCAACCCCATGTGGCGACGCGCTCGGGCGCTGACGGGATCTCGGTCTCGCCGAAGGCGTGTTCGATCGTCACCGGGAAGGCACCATCGGGTGCCGCGACCGCGCCGCTCTCTTCGGGGGCGGCCGCGGAGCAGCCGACGAGGGCGAGGGCGGCCGCGGCTGCGGCTGCGATGACGGCGATGGTTCGACGGGCGTGCATGGACTCTCTTTCGGAAGGTGGGATGAGGGTAGCCTAACCTAAGGATCAGGCGCGATGGAACCGGCCGATGGGCACGATCATCGGTGATCCGGTCACCGGATCGTCGGCGATCATGCAGTCGAGCGCGAAGGCCGATCCGATGGTCGCCACCGTCATCACCTCGGCCGGCGCCCCTGCAGCCGCGACGCGGCCGCCGTCGATGACCACGAGGTGATCGGCGTACCGGGCGGCGAGGTTCAGCTCGTGCAGCACCATGACGACCGTGGTGCCATGCGCGCGGTTGGATTCGGTCAGCAGGTCGAGGAGCTCGAGCTGGTGGCTTACGTCGAGGAAGCTCGTCGGCTCGTCGAGCAGCATGATCTCGGCACGCTGCGCCATCGCCATCGCGATCCAGACCCGCTGGCGCTGGCCACCCGAGAGTTCCGAAACCGAGCGATCGGCGAGCGCAGTCGTGCCGGTCGCCTCGAGCACCTCTGCGACGATGCGATCGTCGTCGCTCGATCGCCCGCCGAACCAGCCTCGGTGGGGATGCCGGCCACGGGCGACGAGTTCGGCAACGAGCACGCCATCGGGGGCGATGGGCTGCTGGGGCAGCACCGCGACGCGCTTGGCGAACTCCTTCGGACCGAATGCACGAATGTCGCGGCCGTCGAGCGTCACCCGGCCCGACTCGGGGCGCATCAGCCGAGCGAGCCCGCGCAGCAGCGTCGACTTGCCGCTCGCGTTTGGGCCGACGATCGCCGTGATCCGGCCCTCGGGAATCTCGAGATCGAGTCCGTCGATCACGGTGCGGCCGTCGTACGCGAGCATCAGCGACTCGGCGCGGAGCGCATTCGGTGCTGGCCGGGTCATCCGTCGGATCCTTTCCGGTTCCCCCTGGCGATGAGCCAGAGCAGGTAGGGCGCGCCGATGAGGCCCGTCACGATACCGACGGGCACTGCGGCGCCGGCGAGCGCGTGCTGGGCGACGAGGTCGGCGACGAGTACGATCGCGGCGCCCACGAGTGCGGATGCCGCGAGCGCGGCCTGCCCGTGCCCGACGAGTGCCCGGGCGATGGGCGCGGCGACGAGGGCGACGAAGGCGACCGGCCCGGCGAGCGCCGTCGCGACGGCGACCAGTCCAACGCCGAGCACGATCGCCATGGCGCGCGCCCTGGTCGCGTCGAGCCCGAGCGAACGCGCGCTGTCGTCGGAGAGCGCGAGCAGCGGCATCCGGGGCGAGAACGCCATGGTGAGGCCGAGGAGCACGATGAGTGCCGCGCCCGAGGTCGCGAGTTCGTCCCAGCCGATCGACCCGATGCCGCCCACCATCCAGACGAGCGCCTCCGACGCCTCACGCACGTCGGCGCGGGTGATGAGCCAGCCGAGCAGGCCCGACACGATCGAGGCGAGACCGATGCCGACGAGCACGAATCGGATGCCGGTGAGCCCGCCGCGCCACGCGAGGCCCCACATCAGCGCGGCGACGACGAGCGCCCCGGTGAATGCCGCGAGGGAGACTGCGGGCCCGTCGAAGCCGAGCACCAACATCGCGGCGACCGCCGCGAGGCTCGCTCCGCCCGTGATGCCCAGGATGTCGGGGCTGGCCAGGGGGTTGCGCAGTGTGGTCTGGAACAACGCGCCGCCGAGGCCGAGGGCGCTGCCTGCGATGATGGCGGCGGCGACCCGCGGCAGGCGCAACCGCAGGATCACGAACTCCGCCTTCGGCGAGCCCTGCCCGACGAGTGCGGCGAGCACGTCGCCGAATGTCAGGCCGGCCGCGCCGAGCAGCAGTGACGCGATCGCGGCCGCGAACGCGACAAGGCCGACGACGGCCACGACGGATGCCCCGCGTCGCCGGCGTCGCATCCGTGCCGCCGCGACGCTCGAAGCCACGACGCTGACGCGCGCCTCGCGCTCTTCGCGTGCGGGCACCGGTGCCGCGGCCACGCCTCCTGCGCTCACAGCGCCGCTCCCCGGGTGCGGCGCACGAGCGCGATCAGCACGGGTGCACCAACGATCGCGGCGACGATGCCCGCCTCGAGCTCGGCGGGTGCCACGACGACGCGACCGATGATGTCGGACGCGAGCAGCACGATGCCGCCGAGGATGCCCGACAACGGGACGATCCAGCGGTAGTCGCCACCGACGAGGCCACGGGCGGCGTGCGCGACGGCGAGGCCCAGCAGCGCGATCGGACCGGCCAGCGACGTCGCCGTTCCCGCCAGCACGATCACGGCGACGGCGGTGACGACCCTGGTCGTACCGAGGCGCACGCCGAGACCGCGCGCGACGTCGTCCCCGAGGGCGAGCAGGTTCAGTCGGGCGGCGAGCCAGCCGGCGAGCACGAGGCCGACGACGAGGAACGGCCAGAGTACGGCGACCGTGTCGAGGCCGCGCCCCGAGAGCGAGCCCACCGACCAGAACCGGTACTGCGAGAGCGTGCCCTCATCGCGGATGAGGAGCAGGGTGATCAGCGGCGTGGTGGCCGCGGCCAGGGCGGCGCCGGTCAGCGCGAGCTTCGCCGGCGTCGCGCCAGCGCCCCCCGTCGAGCCGATGGCGAAGACGATGGCCGCGGCCAGCGCAGCGCCCCCGAATGCGAACCAGATGAACCCGAACGGCGAGGCGACACCGAGGAATGCGATCGCCGCCACGACGGCCAGTGATGCACCGGCGTTGATGCCGAGCAGCCCCGGGTCGGCGAGCGGATTGCGGGTCGCGCCCTGGAGGAGAGCTGCGACCACGCCGAATGCAGCACCGGCTGCCATGCCGATGACGGCACGCGGGAGTCGCAGGTCGCGCACCACGACGTGGTCGGCATCACCGGGCACCGGGGCAGCGAAGGCCCCGAAGACCACGTCGAGCGGCACCTGTCTCGTGCCGATCGCGAGTCCTGCGACGGCGACGAGCGCGAGCAGGCCGAGGGCCCCTGCAAGCACCGCGGGCGGCGCGAGGCGGCGGCTCGATCGTCGGGATGACCCGGCGGACGGCGGTGCCACCACGACGGCTCGCGGCATCCGGTCGATCACCTCTGGTCAGTCGAGTTCGGCTCGACCGAGGCGCCAGTAGCCCATGAACGCCACCTGGCGACGGTCGAGGCCTGCCTCGCGCACCAGGAAGCGGCGGAGGGTCGTGATGGCGGATGCCTCGCCAGCGAGCCACGCATAGCAGTCACCGTCGAGGCTGTGCCCCTCGGGTACGTCCCAGAGGGGACCGTCGGCGAGGTCGGCCTGCTCCGCGGCGGCGAGCGCGGCGTGGACGTCGACGTGCGCGTCGCTGCGCCCGTTCACGGCGAGGTCGAGGTCCGCAGCGGCCTCGGCCCGGGCACCGAGATGTCGCACCACCCAGTCACGTACGGCGGGCACGAGCCTGCTGCCGTGCCCTGCCTCGGCCTCTGCGCGGGGAAGCCAGCGCACCTCGACGCCTGCAGGCGCGCGGAGTTCGAGACGGTCGTCGGCGCCCGGCACCTCGATGAGGGCGATGCCGCGGGCGTCGGACGGGAGCGACTCCAGGATCGCCGAGATGGCGGGAGCGGCGGTCTCGTCGCCGGCGAGCAGCAGCGTCTCGACGTCGCCGGGGCGCCAGTCGATGCCGGTCGCACGGCCGGCACTGTGCTCATCGGGGCCGACCAGCACGATCTCGTCGCCGGGCGCTGCGCTGGCGGCCCACGCCGAGGCCGGCCCGCCGTCGCCGTGACCGACGAAGTCGATGTCGACCTCGCGTGCATCGGGGCGCACGGCCCGCACCGTGTAGGTGCGGAACGGATTGCGCAGCGCCTCGGGCAATTCGCGCCAGGCGGCGTACCAGTCGTCGACGTCGGGGAACGCGGCGAACCCGATCTCGGGCAGCGGCAGCACGACCTTCACTCGCTGGTCGAGACCCGCCGTGCCGAAGTCGACCAGGTCGTCTGCGGTGAACGTGATGCGGGTGAAATGCGGCGTGAGGCGTTCGACCCTGGCCACCTGCACTCGGAAGCTGCGATAGGCGGGGCGCTCACGCGGCGCGGCTTCAGCAAGTGAGGTAAGCATTACCTAAGTGTTGCATACGACCTCGGGCGGTGCGAAACCCCACGTCACAGCGACCGGCGCGAGCGCCACAACAGCCACACGAAGTAGGGGGCGCCCACCACGGCGGTGAGGAGCCCCGCCGGGAGTTGACCCGGTGCGATCACGGTGCGGCCGAGCGTGTCCGCCACGCACACGAGCAGCGCCCCGAGTAGGGCGGCGAGTGGCAGCACCAGGGCGTGGCGTGCCCCGACGAGCGCGCGGGCGGCATGCGGCGCGACGAGGCCGACGAACCCGATCACGCCCACGGCGGCGACTGCAGTCGCGGTGAGGGCGACGCTCACCGCGAGGAGCCCGAGGCGTGAGCGTCCGAGCCGGATCCCGAGCACGCGCGGGGTGTCGTCGTCGAACGCGAGCACGTCGAGCTCACGGCGCGCAGAAGCGAGCAGGGGCAGCCCCACTGCGAGCACGACGAGCAACGGGATGAGCTGGGGGAACGTGCGGCCGTATGTCGAGCCCGACATCCACGTGAGCGCCTTGGCGGCGTTGTAGGGGTCGGTCGCGATGATGAGCATCGAGACCATGGCGCCCGTCGCCGCCCAGACGCCGAGCCCGACGAGGATGAGGCGCGTCGAGGCGAGGCCGCCTCTGAGCGCCAGGCTGAAGACCAGGATGGCGGCCGCGGCCGCCCCGAGCACGCCTCCGGTCGTCACCGCGAGGAAGGTCGCGAGCGGCCAGAGCGTGATGACGAGCACGGCGCCGACCCCGGCCCCGCCGGTCACGCCGAGAATGGCAGGCTCGGCGAGCGGGTTGCGCGACACCGCCTGCACGACGGCACCCGCGAGCGCGAACGCGGCGCCGGCGAGGATCGCCGCGGCGACCCGGGGCGCACGCGTGTTCATGACGAACTCGACGAGCGGGCCGGCGTTGCCGGTGATCCAATTGAGCACGTCGCCGCCGAGCATCTTGGCGTCACCGAGCATCAGCGACACCACGGCCACGGCGACGAGCAGCACCGCGGATGCCGCGATCGTGAAGATGCGACCGCGAAGGGCGAGTCCCGCGCCGATCGTGAAGCCCCCGCCGCTCTCCGACGACGCTCGAGCACGCATGGCGAGCGCCACGAGGAAGACCGCGCCGAAGATCGTCGTGACGACCCCGGTCGGCACCTCCACGGCGGCCTGGCCGCCGAAGACGAGGCGCAGCAGCACGTCTGCGCCGAGGACGACGATCACGCCGACGACCGCCGCAGCGGGGATCAGCACCGCATGGCGCTGCATGCCGGGCACGCGCTGGGCGACGAGCCGGGCGATGGCCGGGGCCGCGAGGCCGACGAACCCGATCGGGCCGGCGACCGTCACCGCCACCGCGGAGAGGAGGACGGCGACCACGATGCCGACCAGCCGAGTGCGCCGCACCCGGACCCCGAGCACGGTCGCAGCGTCCTCACCGAGGGTCACGAGGTCGAACTGGCGTGAGAAGACCAGCAGCACGACCATGGCGACCGCCACCACCGGCCAGAGCTGGGCGACCGATTCCATGCCGGTCTGCGCGAGCGAGCCGCTGTTCCAGGCGTACAGGCCGGTGGTGCGCTCGGGGAAGAGCAGCAGCAGCATCGTGGTGATCGCCGTGAGCGCGAGCGCGAGTGCCGAACCTGCGAGCACGAGGCGTATGGTTCCGCCCGACCGGCCGACTCCGCCGGCAAGGCCGAGCACGAGGGCCGCTGCGGCCAGGCCGCCGACGAATGCGACGATCCCGCCGCCTGCCACCGGCAGCACGATTCCGAACGCCGCGGCCGCCACGACGGCGAGGTAGGACCCCGCGTTCACCGCAAGCGTGTCGGGCGAGGCGAGGAGGTTTCGGGACACCGTCTGCATGACGAGGCCGGCGACGCCGAGTGCGACACCCACGAGCACCCCGGCGGCGAGGCGCGGTAGGCGCGACGCGACGAGCACCGCGGCATCCTGGTCATCGGTTCCGCCCGTGAGGATTCCGAGGAGTTCGGGAACTCCGACCGCCGCTGAACCCTGCGTCACGTGCACGGCGGCCAGGGCCGTTGCGACCACCGTGCCCACTGCGATGAAGAGCACCGGGCCGATGCGGGTGGGCAGCGCGGCAGGGCGGGATTCGGTCACCCCGCCCTGCGCCGCGACGGCTTCAGCCGGCGAGCGTGTCGACGACTGCATCGATGTAGTCGTTCATCGACGACGGTCCGCCGAACATCCAGATGCCGTCGGGCAGGCGATGCACGTTTCCAGCCTGCACGAACGGCAGCGACGTCCACACGGCATTGCCCGCGAGCTCGTTCTGGTACGGGTCCTGCTCCACCGAGGCGATGTACAGGAACGACACATCGCCGAGCACCGTGAGCCCCTCCACGTCGGCCGAGGCGAGGCCGTAGTCGGCATCTCCCTCGCCCGGCCAGGCGTTCACGAGCCCGAGCTCCTCGGTGACGTCGGAGAGCAACGATCCCTTTGCGAACGGCCGGATCGAGACCTGCCCGCCACTGGCCCACGCGTCGCTCATGGCGAATTCGGTGCCCGCGAGGCCGGCGGCCTCGAGCGCGGCACGGCCCTCTGCCACCTTGTCGTCGAAGCCGGCGAGGATCCTCTCGGCCTCGGCCTCGCGGCCGGTGGCGATCGCGATGTTCTCGAGGTTCTGCTCCATCTGGCCGATGCCGTTCGACGCATCGGCACCGCGGACGACCAGCACCGGAGCGAACTCCTCGATCTGCGAGATCGCGGACTCGGGCAGGTCGGAGGTGGTCACCACGAGGTCTGGCGCGAGCCCGGCGATCGCATCGATCGACGGCTCCCCTCGCATGCCGACGTCCGTGACCGTGTCGTCGAGCACCTCGGACTTCACCCACGTCGTGTATCCGTCGACATCCGCGACACCCACCGGCATCACGCCGAGCGCGATGAGGTTCTCGGCGGTGTTCCACTCGAGCGCCACGATGTCCTCGGCGGGCGCGTCGAGCCCGACGGTCTCACCGCGGTCGTCGACGATCGTGATGGCGTCTGCGCCCGCAGCTGCGGCGCCGGCCTCCTCGGTCGTGCCGCATCCGGTGAGCAGCAGCGCGGATGCCGCGGCCGCGGCGATCAGGGCGGGAACGGGCGTCTTCATGGGTGTCCTTCGTGTCGGCGCAGGCAGGAGGAGCCCACGCGATGGGGGTGTGGAACGGGTGCGCTCGGCTCAGGCGAGGGCGAGTTGCCCGGCGCGTTGCCGGGAGTTGTGGCGGCCGACGGGCCGCGTGGTGATCGCCCCGTGTCCGTCGATGTCGACGTCGATGCGAATACCGTACGCAGAGCTCAGCAATTCACTCACGAGCACCTCTTCAGGTGCGCCCACAGCGCGAACGCGCCCCGATTCGAGCAGCACCACGCGGTCGGCGACCGCGGCGGCCTGGTCGAGGTCGTGCAGCACGACGCCGACGGTGACGCCGTGTTCGTCGGCGAGCTCGCGCATCAGGTCGAGGAGCTCGACCTGGTAGCGAAGGTCGAGGAAGGTGGTCGGCTCGTCGAGGAGGAGGACCTCAGTGTCCTGCGCGAGGCACGACGCGAGCCAGACCCGCTGCAGCTGCCCACCCGAGAGCCGGTCGGCGGGATGCGCGGCGAGCTCGCCGATACCGGTGAGCCGCATGGCCCGCTCGACGATGGCGGCGCCTGCCGTGTCGCCCGAGGTCCAGCGGCCGCGGTGCGGATGACGCCCGAACTCGACGACCTCGCGCACCGTGAGGCCGCCGGGCGTCGGGCGACTCTGCCCGAGCAGCGTGACCCGGCGGGCGAACTCGCGTGCACCGATGCGGGCGGCGTCGACACCGCCCGAGGCGACCTGGGCGAGGTCGGCGGCGGGGTCGTGCGCACCGTTGGTGCGGCCGCTGTCGGCCGCGAGCAGCACGCAGCCCGCGTCTGGACGGTGCAGGCGCGCGAGCGCACGCAGCAAGGTCGACTTGCCGCTGCCGTTGGGACCGACCAGCGCCGTGACCCTGCCCGGTTCGAGGTGGATGCCGGCGCCGTGCACCACCGTGGTGCCGTTGTACGAGAGCGTCAGGTCGAGTCCGAGCATGACTTCACTATAGGTGAGGCTTACCTAACTTCGCCAAACTCACCAGTTCGGTGGATGCCGCTGCCCCCGTCGCATCCGACGTTCGAGCTGGGCCGCCAGCGCGAAGAGGGTCGCCTCGCCGCCCGGCCGTCCGATCAGCTGCACCCCCATCGGCAGCCCGGCCGCGGTCTCCTCGACCGGCACCGTGATCGCCGGCAGCCCGGCGACGTTCACGAACGAGGTGAACGGCGTGAACTGCACCTGTTGCGCGAAGTTTCGCTCCCCATCGGTCTGGTCGTACCAGCCGACGGCTGGCGGGGTGTGCGCGAGTGCGGGCGTCAGCACCGCATCGAACGAGGCGAAGCGACGGATGACCCGCTCCTCGAACGCCGACAGCCACGCGAGCGCCTCTGCGAGCTGCTTGGCGGACACGGCCCTGCCGCGCAGCAGCAGCCACCGGGTGAGCGGCTCGAGCAGCGCCTCGGCCTCACCCTGGACCGGGATGGTGGCCGCCCCGGCCTGCCAGATGGTGCGGAACGCCTCGGGGTAGCCCGGCTCCGGCACCGGCCGCATCGCCTCGACGCCGTGACCGAGTTCCTCGAACGCGGCGATCGCACGCTCGAGCGCGGCGTGGGCCTCAGGCGCCACGGTGATCTCGTACGCGTCATCCCACGGCGAATCCGTCATCACGCCGAGCTGGTACCTGCCCTCGCCTCGGATCGCGGCCCCGAGGTACGGCCCATCGTCGCCCGGAGCCCTCGTCGCGAAACGATGTGCGGCCGGGTATCCCCTCGGTGCGATCATGCCGTCGAGCAGGAGCGCGGCATCCGCGACGGTCCTGGCGATCGGGCCGGCAACACCCAGCCCTGCGAGGCTCGTGAGCCCCGACGCCGACGGCACGCGGCCACGTGAGGGCTTCACGCCGACGAGCCCGCACGCCGCGGCGGGGATACGGATCGACCCCCCGCCGTCGGAGCCCGGTGCGAACGGGAGCATTCCGGATGCCACGGCCGCCGCCGCTCCCCCGCTCGAGCCGCCGGCACCGAGCGTTGGATCCCACGGGTTCCGCGTCGGCGGCGCGGCGAGGCTCTCGGTGTACGAAGGCAGGCCGAACTCGGGCGTCGCGGTCTTGCCGAGGCTCACCGCCCCTGCGGCATCGACCGCCTGCACCACCTCGTCGGAGTCGTCGGGGACGAATTCGGCGAATGCGCGCGACCCGAACCGGGCGGGCACCCCGGCTCGTCGGTGCAGGTCCTTGTCGGCGACCGGCAGGCCCCACAATGGCGCCGCGGTGGGCACGTGGTCCTCCACGAAGCGCGCGCGCTCGAGCGCGGCCTCTGTCGTGACGGTGGCGAACGCGCCGATCCCGGGGTCGAGGCGCCCGATTCGCTCCAGGTACGCCGCAGCGAGCTCCACCGGTGAGATCTCGCGCCGCTGCAGGAGCTGATGGAGCTCGAGTGCCGTGAATTCATGCAACGCGGTCATGACCTCGAGCCTACGGCGGTGCGGAAGGCCCGACGGCTAGGGTGAAGGCATGCGATCGGGGATGCGCCGGGCGGCGACGACGATCGCAGTCGCACTCACGCGGCATCCGCTCGCCTGGGGCCTCGCATGGGCCCTCGTCATCGGTGCGCTGATCGTGGTCGGCGTGGTCCTCGAGTGGCCGTTCACCGTGATGAGCATCCTCCTCGTGCTGCTGCTCGCACCGAGTGCCGTCGCGACCGTGATCGTGCTCAGCGCGACCCCGCGCGACCACCTGGCCGAGCGTTCATCGGTCTTCGGGCACTTCTTCGTGCGCTTCCTCACCCTCGTGCTCGCATTCTTCGCCTGGTCGGGCTCCGTCGTGCTCGGAGCCGCCATCTCGACCTCGATCCAGCTCGAGGCCGAGGGGCGCGAAGACGAGGTCGTCGACACCGGGCTCGCGATCATGTCGGTGCTGCTGCCGTTCGTGGGCGTGGTGCTCTGGGTGGCGTTCATCGTGCGATGCGCGTTCTACCTCGCTCGCATCAGGGGCTGGCGTGGTCACCCGTCGCGTACCGAGGTGCCCGATCGGGTGCTCGCCGACCGGCCCATGGGCCGCGCCGTCATCATCGCCCTCGCCAACCCGACGCTATTGCTGCTCACCGGCCTGGTCGCGAGTTTCGGGGTGCTCATCGGCATCGAGCTCGAGCTCGTCGTGGACCTCTGACGCGGGCCCGCGGCATCCGCCGCTACTTCAGGGTCCTCTGCATGAGCACCGTGCCGAGCCACCGGTCGAACTTGAAGCCGACCCTGCCCATGCGCCCGATCTCGACGAAGCCGAATTTCTCATGCAGGGCGATCGAGGCGTCGGCACCCTGATCAGCGATGACCGCGATGACCTCCTTGATACCCGCTGCCTTGGCGCGTTCGAGCAGTTCGCCGAGCAGTGCCCTGCCGAGGCCCTTTCCCGCGGCCGCCGGCCCGAGATAGATCGAACTCTCGACCGTGAAGCGGTAGGCACGCTTCTGGCGCCACGGTGCGACCAGTGCGTAGCCGAGGAGCTGGCCCGACGGCGACTCGGCGACCAGGAAGGGGAGGCCGAGCTTCTGAAGGTAGGCGAACTTGGCCTTCCACTCGCGAAGGGCCATCGCGTCCTCGTCGAAGGTGACGGTGGAGTTCGCGACGTAGTGGTTGTAGATCTCGCGCACGGCGGGCAGATCCGCCTGGCGGGCATCGCGGATCGCGTACTCGAACGGCGGCTCGCCGGGTTCTGGCCTGCGCAGACGGCGAGGCAGCACCCGGCGCTGCTGGTATTCCTCCTCGAGCATTGCGCCAGAGTACTCCGGCAATGTTGCGGGCGGATGTCGCGGCTCAGGGCACCGTCGGCAGCCGCCAGTCGACGGGTGCGCCGCCCTGCGCCTCGAGCAGCAGGTTCGCACGGCTGAACGGCCGCGACCCGAAGAAGCCCCGACTGGCCGACAGCGGGCTCGGATGCACCGACTCGATCGTCGGGGTGTCGCCGAGCAGCGGCTTCAGGTTCTGCGCATCCCGGCCCCAGAGGATCGCGACCAGCGGGGTGCCGCGGGCGACGAGCGTGCGGATCGCGTGGTCGGTGACCTGCTCCCAGCCCTTGCCCCGATGGGATGCCGGCGCGCCGGGTCGCACGGTGAGCACGCGATTCAGCAGCATCACCCCGTTCGCGCTCCACGTGGTGAGGTCGCCGTGTGCCGGCGGCACGACGCCGAGGTCGTCGGCCAGTTCGCGGTAGATGTTCGCCAGGCTGCGCGGAATCGGACGAACGTGCGGGTCGACGGCGAACGAGAGTCCGATCGGATGCCCCGGCGTGGGGTACGGGTCCTGCCCGACGATGAGCACGCGAACGTCGTCGATCGGGGTGCCGAACGCCCTGAGCACGCGGTCGCCCTTCGGCAGGTACCCGTGCCCGGCGGTGGTCTCCGCGCGGAGGAAGTCGCCGAGTCCTGCGATCGTCGGTGCAACCGGTGCGAGCGCGCTCGCCCACCCCGTGTCGATGAGCCCGTCTGCGGCGAGCTCGTCGAGCGACCTCGCCACGCTCACGCCCCGATCGTGCCCACCAGCACGCCCGCCTCCGCGGGGAGGACGCGCCAGACGCTGCCTCGTCCCGCTACGCGCAGGCCGCCGTCGTCGACGATGAGCACGGTGCATTCGTCGATGCCGAGGCCCCCCTCGATGAGGCCCGCCTCCACGGCGGCGACGAGCCGCGAGAGGGTGCCCCACTGGGCGACGTGTGCGTCGATCGTGACGTCGACGAGGCCGATGCCCGGCGCCACGGTGAGTTCGTCGAGCTCTTCGGATGCTGCCTCGGGCGAGACGTCGACGCCGCCGATCCGCCACCCGCCGATGAGGGCACGCTCGGCGGCGATCGCCGCGCCCGCCGAGAAGCCGAGGTACGGCACGCCGTCTGCGACCTGGCGCCGGAGCTCACCGAAGTGCGGTTCGAGCGCCGCACGGTAGGCGGGCGTCAGGCCACCCCCCACGACGATGCCGTCGACCTCGGCGAACGCCACGCCCGGCACAGCACCGTCCGGACCGACGGCGGTGACGAGCGACTCGAACGCGCCGGCCGGCGATGCCGCCGCGATGAGCGCATCGGCATGAACCGACCCGCCGTCGTCGCGGTCGCCCACCGCGATGATCGCGATGCGCGGCTGCTCGCGCCCCGATGCCGCCGCGCGAGCGGTCGCCTCGGCGAGGAACTCCGCATACTCGGCGCCATCCGGCCGCTCCTGCCAGCCACCGCCGACGAGGTGCACGCTCACGCGATGCCCTCTGCGAGCTCGACGGGAGGCAGTGCCGACCAGGGGAAGATGATCCAGTCGTCGGTGCGCCGGTACTCGAAGTCGGGCTCGAGCACCGTGTGCGACTTGGTGTAGAGGGTCGCGGTGCGCACCTCTGCACCCTCGTCGCGGATGATCGCCACGACCTTGGCGAGCGTGCGGCCGGAGTCCGACACGTCATCGACCAGGAGCACGCGCTTGCCGCCGAGCGCCGGCGCATCGAGCATCGGCGGATGCAGCACGGGTTCGGGCAACCGCTCATCGATGCCCGAGTAGAACTCGACGTTGATCGAGCCGCACGCCTTGATGCCGAGGGCGTACGCGATGGCACCGGCGAGCAGCAGGCCGCCGCGGGCGATCGCGATCACGACGTCGGGACGGAATCCCGAACGCAGCACCTCGCTCGCGAGCGCGCGGGCCGCGTCGCCGAACTCGTCCCAGGCGAGGACCTCGCGGCGGATCCCGTCGACGCCCGTCGCGGCGTCGTTCGCATCGAAGCTCATCCCATCAGGGTAGCGGCCGCCCGTAGGGTTTCAGACGCGCCAAGCGCCCTCATCTCGTGCGATCGGCAGGCGGTCCATCGGCGGTCGGATGCTGGGCGGGCGGTTGCTCGTTGGTCGACTCCGAAGGCGAGGAGTGAGCGGTCGAGGCCTCGCGAGGTCGGTGCCCGACCGACGAGACCCGTTCGTTGATCAGCGAGATGATGGTGGCCGATGCAGTGCCGACGATCGCGATACCGCCGCCCATCAGCAGCACCGCGTAGATGCGTCCGGGGATCGTGACCGGGTAGGTGTCGCCGTACCCGACGGTGGCGATGGTCACGACCGCCCACCAGATGGCCTCGCCGAAGCTCGTGATCGTCGCACCGGGTGCGTCTCGCTCGGCGTTGAGGGTCGCGAGTGCGACGAAGTACACGAACACGATGGCGTAGGTGAGCGCGAAGATGACGATGTTGGTGCGCACCGCAGCGCCTGTTCGGCGACGGAGGTAGGGCACCTGGTGAAGGAGCTCGAGCACGCGGAGCGCCCGGAACAGCGGGATCAGTGCCGAGAGCACGTCCACCGGGTGGTGCCACACGAACGACCACCGGTGTCCCGTCGGCGTGAGCAGGATGCGCACGAGCACGTCGAGGATGAACACGGCCCACGCGACCAGGAGCAGCACGATGAGCACGGGCCGCAGCGGTGTCGGGTCGTAGGGGTCGAGCACCACCGCCGAGTAGGCGACGATGAACAGCACGCCGAGCACGACGAGCGGCGTCGCGGTGTGATGCTCCCACCGCTCACGCGCGGATGCCGCCACCACGTCGGCCATCTCAGTCGCCGTCCTCGCGCACGGTGAGTGGACCCTTCGCGAAGCGGTACGGCGCGGCCTGCGCGACGGGTTTCACGACGATGAGGTCCTGGTTCACGTGCCGGGGCTTCAGGACGGCACCGACGATCACCTCGGCGATGTCGGCGGCGACGAGCGGTTCGGGGACGTCGTCGTACACGGCATCGGCCTTCGCCCGATCACCTCCGAACCGCACGAGCGAGAACTCGTCGGTCTTCACCATGCCGGGGGCGACCTCGGTGACGCGCAGCGGCTCGCCGTTCAGCTCGAGCCTCAGCACCTCGGTGAGCGCGTGTGCTGCGAACTTGGCGGCGTTGTATCCACCACCTCCGGCGTACGCGACATGACCGGCGAGCGAGGTCACGTTCACGAGGTCGGCGACGCCCCGCTCGACTGCTCCGCGACGCAGGAGCGGCAGCAGTGCGCTGGTGACCCGCTTGAGCGCCAGCACGTTGACCTCGAGCATCCACGCCCAGTCGTCGATCGAT
The DNA here is from genome assembly GCA_030852935.1 of Actinomycetota bacterium. Lineage (GTDB taxonomy): Bacteria > Actinomycetota > Actinomycetes > Actinomycetales > Microbacteriaceae > Agromyces. Next base: position 166 of record JALYWB010000095.1, on the reverse strand, counting down.
GACGCCTCGACCGAGTCGAGTCCCTTCGCACCGCCCGCGTTGTTGACGAGCGCGTGCAGCGGGCCGCTCGCCGCGAGGTGATCGCGAAGGGCGTCGACCTCGTGCTGCCGGGTGAGGTCGGCGACGAAGACGGATGCCCCGGTGTCGGCGGCGAGCGCTCGGAGTC
>JALYWB010000083.1 GCA_030852935.1 Actinomycetota bacterium | reverse complement strand
CGCTCGCGGCATCCGTCGTCTCGAGACGCCTTCGGCTCCTCGACCGGCGGTGGCGCGTCAGCGGCGACCTGCCTTGCGGCGGAAGAGCCATCCGCCCCAGACGACCGACACGGCGAGGATGGCGACGCACCAGCCGACGGCCCACCAGGCCGAGTCACCGAGGGGAACGTCCATGAGCAGCCCGCGGATCGCCTCGATGACCGGGGTGATCGGCTGGTTCTCGGCGATCCACTGCAGCCAGTCGGGCAGCGTGTCGACGGGAACGAACGCGCTCGAGATATACGGCAGGAACAGCAGGATGAAGCCGTACCCGCTGGCTGCGTCGGGGCTGCCGGCCGCGAGGCCGATCGCCGAGAACAGGTACGTGATCGCGAGGATGTACAGGGCGATCAACGCGATCGCCCCGACCCACTCGATCGGGCTCGCGACCGGGCGGAATCCGACGAGCAGTGCCACGGCGATGACGACGCCGGTGGCGAGCAGGTTGCGCGCCAAGCTCGCCACGACGTGTCCCGTGAGCACGGCGCTCGCGCGAATGGGCATGGTGCGGAACCGGTCGATGATGCCCGTCGACATGTCGCGCGCCACGTAGATGGCCGTCGACGAGGCGCCGAATCCCGCGCAGAGCAGGATGATGCCCGGCACCACGTAGTCGACGTACGCGCCCGACGGGTCGATCGCGTTGCCGAACACGAACGTGAACAGGAGCATGAGCATCACGGGCAGCAGGATCGCCATCAACAGCGCCTCGCCATCACGGATCGAGTGCAGGAAGCTGCGCGTGATGAAGGTCGCCTCGGCTGTGAGCGGCCCGAGCGGCGCCCGCACCCGGGCGCTCGCGCCGTTGGCGCGACCGGCGCTGGTGCGGGAGGAAGCAGTGGTGGTGGTCATGGTCATCCCTTCGTTCCGATCAGGTCGTGCGACGCCGCGTCTCGGGCTTCAGTGCGGTCGGATGCCGCAGGCCCGCCCGTGATGGCGAGGAACACGTCATCGAGGCTCGGCCGCCGGATCGCGATTCGCACGCCCTCGCGAGCGGCTGCCTCTGTGCGATCGAGCGTGTCGATGGCGGCACGCAATGCGTGCACGCTGCCGTCGGTCGGCAGTTCGGAGAGGAGCTCGTCGTCTGGGCCGCGCAACTCGACCACGTCGCCGCCGATGCGCGACTTCAGTTCACTGGCGGTGCCCAGAGCTGCGACTCGACCCTGATCGAGCACCGCGATGCGGTCGGCGAGTTGGTCGGCCTCCTCGAGGTACTGCGTGGTGAGGAAGACCGTGGTGCCCGCTCGTGCGAGCTCGCGGATCTCGCTCCACAGCTTCTGACGGCTGCGCGTGTCCAGTCCGGTGGTCGGCTCGTCGAGGAAGATCACCGGCGGCGTCACGACGAGGCTGAGGGCGAGGTCGAGGCGTCGTCGCATGCCGCCCGAGTAGGTGCGAACGCGGCGCGCCGCGGCATCCGTGAGCCCGAAGCGATCGAGGAGACCGGCCGCTCGCGCTCGCGCGCCCCGTACGCCGAGGCCCGACAACCGGCCGAGCATCACCAGGTTCTCGGTGCCGGTGAGCATCTCGTCCACCGCGGCCGACTGTCCGGTGAGACTGATGCGAGCCTTGACCTCGTCGGGCTGACGCGCGACGTCGAAGCCGGCGACGATGGCCGTGCCCGCGTCGGGACGCACGAGCGTGGTCAGGATGTTGATGGTCGTGGTCTTGCCTGCGCCGTTCGGGCCGAGCAGCGCGAAGACCTGCCCTTCGGGCACCGAGAGGTCGAGGCCGTGCAGCACCTCGGCGCGGCCGAACCGCTTGCCGAGTCCGCGCACGTCGATGGCGAGTGTCATGACGCGTACCTTCCTGTTTGGTAGTCGTGTATGTGCGAAACTGTTTACTGCGTCCATTTCGGTTTAAGTAATACACAGTTCTACACTTGGACGCAAGACCAGCCGCCCAATTCGATCGAACGGGAGCCGATGAGCACCGAGGAACGCGCAGAACCCGAGCTGCCACGTGCGGTGGCACTCGCCTGGGGCGTCGCGGCGAATCCGCAGCGCGGCCCGAAGCGTGAACTCTCCATCGAGCGCATCGTCGACGCGGCGATCGAGATCGCCGACGCCGAAGGGCTCGGGGCGGTCTCGATGAGCCGGGTCGCCGCGTCGCTCGGCTTCACCACGATGTCGCTGTACCGGTACGTGACCAGCAAAGACGACCTGGTGCTCCTCATGCAGGAGGGCGCGACCGGGGTTGCGGTGCCGGATGAAGCGGTCGAACGGCCCTGGCGCGACGGCATCCGAGCATGGGTGCTGGCAATGCGGGCGACCTATCGCGAGCACCCGTGGTTGGTCGATATCCCGATCTCGGGCGCGCCGATCACGCCGAACAGCCTCATGGCCGTCGACTGGTTCCTCCGCGAGGTTCGCGACCTTCCGCTGACCGACGGCGAGAAGATGTCGGCACTCCTGCTCGCCACCAGCTACTCGCGGGCGACGAGTTCCCAGGAGCGCGATCTCAGGGCAGCCGCCGCCACGGCCTCGGATCCGGCGGATGTCACGGGCGAGAACTTCTTCGACGCGCTCATCGAACTCGTCACGCCCGAACGCTTTCCCTTCCTCAGCCCCCTGCTCGCCGCGGGCGGCTACGTCGCGCCGCCTGGATCGGGTGGCTTCGACGACAGTGACGACGACTTCGAGTTCGGGCTCGAGCGGATCCTCGACGGCATCGAGTACCACGTCGGGCAAGTCGAAGCGGGCACTCAGGCTGCCAAGCCCGCCCCGCTCCCACCCGAGGTCGAGCTGCCCCGCGACCCGAAGGTCAAGGAGGCCGCCAAGGCGCGACGCGAGGCCGAGAAGAGCCTCCGCGAAGCGAGGAAGCGCGAGCGCGAGGCCATCAAGCATGCCCTCGAGCGCGAGCAGCACGCCCGCGAGAAGGCCGAACGGTCGAAGTAGGCCTCGCTCGCCCCGCCTCAGCGCAGGGCGGTCGTCGCGCGATCGCGCATCGTGAAGTCGCGATGATGCGCGATCGCCCGCCATCCGTCTGCGGTGAGCAGCGCCGCGATCGATGCCGACTGCAACTCGGCATGCTCGAGCACGAGCACGCCGCCCGGATGCAGGAGTCGCGCGGCCCGCCGGGAGACGACGCGGATCACGTCGAGCCCGTCGACGCCGCCGTAGAGCGCCGCCTCCGGGTCGTGCAGGTGCACCTCGGGGTCGCGCGGGATCTCCCCCGCGGGCACGTACGGCGGATTGGAGATGACCACCGCGGTGCGACCGTCGAGCTCGGGCAGTGCGGTGGCGAGATCACCGAACACGAGCTCGAGATTCGGAGCGCCGACCTCGTCGACGTTGCGTCGGGTCCATGGGAAGGCGTCGGGCGAGTTCTCGACGGCCCAGACCCGCGCCTGCGGCACCTCTGTCGCCATCGCGAGGGCGATCGCGCCACTGCCGCTGCCGAGGTCGACCGCAACGGGATCGGGCTCGGCGGTCGCATGCAGCGCGTCGATCGCGAGCTGCACGACCTGCTCGGTCTCCGGGCGGGGCACGAAGACGCCCGGCCCGACGGCCAGGTCGAGCGAGCGGAACGCCGCACGCCCCGTGAGGTACTGGAGCGGTTCGCGCGCGGCCCGGCGCGCGACGAGCGGTTCGAGTGCGGCGGACTCCGTCTCGGTGAGCCGCGCTCCCATCACCAGCTTCGCCTGCACCCCGCCCCGCGAGAGGCCGAGCACATGGCCGAGGAGGAGCTCGGCGTCGACCTCGGGATCGGGCACGCCCGCGCCGGTGAGCCGCGCCACCGTCGCGTCGCGTACGGCGCGAAGGTCGTGGGCGCCGTGCGGCGGCATCCGCTCATCCATGTCTTCCATCCATGAAACGGAATGTAACGCACGTGACCGGGAGCGGGCACCGCCGTAGGCTGGGGCGCGGCATCAGCCCACCGCAGCACAGCCCGAGAGGAAGCACCATGGCCAAGGTCTACGACAACATCACCGAGGTCTTCGGTCGCACCCCGCTCGTGCGCCTGAACAGGGTGACCGATGGCACGGATGCCACGGTGCTCGCCAAGCTCGAGTTCTACAACCCGTCCGCCAGCGTGAAGGACCGGCTCGGCATCGCGATCGTGGACGCTGCTGAGGCCTCCGGCGAGCTGGCGCCCGGCGGTGCGATCGTCGAGGCGACGAGCGGCAACACGGGCATCGCCCTCGCGATGGTCGGTGCAGCGCGCGGCTACCGGGTGATCATCGCCATGCCCGAGACCATGAGCCGTGAGCGTCGCGGCCTACTTCGCGCGTACGGCGCCGAGCTCGTGCTCACGCCGGGCGGCGAGGGCATGAAGGGTGCGGTCGACCGGGCCGAGCAGCTCGTCGCGGAGACGCCGGGCGCGGTGCTCGCCAAGCAATTCGAGAACCAGGCCAACGTCGACATCCACCGCCGCACGACGGCCGAGGAGGTCTGGGACGACACCGACGGCGGCGTCGACATCTTCGTCGCCGGCATCGGCACCGGCGGCACCATCTCGGGTGTCGGACAGGTGTTGAAGGAGCGCAAGCCCGGGGTGCACATCGTCGGCGTCGAGCCTGCGGAATCGGCGATCCTGAACGGCGGCCAGCCGGGCCCGCACAAGATCCAGGGCCTGGGCGCGAATTTCGTTCCCGCCATCCTCGACCGCGACGCCTACGACGAGATCTTCGACGTGAACATCGACCAGTCAGTCGCGATGGCGCGGCGCCTCGGCGTCGAAGAGGGCATCCTCGGCGGCATCTCCTCGGGCGCCACGGTGTACGCGGCCGTCGAGATCGCCAAGCGACCTGAGAACGCCGGCAAGACCATCGTCGTGGTGCTGGCGAGCTTCGGCGAGCGTTACCTGTCGTCGGTGCTGTACGAAGGTCTGCTTGACTGATCGGGTGGGAATCCTCGCCCGGCTCCGGGAAGACATCGCGACCGCACGCGCGCACGACCCCGCGTCACGCAACGCACTCGAGGTGGTGCTCGCGTATTCGGGACTGCACGCCATCTGGGGCCACCGTCTCATGCACCGGCTCTGGGAGGTCCGCCTTCGGCTGGTCGCACGCATCGGATCGCAGCTGATCCGGTTCCTCACCGGGATCGAGATCCATCCGGGCGCCCGTATCGGCCGGCGGTTCTTCATCGACCACGGCATGGGCGTCGTCATCGGGGAGACCGCGGTGGTCGGCGACGACGTCATGCTCTACCACGGCGTGACACTCGGAGGAAAGGCGCCGCGCGGCGCACCGCGCGGCGCGAAGCGGCATCCCACCCTCGAAGACGGCGTCACCGTCGGTGCCGGCGCGAAGGTGCTCGGCGACGTGACGATCGGCGCGTGGAGCGCGGTCGGTGCGAACGCGGTGGTCACGAAGAACGCACCCGCGCACTCGCTCGTCGTGGGCATCCCCGCGACGTTCAGGCCGCTCTCGCACGCAACGGCCGACGCCGCACGCGGCGTGCACGACTGGCACATCTGAACTCCGACCTCGTGGCGGCGGCAGGTCGACGACGTCGAAGCCGACCCTGGATGCCGCTACCAGGTGGAACGGCGATGCCGCCGCGTCAGAGGACCAGGAACATCACGTGCAGGCCGACCCGGCCGAAGCGCGGCGAGCGGAAGGCGTTCGGCACGGTGCCGACGATCTCGAATCCGAGTGAGGTCCAGAGGCGGACCGCCGCCTCGTTCGAGGCGACGACCGCGTTGAATTGAATACCCTCGAAGCCCGCCCGCCGGTGCCAGTCGATGACGTACTCGCCCAGCCGCCGGCCGACACCGGTACCGCGTGCAGCGGGGTCGACCATGAACGACGCCGTGCCGATGTGGTCGCCGTGACCCGGCCGGTTCGGCCCCATCTTCGCGGTGCCGACGATGACCCGGTCGACCTCCGCGACGACCGTGAGCCTCGGCGGCTGCTCCATCCAGAGGTCACGCGCCTCGTCGGAGGTCAGTGACATCGGATACACGTAGGTCTCACCCTCACGAACGACCTGCTCGAAGATCGGGCGGATGGCATCCCAGTCCCGCGTCGTCGCGGGCCGGATCACGAGGTCGTCGGTCACTCGTCGCCGAGGTGAGAGAGGCGAGCCTCTTCGTCAGCCTGGATGGCGGACTCGATGATCGGCTCGAGTGCGCCGTTCATGACCTGATCGAGGTTGTACGCCTTGTAACCCGTGCGGTGGTCGGCGATGCGGTTCTCGGGGAAGTTGTACGTGCGAATACGCTCTGAACGATCCATCGACCGGATCTGCGACTTGCGGGCGTCGGATGCCGCCGCCGCAATCTCCTCCTGCTGACGCGCCAGCAGGCGCGCACGCAGCACCCGCATTGCGGCCTCGCGATTCTGCAGCTGCGACTTCTCGTTCTGCATCGAGACGACGATGCCCGTGGGCAGGTGGGTGATGCGCACCGCGGAGTCGGTGGTGTTCACCGACTGGCCGCCGGGGCCCGAGGAACGGTACACGTCGATCTTCAGATCGTTCTGGTTGAGGTCGACCTCTTCGGGCGCGTCCACCTCGGGGAACACGAGCACGCCCGTCGTCGACGTGTGGATGCGCCCCTGCGTCTCGGTCACCGGCACGCGTTGCACGCGATGCACGCCGCCCTCGTACTTCAGGTGCGCCCACACGCCCTGCGAGGGGTCGGTGGCATTCGACTTGATCGCGACCTGCACGTCTTTGTAGCCGCCCAGGTCGGATTCGTTCTGGTCGAGGAGCTCGACCTTCCAGCCCTTCGACGCCGCGTACTGCATGTACATGCGAAGCAGGTCGCCGGCGAACAGCGCGCTCTCGGCGCCGCCCTCGCCGCCTTTGATCTCCATGATCACGTCACGGCCGTCGTCAGGGTCGCGCGGGATCAGCAGGCGCCGCAGTCGCTCCTGAGCGGTCGCGAGCCCCGCTTCGAGCGACGGGACCTCTTCAGCGAACGCGGCGTCCTCCTTGGCGAGCTCGCGCGCCGCCTCGAGGTCATCGCCCGCCTCCAGCCACGCCGAGTGCGCGGCCACGATGCGGCTGAGCTCTGCGTAACGCCGGTTCACGCGCTTCGCCCGCGCGGCATCGGCGTGCAGCGCCGGATCGGCGAGCTCCTCCTGGAGCTCGCCATGCTCGGCGAGCAGGGCCTGGACGGACTCGAACACCTTATCTGTGGTCGTTCTCGTGACCATGCGTCGCGCCGTTGGCGACCGGCATCGACTTCTGCATCAGCATGAGGAACTCGACGTTGGACTGCGTCTCCTTCAGGCGGCCGAGGACGGCCTCGAGCGCCTGCTGCTGCTCGAGCCCGGCGAGAGCGCGGCGCAGTTTCCAGGTGATCTTCACCTCGTCGGGCGAGAGCAGCATCTCTTCGCGACGGGTCGACGAGGCGTTCACGTCGACGGCCGGGAAGATGCGCTTGTCGGCGAGCTGACGCGAGAGGCGCAGCTCGGAGTTGCCGGTGCCCTTGAACTCCTCGAAGATCACCTCGTCCATCTTCGATCCGGTCTCCACGAGCGCCGTGGCGAGGATGGTGAGCGAACCGCCGTTCTCGATGTTCCGCGCCGCGCCGAAGAACCGCTTCGGCGGGTAGAGCGCCGACGCGTCGACACCGCCCGAGAGGATACGACCGGATGCCGGAGCCGCGAGGTTGTAGGCACGACCCAACCGGGTGATCGAATCGAGCAGCACGACGACGTCGTGGCCGAGTTCGACCAAGCGCTTCGCACGCTCGATGGCGAGCTCGGCGACCGTGGTGTGGTCTTCGGCCGGACGATCGAACGTCGAGGCGATGACCTCGCCCTTGACCGTGCGCTGCATGTCGGTGACCTCTTCGGGCCGCTCGTCGACGAGCACGACCATGAGGTGCACCTCGGGATTGTTGATCGAGATGGCGTTCGCGATCTGCTGCAGGACGATCGTCTTGCCGGCCTTGGGCGGCGCGACGATGAGGCCGCGCTGGCCCTTGCCGATCGGTGCGACGAGGTCGATGATGCGCTGGGTGAGCTTGGTCGGCTCCGTCTCGAGGCGCAGGCGCTCCTGCGGGTAGAGCGGCGTGAGCTTCTGGAAATCGACACGCGCTGCGGATTCCTCGGGCGTCTGCCCGTTGACCGAATCGACCTTGACCAGCGCGTTGTACTTCTGGCGGCTGTTCGACTCGCCCTCGCGCGGCTGCTTGATGGAGCCCACGACGGCGTCGCCCTTGCGCAGGTTGTACTTCTTCACCTGGCCGAGCGAGACGTAGACGTCGCTCGGTCCGGGGAGGTAGCCGGTGGTGCGCACGAACGCGTAGTTGTCGAGCACGTCGAGGATGCCGGCGATCGGGATGAGCACGTCGTCGTCGAGGATCTCGGGCTCGACCTCGTCGGATGCACCCTGCCCGCGGCGCTTGCGGTCACGGTACCGGTTGCGGCGGCCGCCCTCGCCCTCGCCCTGCTGGCCGTCACGACCCTGGCCGTCGCGGCCCTGCTGGCCACGTCCGCCTTCGCCCTGCTGCTTGGCGGTGTCGGGCTCGCCCTGGCGCTCGCGCCCTGGCTTGCCGCCCTGCTCGTCGGACTTGCGCGGCGCCTCGGCGCCGTTCTGGCGGTCACCGTTCTGGCGCTCGCCGCCCTGGCGGTCGCTGCCCTGGCCCTTCTGGCGGCCCTGGCCCTCTTCGCCGTTCTTCTGCGCCTCGTCGCCCGAGCGCTCGGCGCGCTCTGAGCCACGTCGGCCACGGCCTCGGCCTCGGCCTTGTCGCGGCTGCTCTGCGGGCTGCTCGTCATCGCCGACCTGTGCG
>JALYWB010000058.1 GCA_030852935.1 Actinomycetota bacterium | reverse complement strand
GTGCAATCGGATGCCCCAATTCCCGTGCGTGACGCGACGCATGCTGCTCGGGCGAGCTGTCGCAGCATCCGACATGCCCGCATTGGGTGCACCGGCGCAGGTGCAGCCACCAGCGCCCCGTGGCGAGACACTCGGCGCAGCCTTCGCCCGACGGGGTGACGTCAGGATCGATCGCGGGTGTCTCATCAGTCATCGGTGCACCGCCTAGAACTTCCGCGTGAACGGCAGCGGCTTCCGCATGCGCACCAGCAGCAGGATCGGGATCAACACGTACGGCAGGTTGAACGCGAGGAACTTCGCCGAGTTCGGCGTGACGAACTCGGGCTCGCCGAAGAACTCCACGCCGAACACGATGATGCCCGTGATCGACGCGATCATGGTCGCGTAGATCACGCTGGGCAGCTGGATCCAATTCCAGCCCCGCACGAGCGAGATCACGAGCAGCACGTAGAAGACCGGATACACGAACGCCGAGAGGCCCGTGACGAAACGCATCCAGACGGGCGGATCCATGAAGAGCGGATCGGTGTCGTGCGCATACCAGTGGTTGGCGTTCACGAAGAAGTTCGACGACGGCTGCGAGAAGTCGACACCGAGCGTCGGCAGCATGTCGCTGATCATGCTCGTCACGATGAAGAGCGAGAACACCACGATGAAGAACCAGTCGAACGGTCGATCACGCAGCCGCAGGTTCTGGCCGTATCCGTGATCAACGGATGTCGCGGTGGACGGCCGGGCATCGGGCGTCGTTACGGCGGTCATGCGCCCAGATCGTAGCGTCCGGATGCCGCGAGCGCCACGACCTGAGCCACGATCACGCGCCCTCAGCGCCCGCCGCGCGGCGCCGCGGTCGCGTCTGCATTCGGCCGCAGCGCCTCCAACGCCTGAGCGACACCGACTTCGACGCCGGCTCCGGCGAGCCGATCGAGCTCGACGCGGTCGGCGCCGTCGTCGGTGACGAGGGTGTCGATGCGCTCGGTCTCGACCGTCTGCACCATCGAGTCGACGCCGACCTTCGTGTGATCGGCGAGCACCACGACCTGCTTCGCCGCAGCCACGGCCGCTCGGTCGATGCTCGCGACGTGCATGTTCGGAGTGCTGAGTCCGTTGGCTGCGGTGAGCCCGTTGCCCGAGAGGAACACCTTGTGGAACCGCAGTCGCGCCACCGCCTTCTCGGCCTCGCCACCGATGACCGCACGGATATTGCTGCGCAGGATGCCGCCGACGAGGAACACCTCCACGTCAGGTGCATCGAACAGCGCGTTGGCGACGAGTACCGAGTTCGTCGCCACCATGAGACGCCGGCGCGTCAATCGCTGCGCGAGGGCCTGGGTGGTCGTGCCCGCGCAGAGCATGATCACGTCGCCATCGTCGACGAGTTCTGCGGCGAGCGCGGCCATCGCGAGCTTCTCCTCGGCCGCGACGACCGCCTTCTCGCGGTAGCTCGGCTCGTCCATGCTCGAACGGCCGACGGATGCCCCGCCGCGATGGCGCAGCACGAGCCCCGATTCCTCGAGCGCCTTGAGATCGCGACGAACCGTGATCTCCGACGAGCGAACCATGCGGGCGAGGTCGGTGACCGAGGCAGAACCGTGCACGGAGAGCGTCGACAGGATGACCTGTCGTCGTTCGTCGGTGAACATCCGGCCTCCTGGTCGAGGGTCGTACGGCAGTTCGCGGCCGCTCACCAGCCTAGATGCGAGTGATGCGCATGGTTGAGGGGGCACCGGAGCCGCGGCATCCGGTGCCCCCTCATCGTTCAGCCGGCGCTGCAGGTGACCTTCGCGTCCGCCCAGTCGGCGTGGTCGAAGTTCTTGCCGTTGGTCGCCTCGTCGGCGACCAGCCGCAGCCGGTTCACGCCCGTCACGTCGACGTTCAGCGCGAGCGCCGCATCGTCGTTCGTGAGCACCGCGGTCTCTGCGAGCAGTACTCCGTCGCCGTAGACGAGGAACTTCACCGACCCGATTCCGCTCTCGCCCGGCGTCTCGAGCACCTCGTCATCGATACCGACGATGGTGTCGAACGCCGTGCAGGTGCCACCGAGCCAGGCGGTGAGCGCGCCCGTCGCGTGCATGCCCACGCCCTTGGCGTAGGTCACATCGTCGATCTCGAGCGGGCGACCGTCGTTGCCTGCGGCCTGTCCGTTCGACTGGTCGCGCTCGACCGGCCCATAGCCGTTCGACTGCTCGAGCCACTCGAGGTCGGAGACGAAGTTCACGCCGTCGAGCGGGTTCGGCGTGACCCACAGCGTCGACTGGGTCACCGCGGTGCGCTCCTCGTTGGTCTTGCCGACCCGGTAGTCGACCTCGACCGGAACCTCGAGCGTACCGCTGAACCCTGCGGCCGGCACGGTGAGGGTCCAGGATGCCTCGAGCGCCTCGCCTGCCCGCAGCTTCTTCGCCGTGACGACCTCGCCGTCGACGGTCCACCCCTCGGGCACGACCGGTGCGATCGCGACCTTCGTGGCATCCGCATCGACGGCGAAGGACGCCGTCAGCTCGACGGCCGATCCCGGAGCCACGTCAGCCGTTGACGGCTCGACGGTCAGGTCCACCGCGGCCCACGGCTCAGCCGGGTCGAGGCAGCTGTCTCGGTGGGGCTTGTCGAGGCACACGATCGCCGCGAAGCCGCCGTTCTCGGCCGTGGGGATCGTGAGCGTCTGGTCCTTCGTCGTGTGCGTCGTGGTGAGCACGGTCGCCGAACCATTCGTACCGTCATCCGTCAGCAGGTCGACGATGAGGTGCTTGCCACCGAACTGCGCCAGCGGCAGCTGCAGCGGTTCGCCCGACCCGGCGCGCATGCCACCGACGTACCAGCGGTCGCCGGCCCGACGGGCAAGCACGACGTCGCTCGCGGGCGTGCCGCTGACGAGCTGCGTCTCCTCCCAGTGCGCGGGGAGGTTCTGCAGGAAGCGTTCGGCGTTCGGCTCTGCCGCGTACGCCTCTGGCTTGTCGGAGAGGTGCTGCCAACCCGATTCGTACACGATGCTCATCGCGACTTCGTGGGCCTTCGACGAGCTGCCGTTGCCGCGCGAGAACGTGCCGGGTGTCCAGTCCATCGAACCGACGACGCCGCGGGTGAACGGCACCATGAGGCTGCGCGCCGGGCTGATGCCGTTCTCGGCACCGCGCACCGCTTCATAGCTCATGATGTGCGGCCAGGTGCGCTGCATACCCGTGGGCAGCGAGGCGCCATGGAAGTTGATCATGAGCTGGTTCGCGGCGGTGTCGGCTGCGATCTGGTCGTACCACTGGTGGATCGCCTGGCTGTCGGTGTCCATGAAGTCGACCTTGATGCCCTTGACGCCCCACGAGGCGATGCGGGGCAGCCACTCGTCGCGCTGTTCCTGCGTGCGGAGGTCGCGACTGTGGAACCAGATGATGACGTCGACGCCCTTGGTCTCGGCGTAGCGCACCGTGCGCGGCACCCAGCTCTCATTCCAGCCCTCGTCGAGCAGCACGTACTCCCAGCCGTTCCGCGCCGAGAGGTCGACGAAGTCGCGCTGGCGTGCCTCGTCCTTGGGGCTGTTCCAGTCGGTGAGCCAGCTCCAGCTCGAGACGCCGGGCTTGATCCACGAGGTGTCCTCGCCTGCGAGCTGGTTCGGTGTTGCGAGGTCGTCGACGAGCGTCGACTCGACGATCGTCTCGAGACCGCCGACGATGGCGACGCGCCATGGCGTGGACAGATCACCGGTCGAGGTGACCGGAGCACCCTGGAAGAGGTCGACGCCGTATCGCAGCGTTCCCGGGGCGTGCGCGAGGTGCGAGCCCGAGTAGTCGCCGTGCAGGTCGGCCTCGGTCAGCAGCACGTAGTGCTCGCCCTGCTCGAAGAGTGCGGGATACCCCACGTTGCCGGTGCCGTTGGAGGCGGTGGCGGTGGTCTGCATCCACTCGGCCTCGTAGTTCACGGCATAGGAGCGCTGCATCCACGCGGCCCCGTCGGCGGGGAGTTCCCACGCGCCCGACTCGTCGTCGACACGGTGTTCGGCGTCGCCGTCGACGAGGTAGCGGTACGCCGCACCGTCGTCGGAGAGACGGACGGCGATCGAGAAGTGCGCACCCTCGGCGTTCGCGAACTCGAAGATCGATTCGGCAGCGGTGTACGAACGCTCCTCCTGCTTGCCCGTCACCATCGTGTAGTCGTCGGCGACGATCGAGTCGGTGCGGCTCACGAACGTGAGTCCGTCGCGGAAGTCGCCGTCGCTGCCGGTCAGTCCCAGTCGGGTCGCCTGCACGACGGTCGTCTCACCATCGACGACGTCGAGCGCCACGCGTCCCGCGGAGTCGAGCTTCAGCACTCCGTCGAGCACCGAGCCTTCGGCTCCGTCGATGTTCCATTGCTCGACGACGACGGGCTCCTCGGGCGCCTCGTCGTCGCAGGTCAGCTTCGCGTCGCCCCAGTCGGCGTGATCGAAGTTCTTGCCATCGGTCGCCTCGTGGGCGACCAGGCGGAGGACTTCCACGCCCCTGACATCCGCGACTAGTTCGACCGCGGCGTCGTTTCCGGTGACCACGCCGGACTCGGCGAGCAGTGCACCATCGCCGAACACCTGGAAGTTCACGGTGCCGATGCCGGAGGTGACCTCGTCGTCAAGTCCGACCATCGCCGTGAACCCGGCGCAGTTGGCGCCGAGCTCGACCGAGAGCGCGCCGGTGGCGTGCATCCCGATGCCCTTCTCGAAGACGGTTCCGCCGATCGTGATCGGGTTGCCGTCGCCCGCGGCCGATTCGCCGTTCGACGCATCGCGTTCGATCGGCCCCCAGCCGTTCGACTGGTTGAGCCATGGGAGATCCGAGACGAAGGTCTCTCCGACCGGCGCGTCGGCGAACGCCGGTGCAGTGGACACGACGGTGAGGCCGCCTCCGATGAGCGTTCCGGCGACGATGGCCGCGGTGGCGGATCGCCGCCGGCGATGGGTCAGGCGTGGCACGTGGTCTCCTTCGACGGTGCAATGGCCCTCGAATGAGGGCCTCAGCTCAGGCTAGGAACGGTGATCAGACCGGTCAACGAACTGATCGCAATCGATCGCGTGCGGCCAAGCTTCGATCGATTCCGATCACGCGAATGCCACGACGGTCTCCGTCGCGCGACGGATCCGCGCCGGCGATACCCTCGCTACCGTTGAGGGATGACCGATCCCGCGATGGCCACACCCGTGGTCGAGGGCGTCGAATGGGTGCGCCCCAGGCCTGTGCGCGAGGCGTACCGGAACGACCTCGTGCTCGCTCTGGTACTCACCGCAGCGACCGCCGGCAGCGTCGTGCTCTACCGCGTCACGGGCTGGGGCGAGGACGCACCATGGTGGGGCTCGGTCCTCTGGGTCGCGGCGATGAACCTGCCGCTCGCTGTGCGACGGCGCTGGCCCGAGATCGTCGCGCTCGCGGCATCCGTCGCCTTCGTCATCGGAGCCGTTGCCGAAGTCGGCGACGCCCTGATCTCGAACATCTCGTTGTTCATTGCGATCTACACCGTGGGCGCGTGGGGACGCAGCCGATTGCGGGCGAACATCGTGCGCGGCGTCATCGTCGCAGGCATGTTCGCGTGGTTGTTCTGGGGCATCATCTACTATTCGGCCGTGCAGGACCACATGCCAGACCTGTCACGCGATGGCGACGGCGGTCTCTCGCCGTACATCGCCTTCGGCCTGATCAACGTGATCACGAACATGTTGTACTTCGGCGGCGCCTGGTACTTCGGCGATGCGGCATATCGTTCGGCGCGGTCGCGCGCTGAGCTCGAGCAGCGCACCGGCGAGCTCGCAGCCGAGCGCGAGCGCACGCGCGCCCAGGCCGTGGCCATCGAACGACTGCGCATCGCCCGCGAGCTGCACGACGTGGTCGCCCATCACGTCTCGGTCATCGGTGTGCAGGCGGGTGCTGCGCGCCGACTGATCGCAAAGGATCCGGATGCCGCGACCGTGTCGCTCTCGGCGATCGAGTCGAGTGCGCGCGAGGCGGTCGACGAGCTGCACGGCCTGCTCGGCACGCTCAGGAGTTCCGACGGCGGCGGACCGGCCGGTGAATCCCTTGATCGATTCGACGAGGACGAGCCGGCGACGACCTCGACGAGCACGCGCGGGCTCGACCGCATCGACGACCTCGTGGCCGAATCGATCGCCGCCGGGCTTCCGACTACGCTCGCGATCGTCGGCGAGCCGCGGGATGCATCCCCGCTCATCGGCCTCAGCGTGTATCGCATCGCGCAGGAGGCGCTCACGAACGTGCGAAAGCACGGTGGCGCCGCCGCCACGGCCGATGTGCGCCTGCGCTGGGCGGACGACGCGGTCGAACTCGAGGTCGCGAACACCGGAGCGGCTGGAGCGGCTGGAGCGGGTGGAGCGGGCGGGGCGGGCGCACCCGGCAGTGAGGCGCACGGGCTCGGTCAGCTCGGCATGCGCGAGCGTGTCGCCGCCGCTGGCGGCACGATCGAGCTGGGTCCGCGAGCCCGCGGCGGCTATCTCGTGCGTGCGCGCTTCCCGTTGCGTCGCAGTGAGGCGGCGCGCGCATGATCCGGGTACTCGTGGTCGACGACCAGGCGCTCGTTCGCGGCGGGTTCCGCACGATCCTCGACTCGGAGGACGGCATCGAGGTCGTCGGCGAGGCCGCGAACGGCGACGAGGCGATCGCCCGTGTCGCCGAGCTCGCACCCGACGTGGTCTGCATGGACGTGCAGATGCCCGGCATGGACGGGCTCGAGGCCACCCGCCGCATCACGGCCGACGCGACATCCACCGCCGCCGTGCTCGTGCTCACGACCTTCAATCGCGAGGACTACCTGTTCACCGCACTCGAGGCCGGGGCGAGCGGGTTCCTGCTCAAGAACTCGAGTCCCGAGCA
>JALYWB010000045.1 GCA_030852935.1 Actinomycetota bacterium | reverse complement strand
TCGCCGAGCCAGTCGTGCGCACCCATGGTGATGTCGGGACCCTTGCCGGTCGGCACCTGCTGGATGAAGTCGTCCTTGATGTCGGCGTTGTCCTTGCCGACGAGCTCGACCTCGACGCCCTTCTCCTCGGAGTACGCGTCGGCTGCGGCCTGCAGCGCGTCGACGCGCTCGGCGTCGACCCAGACGGTCAGCGTGCCGCTCGACGAGGCTTCGCCCTCGGAGCCGCTGTCGCCGGCCGAGCAGCTCGCGAGACCGAGCGTCGCGACTACCGCGACGGCCCCGGCAGCGAGGAGGCTCTTCGTGTTCACCCTCATTGGTGTGCCCTTCAGTATTGGTGGGATCGGCGCCGTCGCCAGGTGAGGGAGCTGTGGTCCCCGTTCCGAAGCGGAACCGCGCACCATGGCCAACGGCCGTTCTTCCGTTTGGAGTACTCGCGAGTTGTGCAAGCGATTACAGGTATACCCTGCGCACGCTCGTTTGCCAAACCTCAGATCGCGTTTCGATATCGCTTTGTAACCATGATGGGGGCGGCTGTGCATGCAAGCGTTTCCATGTATCGGTCGGATGTCGTACAGTTTGGCTCATGACTTCCGAGTGGTGGCGCACCGCCGCGATCTACCAGATCTACCCCCGTTCCTTCGCCGACGCCAACGGCGACGGCATGGGTGACCTCGCCGGCATCACCCGGCGCATCGGCGCCCTTCAGGAGCTCGGCATCGACGCGATGTGGCTCTCGCCGTTCTACACCTCGCCCCAGCGCGACGGCGGATACGACGTCGCCGACTACTGCGACGTCGACCCGCGCTTCGGCACCCTCGCCGACTTCGACGCGATGCTCGAAGAGGCGCACGGCCGCGGCATCCGCGTCATCATCGATCTCGTCCCTAACCACTCGTCCGACCAGCACGAGTGGTTCCAGGCGGCGCTCGCCGCCCCTGCCGGAAGTGCGGAACGAGCGCGCTACCTCTTCCGCGACGGCCGCGGCACCGCCGGCGACGAGCCGCCCAACAACTGGGAGTCCGTGTTCGGCGGCCCCGCATGGACTCGCGTGGTCGAGCCCGACGGCACGCCCGGCCAGTGGTACCTGCACCTGTTCGACAGCTCGCAGCCCGACTTCGACTGGAACAACGAAGAGGTGCGCGAGGAGTTCCGCCGCATCCTGCGGTTCTGGCTCGACCGTGGCGTCGACGGATTCCGCGTCGACGTGGCGCACGGCCTCGTCAAGGCCGACGGACTGCCCGACTGGCAGCCGCCCGCCGACGGCGGCAGCATGGGCGGGGCCGGAGGTGTCGCGCTCGAACCCGAGATCAGCGACGAGCCCGACGACCACGCCCCGTACTGGGCGCAAGACGGCGTGCACGAGATCTACCGCGACTGGCGCGCGCTGCTCGACTCCTACCCCGGCGAGCGCATCCTCGCCGCCGAGGCGTGGGTCGACCCGCTGCCGCGTGTGGCCAAGTGGGTGCGCCCCGACGAGATGCACCAGGCGTTCAACTTCGCCTACCTCGAGACGGCGTGGGATGCCGCGGCCCTGCGCCACGTCATCGACGCGTCGATTGACGCCTTCGCCGCCGTCGGCGCCCCCTCGACCTGGGTGCTCTCGAACCACGACGTCGTTCGGCACGCGACCCGGCTCTCTGTGACGGCCGCCAACCCGCAGGGTCACGGGCTGGGCCCGCGTTCGAAGGGCTTGCCTTCGTACGAACCGGGCCTGCGGCGCGCGCGTGCCGCGACGGCGCTGATGCTCGCGCTGCCCGGCTCGTCGTACATCTACCAGGGTGAAGAGCTCGGCTTGCCCGAGGTCATCCACCTGCCCGACGATGCCCGTCAGGATCCCACATGGTTCCGCACCGGCGGCGAGCGCTATGGACGCGACGGATGCCGCGTCCCGCTGCCTTGGGAAGGCACCGAGCCCTCCTACGGATTCGGGCCGGGCCCATCGTCGTGGCTGCCGCAGCCGTCGCAGTGGGCGGAACTCGCGCGTGATCGCCAGCGCGGTGTCGAGGACTCGACGCTCTCGATGTACCAGGCCGCCCTCGCGTTGCGACGCGCGCACGCGCTGGGCGCCGGATCACTGTCGTGGCTCGACGGATTCGACGACTCGGTGGTGGCGTTCCGCAACGGCGACGTGGTCGTCGTGGCGAACACCGGCTCCGCGCCGGTCGCCCTGCCAGACGGCGAAGTGCTGTTCACGAGCTCACCGCTCGCCGATCACACCCTGCCGGCCGACACGACCGCCTGGCTCCGCGCGTAGCGGCCGCCGCGCTGCCGCGCGTCCTCGCGCGCACCCCGCGTAACGGCTGTCGCGCTGCCGCGCGCGTCCTCGCGCGCACCCCGCGAGAGAACCGGATGCCGCGGCATCCGCATCTCTCGCTCGCTCGCTCGAAAACGTATGAGAATCCGGCCTATAGGCCCTCATACCGGCCTTGATCCCGGATTCTCATACGTTTTCGTCGGCTGAGCTCTGCAACAGGGCGGAGGCGGGCAATTCCGGCGCGTAGGGTCCGCGGCCCGCCCACCGGTGCTCACCGCGAGCGAGTAGCGCGAGGATGCCGGCTCGGGTCCGTTCCCAGTCGTCGATGATCTGGCGGTAGCTCAACCGCAGCACGAAGTAACCCTGCATGGCGAGCGCGAAGTCGCGCCGCCGATCCTCCTCGAACGCCGCTCCCGTGTGGAACGCTCGGCCGTCAGCTTCGATCACGAGCCGTTCGCCGACCACGAGATCGACGCGGCCGACCCCCTCGACGTCGACCTGTGTGCGGAACGGGATCCGCCGAGAGTGCAGGAGCAGCCGTATCCTCGTCTCCAGGCCGGACTGGCTGCCCGGGTCGACGCGGTCGATGAGTGCGCGCCGCGAGCGCGGCATCCGCTCCCTGATCAGGTCGAGGTGCCCGACCTGCAACACGCCCTTCTCGAGCGCCGAATCGATGGACGGCAGCACGTCGCCAGGAGCTGCGCATGCGAACATCTCGGCGAGCGCCATGGTGAGAGGATCACGCGCCCGATCGAGCCCGCCCTTCGTGCTGTAGTGGACGCAGACCCGATGCGTCGTGCGGTCCAGCGGCATGCCCCGATCGTGTGGCGCGGCGAGTCGGCCGGCGGAGTGTCGAACTCGCACGTGGAGCAGGCCATCGTCGTGCACCCAGAGGCTGTGGAGTCGCGCGACCGTCGCCGCGGTCGCGGTTCCGCCGACGCGGACTGCGCGAATGACGTCGGGCTTGGCGTCGGGTATTGCGAACCAGCCGTTCCGCACCCGCACGATCGAGCCTCGCTGGAGCTCCGCGCGCACGGCTGACCGCGAGTAGCCTGCCCGATCGAGGGCCGAGTACGGCAACACGCCGCCGTTCGTGCGGAGATGCTGGTCGACCGAGCGCATGCGTCGAGTGTGCCCGCGCTGCGGCATCCGCTCGCCTTCGCTGACGTGATCTGTGGAGAACTCGGCCGGCAAGATGCATGAGAATCCGCATCATGGGCCCGCAGGCAGGGGCATGTGCAGGATTCTCATCGGTTTTCGCAGGTAGAGACCGCCGACGCGGCATGGCGAGCGGGCGGATGCCGCGTCAGTTCGTGTTGGCGTAGAGCCACTCGAGCGGATCCACCTTGGTGCCGTTGACCCCGCCGAGGCGGATCTCGAAGTGCAGGTGAGGGCCGGTCGACATGCCGGTGCTGCCGGTCGTGCCCAGCACGTCGCCAACCTCGACCGTTTCGCCCACCTCGACGCGCCGCGAGTCGTACTGCATGTGCGCGTAGACGCTGGTGACGAGCTCGCCGTCGATCACGTGGTCGATCATGACGAGCACGCCGAGCGAGCCGCCCGAATCGGTCGAGACCGACACGGTGCCATCCGCGATCGCCTGGATCTCTGCGCCGAGGCCCGGGTTGAAGTCCTGTCCGCCGTGGTCGCTCGAGCATCCGGAACAGTCGCGGTACCCGAAGCGGTCGCCGACGTGCACTCCGACGGCGAAGGGCCACTGGATCGAGCCCGCGGGGTTGTTGATGAACGAGTTCTCGGGCCGGATGCCAGCGGCGCGCGCGTACTCGTCGATGGTCTGCGTCTCGTAGCCCTCGCGCTGCAGGCTCTGCGCGACGATGTCCCCGTTCACCTCGACGCGCTGCCCGTCGAGCCCGTGGCCACCGGTCGCGTCGGCGAGCGCCATCGCCTGCACATCGGAGGGCGACAGCAACGACAACGCCGGAATGGTCGTTGCCACCGCGAGCAGCGCGACGAAGCTCATGGCGAGCACGCTGGCGATGCGCACCGGCGGGCGGCGACGGCGAACGGGGGCGGATGCCGCGGTCCGCGGGTTCGGGCGCGCCGCCGGGCGGGTCGACGGCTGACGGGTCAACGGCTGACGGTTCACCGACGGGCGGTGCGGTGCGGCATCCTGCCGTGAGTCCGCAACGGCGCCACCGGGCGCACCACCGTGATGCGGGGTCGAACCTTCAGGACGAAGAGCGGCAGCGACCGGCGCCGTCGGAACCGCGGGAGCGGCAGCGCGGGCGGCGACAGGATCGTGCAGTGGCGTGTTAGGAGTGGAGGGAGTGGCGGGAGTGGAACGAGTGCCAGCGGATGCCGCGGCATCCGCTGCCTGCGTGATGCCGAGCAGAGCCGCGAGGTCGTCGCCGAGAGGCGCCTGGGCCACCGGAATGGTCGCCGCTCCGTTCAGGCGAGCCGCCTCGGGAGCGGACCCTCCCGATCGGCCGAAGCGCGCCGACTTCGGGCCCTTCGCAACGGTGTCGTTCGCCGTGCGTGAGGCCTTCGACTTCTTCGACTTCTTCGACTTCTTCGCGGACTTTTCCGCCTTGGCGCTCGTGCGACCGCTACGGCTTCCACGTGCGTCGCGCTCGGCACGGCGAGTGAGCGCCGCCGGCTCGGCCTGTTCGATGGGAGGGTGCTCGTCCGTGTCGCTGAGCCCGGCGAAGAGAGCGTCGAATCCGCCGGCACCTTCGATGCCAGAGGGGGCGGGGCGGCTCGCGACCGGTTGCGGCTCGTTGTTGACGGGCGGGATTCCGGGCTGGTCGAGCGACGAAACAGCGGAGGCCGAGCGGCGTCCGGTTGAGCGGGCAGCCTGCTCGGCCTTGGGTTGTTCGGTCAGGTGCGACTGGGCGATCGATGTGTCGCGGCGGCGGCGAAGCGGCAGAGCCGTGTCAGGAAGCGCCGGCTCGGGAAGCGCCGGGTCAGGAAGGGCCGAGGCCGAGAGCACCGGCTCGGGAAGAGTCGCCTCGGGATGCCGCGGCCCGGGCAGCGCGGAAGTCGGGAACGCCGGCTGGGGAAGAGTCGCCTCGGGATGCCGCGGGTCGGGAAGCGCGGACGCCGGGAACGCCGGCCCGGGAAGCGCCGACGTCGGGAACGCCGGCTCGGGAAGCGCGGAAGTCGGGAACGCCGGCCCGGGAAGCGCCGGCTTCGGGAAGGCCAACGTGGGTTCGGAGGACGCTCGCGCGGGCCGCGCAGGCTCGGGCAACGCGGGCTCGGGGAACACGAGCGCGGGCCTGGGCGTCGTAGCGGCCGCGGGAATCGGCCGCCGCGCGGCATCCGGAAGCCCGAAGATGGCGTCGAACCCGGGCCGCTCCGCCGGGGCGGGCGAAGACGCGACGGGCGTGGCGGCAGGCTCCAGCCCTGCCGCACCGGCCGACCTGCCGCCGGTGCCAGCAGCCGCGTCGGCCGAGCCACCGCCCTCGACCCAACCCGCTGCCGCCGCCTCGCGCTCTCGCATCTCGCGGAGCTCGCGTCGCGTCAGGGGTCGCTCGGGCCGCGATGGGACCTGAGTGCCTGGCGCAGAACCGTCGGGCACGAGGGGGGACTCGAGCACGTAGGGGGGACTTTCGGCGTATGGGGGCGGTGGACAGCGGCTGAGATCGCGTGCCCGAGCGAAACAAGCTCGAGACCGAGATAACAGGTTGGTAAAGACTAACCGTTCTCGCCTGTGACCGCCACGCGAAACAACCCGTTCCCTCGGTGGCGGGGCGTCCAGCAGGCGAGATCCGCTTCAGAGTGCGGTTGTTGCGGATTTCACAGAATCTCGGATGTCCCGGATGTCCCGATGTCGAGATGCCCCGGATGCCGCTGACGCGAGCTCATGCGTCGACGCCGGCAGCGCGCAGGGCAGCGGTGAGCTCGTCGTACAGCCCGGGCGCGGCGGCCACGAGGAGTTCGGCGTTCTCGCGCTCCCCGCCCGGGCCGCTGACCCTGGCTCCGGCCTCGCGAGCGATGAGGGCGCCGGCGGCGTGATCCCACGGGTTCAGTCCCCGCTCGTAGAACGCGTCGAGGCGTCCGGCGGCGAGCGCGCAGAGATCGAGCGCGGCGGATCCGATGCGGCGGATGTCGCGCACGAGCGGCAGGAGCTCGAGCAGCACGGCCGCCTGCTCCCGACGCCGGTCGGCCGCGTACGAGAACCCCGTGCCGACGAGCGCGGAGCTGAGCGTGACATGTGGATTGACGGCGAGCTTGCGGCCGGCGAGCCGAGCACCACCTCCAGCGGATGCCTCGAACAGTTCCCCGGTGACGGGGTTCACGACGACTCCGGCGAGCGTGGTGCCGCCCGTGCCATCGAGCGTGGCGCCAGCGGCATCCGCACCCTCGACGACCGCGATGCTCACGGCCCATGCGGGCACCCCGTAGAGGAAGTTCACTGTGCCGTCGATCGGGTCGACCACCCAGTCGATCCCGCTCGTGCCGACGTGCGTGGCATCCTCCTCGCCGACGATGCCGTCGTCGGGGCGCGCCTCGAGGATGAGCGACCTGATCAGCGTCTCGGTGTCGCGGTCGACCGCCGTGACGATGTCGGTCGGCGTTGACTTCGTCGCTGCCACCTTGACCCCGGCACGGCGCGCGTCGAGCGCGAACTCCGACGCCCGAACGGCGATGTCGCGGGCGAGGTCGAGCAGGGGAACGGCTGCGGATGCCGCGGGCGCGTGATGCTGGGTCATGGCTCCACGCTACGCGGTCGAAGATTGCGCCGGCATCGTGGGGTCAACGAGGCCGCCGTCGTCTTCGTCGACTCCTCGGGCCCTCACGACCCGGCTCAGGACAGCATAGGGGTACACGATGTCATTCGCCTTCGCGGTGCAGGGACGCCGGGGCCGTCGCGAGCTTCGGCATCGCGATTGAAACGACGAAGCCCCGCTCAGCGTCTCGTGAGAGCCGTGACCGGGGCTGCGCCCTGCGGAAATTGCGCGAGTGGCGAGTGAGGGATTCGAACCCCCGAAGTCGATGACAGCTGATTTACAGTCAGATCCCTTTGGCCGCTTGGGTAACTCGCCAGTCGCACCCGGCCGCGTTCCTCACACAACCGGGGGCCTGACAAGAATACCCGCGGAGTGGCGCGTCGAGAAATCAGCGCGAGTGAGCGGATGCCGCGGCATCCGTGGCTCGGATGCAACGGCGACCGACGGGCGCTTCAGCTCAGCCCGGCTGCCGCCACCAGGGCATCTCGGCCGTCTCGGTCTGGTCGGGCCCCGCCCCTGTGCTCACCGGGGCGGTGCGGTTCACCGGCCGCGCGGGACCACGCAGTCCGGAGCGCTGGATGACGCGCTGGATCGTGATGCCGCGCTCGTTCGGCGATCCGACGAACTTGATCTCGCGCAGGCCCTGCTCCTGCGCGGCCGATTCGAACACGAAGTGGCCGTAGCCGAAGATGCGCCCGACGACCGGTTTGTGCACCGAGATGTCGAGGATTCGCGCGATCGGCATCGTCGCGATGCTCTGCGAGAGGATCCCATGCACCCGGAACACGCGCATGTTCGTGATGACGAAGCGGTCCATCCGCGCCTGCAGGATGCGCCACAAGCCATGCACGGCGAGGATGCCGGCGGCGAGCAGCGGAACCCAGTACGCCTGGGGTGGCACCCAGAGCGCGAGCGCCAGCACCGGGATGGCGGCGAGCATCTCGAGCACGGGCCAGACGATCGCCGCCCAGTGCTTGCGAACCTCGTCGACGACGACCTCGCCCTCGTCGGCGATGAGGTGCCGCTCGACGCGTGGATCGAAGTCGAACAGGCTCATCGCGTCACGTCGCGAGCGAGGTGAAGAACCGGCCTACGGCCTCGGCTCCCGAGAAGACGGCGGCCATGGCGCCCTGTACGGCGTTGGCGGCATCCTCGGGGCGACTGATCATGTAGAACAGGGCGAAGACCACGACGAGCACCAGAACGATCGGCTTGAGCCACTTCACGCGTGCGTTCCTTTCGTATGGCTACGGCGCGCAGGCAGCCCCCAGTGACCACGCTCAGACCCCGCTTGTCTACCGCACTCCGCGGAGGTCGGCAATGCGCCACGCGGGGCGCGGAGTGAACGGGGCACGCGCTTCCCCGCCGTCGGGGCGCCCGAACGATAGGATTCCTCCTGACTCGGCATGGCCGGGATGGTCGGCATGTGTCGGATGACGCGACGCGGCCGGATGACGCGGGTGCGCCGGATGACGCGGCGCAACCGGATGACTCGGCCGGGCCGAGATGAGGAGCCATGGCCGGCATCGAAGAGGTCGCGAAGCTCGCGGGAGTATCCACCGCGACGGTCTCGCGCGCGCTCAGCGGCCGCGGACACGTCTCGCCCGCATCGAAGGCGAAGGTCGTCGAGGCGGCGACCGCACTCGGCTATGTGGTCTCGTCGAACGCGTCGAGTCTCGCCTCGGGGCGCACCCGCAACATCGGCGTGGTCATCCCGTTCCTGAACCGCTGGTTCTTCTCATCGGTACTCGAGGGGGCGCAGCAGTCGCTGCTCCGCAACGGCTACGACCTCACCCTCTACAACCTCTCGGGCGACGGGCAGGAGCGTTCGAGCGTGTTCGAGCACTTCCTGCTGCGGCAGCGCGTCGACGCGGTGATCGCCGTCTCGCTCGAGCTCACCGAGCACGAGGTGGCGCGCCTGCACGACCTGGGCAAGCCGCTCGTGGGCGTGGGCGGGCCCATTCCCGACGTGCGCACGCTCACCATCGACGACGTTGCAGTCGCCCGCCTCGCGACCGAGCACCTCATCGGACTCGGCCACTCGCGCATCGCGCACATCGGCGGCAACCTCGAGTTCGACCTCGACTTCCACCTGCCGACGAACCGCCGCATCGGTTACGAGGCGGCCCTGGAAGACGCCGGCATCGAGGTCGACCCGAGCCTCTTCGCGCCGGCCGACTTCACGATCCGCGGCGGCTACCACGCCGCCAAGCAGCTGCTCGGCGTGCCGCGCGACCGCCCGACCGCGATCTTCGCGGCATCCGACGAGATGGCGATCGGATCGATCCTCGCGGCACGCGACCTCGGACTCATCGTGCCTCGCGACGTCTCGATCATCGGCATCGACGACCACGACCTCGCCGACTTCTTCGGCCTCTCGACGGTGGCGCAGTTCCCGCGCCTCCAGGGCGAGAAGGCGGTCGAGATCCTGATGGAACAGCTCGAACCGGGGCCGGATGCCGCCGCGCCGGCCGCGACCCCGCTCCCCTACGAGCTCAGGGTGCGGTCGTCGACCGCGCGCCCGACCCCGACGGGTTGAGTCGCTCCGCAGGTTGAGGAGGCGCGAAGCGCCGTCTCGAAACCCGCCCTCCGAGCAACCCCCGGCCGCGGCATCCGGCCCTCGGTAGACTTGCCCTCATGGCAGATGCAACGTTCGACATCGTGAGCAAGGTCGACAAGATGGAGGCCGAGAACGCGGTCAACCAAGCGCGCAAGGAGATCGAGCAGCGCTACGACTTCAAGAACGTCGGCGCCTCGGCCGAGTGGAGCGGCGAGAAGGTGCTGCTGAAGGCGCAGACCGAGGAGCGCGTGAAGGCGGTGCTCGAGGTCGTCGAGTCGAAGTTCATCAAGCGCGGAATCACGCTGCGCTCGCTCGATGAGGGCGAGCCGTATGCGTCGGGCAAGGAGTTCCGCATCGAGATCGGCCTGAAGAACGGCATCGACAGCGAGAACGCGAAGAAGATCTCGAAGATCATTCGTGACGAGGCGCCGAAGTCGGTGAAATCGCAGATCCAGGGCGACGAGCTGCGCGTCTCATCGAAGAGCCGCGACGACCTGCAGGCCACCATGGCGCTGCTCAAGGGCAAGGACCTCGACGTCGCCCTGCAGTTCGTGAACTTCCGCTGAGCGGCGGGTCG
>JALYWB010000034.1 GCA_030852935.1 Actinomycetota bacterium | reverse complement strand
GGCCGGAGGCGACGACGTATCGCCTCAGCGCGGGGCCGCCGCTCACCCTGCATCACTTCGATGACGCCATCGAGCTCGTGGCGGGTGAGGCGCACAGGGCCACCACGCCCCCGCTCTCCGACCCGGGCCCTCGCCCGGCACAACCGCCCGGTCGTGAGCCGAGAGATTTCGCGGCGGCGTTCGACAGCTGAGTATGTCAAGCCGGTTGTGACCCGGATGCTCCGGGGTTGGACTTGACCAAACCAACAGAGGAGGAGCGTCGTGAACCAGTCGTCGAATCAACCGCCGCAGCAGCAGGAGTTCCCCGGGTCGGAGCAGCAGATGACGCCGAAGCCGGACCACGGCGAGGAGAGCTACCGCGGATCGGGCCGCCTCGAGGGCAAGGTCGCGGTGATCACCGGAGCCGACAGCGGGATCGGCAAGGCCGTCGCCATCGCGTACGCACGTGAAGGAGCCGACGTGGTCGTGAGCTACCTCGAGGAGGAGGAGGATGCCGCAGAGACGTGCCGCTACGTCGAGGAAGCCGGCCGGCGTGCCGTACCGATCTCAGGCGACCTGGCCGATCCGGCGCACTGCCGCGAGATCGTCCGGAAGGCCGTCGACGAGTTCGGTCGCATCGACGTGCTGGTCAGCAACGCGGCATTCCAGATGGACCACCCGTCGCTCGAAGAGGTTCCCGACGAGGAGTGGGACCACACGATCGCGGTGAACCTCAGCGCGTTCTTCCACCTGGTCAAGGCCGCACTGCCGCACATGCGAGAAGGGGCATCCATCATCGGATCGTCGTCGGTGAACTCCGACGCGCCCTCGCCATCCCTGATCCCCTACGCCGCCACCAAGGCAGGCATCGCCAACATGACGGCCTCCCTCGCCCAAGGGCTCGCCGAACGCGGTATCCGGGCCAACAGCGTCGCACCCGGGCCGGTCTGGACGCCGTTGATCCCGTCGACGATGCCGACCGAGAAGGTCGAGACCTTCGGCAAGCAGGTGCCGATGGGACGGCCCGCCCAGCCGGCCGAGCTGGCGCCCGTGTACGTGTTGCTCGCCTCCGACGAGGGCAGCTACATCTCGGGTGCGCGCATCGCCGTCACGGGTGGAAAGCCGATCCTCTGACGGCGGTGCTTCATGCGTCTCGGGACGGCCCATCGGGAGTGTCTGCCCGCACGATCTCGTCGACGCCGAGCGCCTCGAGCCGAGACGGGTCGGCCAGCACGTTCAGACCGACGATTCGACCGCCGTCGATCTCGAACGCCATGATCGACACCACCTCCCCGTGCAGGACCGCGGCGACTCCCGGCCGCCCGTCGATCAGGATCGGGGTGGAGTGCGCCGCGAGACGGCCCGAGAGCACCGCCTGCTCGGCGATCGCTCGCGCACCCTCGACCCGCTGGGTCGACGTGCCGTAGTCCGCCTGGAGCACGGCGCCGTCGTCGAGGAGTTCGAGCAATGCGCCGAGGTCGCCGCCCTGGGCCGCGGCGAGCCACGCGGCGACGATCCGCCGGCCGCGTTCGCGATCGGGTCGTGCGGGCTCCTCAGCACCCCGAACCCTGCGGCGCGCACGAGACGCGAGCTGGCGTGCCGCCTCGGGCGACCGATCGAGCACCCGTGCGATCTCCTCGAACGACTCGCCGAAGACATCGTGCAGCACGAACGCGATGCGCTCCGCCGGGCTCAGCGTCTCGAGGAGCACGAGCAGGGCAACGCTCACCCGATCGCCCTGGGCCACGAGTTCGGCCGGGTCGGCGTCGGCCGCCACGGGTTCGTCCCGCCACGGCTCGACCTGCCATGAATGCTCCCGTGTGCGGCGGGGCGCGCGCAGCAGGTCGAGGCTGACCCGCGACACCACGGTCGTCAGCCACGCCTCGAGATTGTCGATCTCCGCGGCATCCACCCGCTCGAGGCGAAGCCAGGTCTCCTGCACGGCGTCATCTGCATCGGCGGTCGATCCGAGCAGCTTCCTGGCGATGGCGTGCAATCGCGGCCGCTCCGTCTCGAACCGCCTCGCGAGAATTCTTGGATCCGTCATGTCACATCTCCTCGTGTTCGTTCGTCGGTATGTCGACGAGGGAACGCCCTCGGATGTGACACGAGAGGAACTCGACCATGAACACACCAATACTCGTGACGGGTGGAACCGGCAACATCGGCAGCCGCGTGGTACCCATGCTGCGCGAGGCGGGGCGCAACATCCGCATCCTGACCCGGCACCCGCGCGCCGCCGAGCCTGGCATCCAGCATGTCGCAGGCGACACCATCGCAGGACACGGACTCGCCGCCGCACTCGACGGCGTCGATGTCGTGCTGCACCTCGCCGGCGGGGCGAAGGGTGACGATGTCGCCGCGCGCAACCTCGCCGCCGCGGCACGCAAGGCGGGCGTCCGGCACCTCGTACTGATCTCGGTGATCGGCGCCGACCGCATGCCGATCGGCTATTTCCGGGCGAAGGCGGAGGCAGAGCGGGTGATCGCCGAATCGGGCGTGCCGTGGACGGTGCTGCGCGCCGCCCAATTGCACGACTTCGTGCTGCCGGTCGCACGCGGAATGGGCCGGATGCCGCTGCTGCCGGTCCCCGGCGGGCTGCGCTTCGAACCCGTCCACGGCGATGAGGTGGCTGCGCGACTCGCGGAGCTTGCGCTCGGCGCTCCCGCCGGCCGGGTGGCGGACATCGCCGGACCCGAGGTCTTCGACGTCCCGCAACTCGTCGGGATCTTCAGGGAGGCGACCGATGCTCGGCCGAAGCGTGGTCGCCTGCCGATCCGCCTGCCGGGAGCCGTCGGGCGTGCCTACCGCGCGGGAGAGAACCTCGCGGGCGAGGGCGCGCAGCGCGGCACGCGGACGTGGCGTGAGTTCGTGCGCGAACGCGAGCGTGAGGCCGCGGCCGTGGGGGCGTGATCCGACGGTCGACGGCGCGGTGATTCTGTCGACGGCGCGCGGGGGCGGCATCCGATGACAGCGGGCCGATAGGGTGAGCCAGATGTCGATTCGAACCGACCCCACCGTCAGCGTCGAGACTCCACGTCGCCCGCTCGCGGCCTGGATTCCGGCGCTCGTCGGCGTCGCCGCCGCGATCGCCGGCCTGCTGCCATGGCTGATCACCGGCATGCGACTGCCGCTGCAGAACCTCTGGGCGACCGAGACCCTGCCCGACCGAATGCCCATCGTGCTGCTGCCGTTCAGCCAGTACGCACTCGCACTCATCGCCGCCCTGATCGTGACCGGCGCCGCCGCTGCGGCCCTCGCGATACGCGCCGCCCGAGTGCGCCAACCGCGCGGGGGCGTGATCGCGACCTTCACGGGCCTGCTCGCCGCACAGGTGATCGCGGTGGCGCAGACCGCCACCGTCGTGCGCGGCGGGCTCGCTGAGCGAGCGGCGTCCGACCTGTACTTCGCCGCCGTGCTCGCCGTCGCCGTTCTCGCGATCCTCGTCGGCACGGCGGTGTTCTGGCTCATCGCGGTGGCACCTCGCGCCGGCGCGCTCCTCGGGCTGGCCATCGCCGCGATCGCATTCGGCCCCTGGCTCAGCGGTCTCCTCGTGCCGTTGGGCACGATTCCCGCCGACTGGGTCTCCGCACTCGCCGGGTCGACGCGCTGGGTTCCGCCGATCCTCATCGGCATCGCGATCGCGTGGTGCGGCCTCGGTACGATCGGGCGCGTGGTCGCCGCGGTGGCGAGCCTCCTCCTGCTCTGGACGGCCCCGGCCCTCATCACGGGCGTCACGAGCGCCGCCGGAAGCCGCGTGCTGGCCGACGTGCCGCTCGAAATGCTCGACTACGCGGCACGCGTCACCGGCATGGCGCTCTTCCTCCCCGAGCTCGCGCTACCGCCGATCATCGCGGCGATCCTGGTGGCCAGCGCTGGCTTTGCCCTGCGAGCGGTCGTTCGCCGCCGCGCGACGGTGGCTGCTGGAAGACTCGAGTCATGACCCGGAGCATCGGTACCCCGGGCGGCACGCCCGAGCGGCCCGCCGTCTTCTTCTCGGGACCCGAGGAGTTCCGGGCGTGGCTCGAGGCCAACCACGCCACCGAGACCGAACTGTGGATGGGCCTCTTCAAGAAGCATGTGCCCGACCGCGGGCTGACCTGGGAGCAGGCGGTGCCAGAGGCGCTGTGCTTCGGCTGGATCGACTCGGTGTCGCAGCGCATCGACGACGACGCGCGACGGCAGCGGTGGACGCCGCGCAAGCCCGCGAGCATCTGGTCGAGCGTGAACATCGCGCACATCGAGCGGCTCACGGCCGAAGGCCGCATGCATCCCGCCGGCATGGCGGCGTTCGAGCGCCGACGTGAAGACCGGTCGGGTGTGTACTCCCACGAGAACCCCGAAAGCGAGCTGCCGCCAGAGGCAGCAGCACGGTTGGCAGCGGATGCCGCGGCATCCGCATTCTGGCAGGCGGCCACCCCGACCTACCGACGCCAGGTCACCCACTGGGCACTCTCGGCCAAGCAGGAGGCCACGCGTGCGCGGCGGCTCGCGCAGCTCATCGAAGACAGCGCGGCGGGCAGGCTCGTGTCGTTCCAGCGCTACGGCGAGACGCCGAAGTGGGTGGAGCGTGCGGCGGCCGCCGCCGCGGAAGCGCGAGCTGCGGCATCCGCATCAGAGCGGCACGAGCCATCGGCATAGGCCCGCACTGCGTCCGTGTCACATCTTCTCACCGGGCAGTTTGCTGGCCTGCTCGATCCAGGAGCGTAACTGGGCTTCGTCGAGTTCATCGTCCTCGTGGACATCGAGGTAGCGCACCTCATCGTGCTTCGACTCCTTCGGTGGCAGGGGATCGAGCGAAGTGCCCTTGAGGAACTGCACCTGTACGTACTCGGTGTAGCACCGGAATGACAGGAACCACGCGTCATCCGTCACGCCGTAGAACGGTTGGTTCCACTTCACGGCCTTCTGCACGTCGGGAACCACCCCTTCGATGAGGTCATCGAGGCGTCGTCCGACGCCTCGCTTCCACCCCGGCATGGCGGCGATATAGTCCTGCACCGGGCCGTCGCCCTCACCCTTGGGGATCTGCGGGTTGCCACCCGAGAGCAGCTTCGGTCCTGCGTCGTTGGTCTTGCGATCGTTCATGAGGTCACGTCCTTGTTCGATCTGTGACAGCTGGGGCGATGCGTCGTGCGACATTGACGCGTGAAAGTGTAGTCGCGGTGGTTCGGGTTGTCCCGGGCCGCGGCCCTAGGGTGAGACCCATGATCCGACACACCGTCGCCTTCCGCCTTCATCATCCGACCGGTTCGGCTGAGGAGCGTTCCTTCCTCGAGGCGGCCACGGCACTGGCCGACATTCCCGGTGTCGAGCGCTTCGAGCAGCTCGAGCAGGTGAGTGCGAAGAACCCGTTCACGTTCGGCTTCTCGATGGAGTTCGCCGACCGGGACGCCTACGACGCGTACAACACGCACCCTTCGCACGTCGCCTTCGTGCGCGACCGCTGGGCCACCGAGGTGGACGACTTCCTCGAGCTCGACTACGCGCCGCTCGAACCTGCAGAGCAGGCCACGCACCCTCGCCTCTCAGCGCTGCTCGATGCGGTCGAGGTCTACTTCCGGCTCCTGCACACGGGTGACGTGCGGCTGCTCGATGAGGTGTTCCATCCGGCGGCGAGCCTGTTCGACGCCGACGAAGGCGAACTGTTCGTCGAGCCCCTCGCGTCCTGGCGCTCGGTCGTCGACGCGCGAATCGCCCCCGCCGACGTCGGCCAGCCGCGCGAGGAGGAGATCCTGCTGATCGACTGGCTCTCCGCCTCCAGCGCGGTGGTGAAGGTGCGGCTCCGTGTGCTCGATCAGGTCTTCGTCGATCACCTCTCGTTCGTGCTCGACGACGACCGGTTCCGCATCGTGGCGAAGACGTGGCACCTCGAGCGGACGGACCCTCGCCCGACGTCCTGATCGGCCTCGTTCGGGCTGCTGTCGAGACCGCATCCGGGACCTTCCCACGCGCAGTCCGCATACCGCGAGAGCGCCGGGAAGTGCGAGGGCAGTCCAGCCCGTCGTCTAACCGGCGGCGGGGCGGCGCCAGCGATATGGCGTCGTCGTCGACACCTTGAAGAGTCCGGAGCGTTCCAGGATCGGGCGGGAGTACTCGGTCGAATCGCTGTGGATGAGCGTTCTTCCCATATCAAGTGCTGCGCGGGCACGTGCCGCGGTCAGCGCACGATAGATGCCGCGGCCACGCCATTCGGGGCGCGTTGCTCCGCCCCAGATTCCGGCGAAGCTGGTGCCGTCGACCGGCTCCAGACGTCCGGCCGATACGATCCGGCCGTCGAACTCGGCGACCCACAGCTCCATGCCATCGCCGAGCGAGAGCCGGCGGAGCAGAGCGTCCGCCGTGTCGTTCGAGATCGGATCGCCGAAGACCTCGTCCTCCATTGCGCTCATCGCACGCACCTCAGACTCTTCGGTCACTGTTCGGAGCGTCACGCCGTCGGGAAGTGGAACGTCGACCGCCAACGCCGTCGCTTCGCCGATCATGATCGATTCCTGGTCGTCCGGCGTGAAGCTGTGCTCCAGTAACGCCTCGTGCAACCCGGGTGCGCGGTCATGCCCGCGAGTCTTCCATTCCACCCGAGTGATCGCGGGGTCGGCCTCGTAATGTGCCAGCGCCTCCGAGACGAGGCTCCGGATGTCGCGCTCGTCCGCACCCCCTAGGTTCTGGTAGGTGACGAATCCGCGCCCGTTGATGAAGGTCACCAGGCGCAGCGGACCATGCCGTGACACCGTGATCGCACTCGGTGTCTCGGCATCCGTTCGCAGTTGTTCGTCGTAGGCGGCAAGAAGCCGGGCGCGATTCGATTCGTCGTGGGTCATCGCCGGCAACGCTACCGGTCACGGAACATGGCGAGCTCCGCGCGCTGCTCATTCCGTTGCCTGGGGCGCAGCCAGCCGCATCGTCGCCCCCGCCCTCGATGCGAAGGACGTAGCGCTGGCCCTGATCGTGCGACGCATGACCTCGACCGCGACGGTGGGCGCGACATCCGCAGGCCCGGCGACGCTGATCGTTCGATCGAGCGTCGGCCGCTCGAGGCGGACCGAGCGCAGCCCAGGCCGATCGATGAGGACCATGGCCGGCACGATGGCGACTCCGAGCCCACGCTCCACGAACCGCAGCACCGCATCCATCTCGGCCCCCTCGAGCACCACCTCGGGTGTGAGGTCGGCCGCGCGGAACGCGGCGTCGGTCGTGCTGCGCAGGTCGTACGTCGAGCTGAACACGATCTGCGGCAGCGCTGCGACATCCGCCAGCGCAATGGTGTCGCGGATGGTGACCGGAGGTGCGGTCGCCGACGAGATGACGACGAGCTCTTCGACGAGCAACGGGGTCACGGTGAACCGTTCAGCCGCCGCGGCGTCCGACGTGGTGACCAGGGCCAGGTCGAGTTCGCCGCTGGCGAGCTCGTCGAGCAGGCGACGCGACCCCTGTTCCGAGAGGTGCAGCTCGATGGCCGGGTGTTCCGCGTGGAAGGCGCTGAGCACCTCGGCCACGAGGCTGATGCAGAGGGTCGGGGTGGCGCCGAGTCGCACCCGCCCGCGCTCGAGACCCGCGAGCTCGGCGAGTTCGCGCCTGACCGCTTCGGCGTCGGCGAGCATGCGCCGCGCGAGCGGGAGCAGCGATTCGCCCGCGGCCGTCAGCGTGCTCCCGCCGCGGGCGCGGTGGAACAGTTCGGCGCCGAGATCGTGCTCGAGCGCAGCGATCTGGCGGCTCAGCGAAGGCTGGGCGAGGTACAGCTCTTCTGCGGCGCGGGTGAAGTTGCCGAACCGAGCCACCTCGACGAAGCTGCGCAGTTGTTCGAGGTTCACATCGATAGCCTACGCGTATCGTCGCTACGATGTATATGCATTGGAGTAATCGGATGCCGCTACCTACCGTTAATGCATGACCACCTCAGTCAGCACCATTCCAGAGCGCCAGATCTCCACCGCCGTCCTCGTGATCGGCACTGGCGGGTCAGGCCTGCGCGCGGCGATCGAACTCGCCGAGGCGGGCGTCGATGTGCTCGTCCTCGGCAAGCGCCCCAAGTCCGACGCCCACACGTCCCTCGCGGCCGGCGGCATCAACGCGGCCCTCGCCACGATGGACGCCGACGACAGCTGGCAGCAGCATGCCGCCGACACCCTGAAGGAGAGCTACCTCCTCGCGAACCCGCATACCGTCGAGATCGTGACATCCGGTGCGGCTCGCGGCATCGACGACCTCGAGCGCTACGGCATGCCGTTCGCCCGAGAAGACGACGGCCGCATCTCGCAGCGCTTCTTCGGCGCGCACACGTACCGGCGCACGGCGTTCGCGGGCGACTACACCGGCCTCGAGATCCAGCGCACGCTGGTGAACCGCGCTGCCCAGCTGAACGTGCCGATCCTCGACACGGTCTACGTCACCCGCCTCCTCGTGAACGACGACGGTGCCGTCTTCGGTGCCTACGGCTTCGACCTCGAAGACGGCACGCGCTATCTCATCCACGCCGACGCGGTGATCCTCGCCGCTGGCGGCCACAACCGCATCTGGCGGCGCACCTCGTCGCGGCGCGACGAGAACACGGGTGACTCGTGGCGGCTCGCCGTCGAAGCGGGCGGCCGGGTGCGCGACCCTGAACTCGTGCAGTTCCACCCGTCGGGCATCATCGAGCCCGAGAACGCGGCCGGCACCCTGATCAGCGAGGCAGCCCGCGGCGAGGGCGGCATCCTCACCAACGGCCTCGGCGAGCGCTTCATGGCGAAGTACGACCCCGAGCGCATGGAGCTCTCGACGCGCGACCGCGTCGCCCTCGCCGCCTACACCGAGATCAAGGAGGGCCGCGGCACCCCCAATGGCGGTGTCTGGCTGGATGTCTCGCACCTGCCCCGTGAGACGATCATGCAGCGCCTCCCCCGCGTCTACCAGACCATGCTCGAGCTGCAGATGCTCGACATCACGAAGCAGCCGATCGAGATCGCGCCGACCGCGCACTACTCGATGGGCGGCGTGTGGGTGCGACCCGATGACCACGGCACGGATGTTCCGGGCCTCTACGCGATCGGCGAGGCATCGTCTGGCCTGCACGGTGCCAACCGACTGGGTGGCAACTCGCTCATCGAGCTGCTGGTGTTCGGGCGCATCGTGGGCCAGGCCGCAGCCGAGTACTCACGCTCGCTCGCCGCACAGAAGCGGTCGGATGCCGCGGTGCAGGCGGCGCGCGATGAAATCGCCGGCCTGCTCGGCTCCGACGGCGCCGAGAACGTGCGCGCCCTGCAGCGCGCCATCCGGGACACCATGACCGAACACGCCGGAGTGGTTCGCGACGAAGCCGGTTTGCGTGCCGGCCTCGCCGAGCTCGACGAGATCGAGAGCCGCATGGCCGGTATCGGTGTGCACCCCGACATCGCCGGCTACCAGGACCTGGCGCACGCGTTCGACCTCAAGTCGGCGGCGCTGGCAGCGCGCGCCACGATGGAGGCGGCGCTCGAACGGCGCGAGACCCGCGGCGCCCACAACCGCAGCGATTACCCCGAACTCGACGAGTCCCTGCAGGTGAACCTGGTCTGGTCGCCCTCGACGGGCGTGACTCACGAGTCGATCCCATCGATCCCTGCTGAGATCGCGGCCCTCATGCGCGACGAGGTCTCGGTGGCGGGCAAGCTCGTCGAGTGATGACGCGCAGGGTGACGGCCCCTGAGCCGCCGCACTGCGTCACAACGAGTCCCAGAACGCCTCAACCGCGTTCGCCGTCGCCTCGGGCTGCTCGACCTGCACGAGCGTTCGAGCGCCATTGACGACCGCGGTCCGGGCGTTCGGGATGCGAGCGGCCGCCTCGGCCATGATCTCCGGCGACCATTCCCCTCGGTCGTCGCCGGCCACGAGCAGGGTGGGCACGTGAATGCGCGGCAGGCGGTGCGTGGCATCCGTTCGATTGATGATGAACGACGTCACGGTTCGCGCGAGCGCTTCGGGTTCGACGCCGGTCATCGCGTTGTCGATGATCGCGGTCATGTCGGTGTTGCGCTGATTCGCCTTCGTCAGCTGTGCCCCGTGCACGGCGTGCCGCAGATGGGCGATCGGCCCGAGGCGTGTCAACGCCCCGCTCGCGATGATGAGCTTGATCCTGAAGAACGGATCGATCGGCTCGACCGGCGAACTGATGGCCACGAGTGATCGGAGTGAGCGCGGGAACATCGCGGCCGCTGCCATGCCGACATGCCCGCCCCAAGCTGTGCCCAGCCAGTCCGCGGGCCCGGCCCCGGGCAGCTGGTCGATGATCTGCACGGCGACCTCGGCGCATTCCTCGATCGTGGAGAGACGTTCGAGCTCATCGCTCGCACCGTACCCCGGAGCATCGAGCACGATGAGCCGACGACGCTGTCGCAAGCGAGGGATCACGGGATCCCAGCTTCGGCCGTCGACGAACATGCCGTGCCACAGCACTGCGGTCGGGCCCTCGCCCGTCACGCGGGCGACTACCCGTCCAAGCGACGTGTCGAAGGTAACGGCGGTTGTATCGTCATGAATCCTCTGCATGACCACAGCCTGTCTGCCGATGCTCCGTTTTCGCGCGAACGCACTTTCTGCAATGATTCTGCAATGGTAAGCACGCCCGGCAACGACCCGATCGTGCGCGTGCGCGCGTTCGGCACGTTCGCCGCGAGCGTCGACGGCAACGACATCCCCCTCGGCGGACCCCGCGCCCGGGCGCTGCTTGCGGCCCTCGTTGCAGCGCGAGGGCGGCTGCAGACGGCCGAGACGCTGCTGCGTGACGTCTGGGGCGAGGCATCGCCCGGCGTGCGGTCCGCCCTCCGCGCGAACATCTCGCGCCTGCGCTCGACCCCGCTCGGGGCGCACCTCCGAGGTGGACGCCAGGGGTACCTGCTGCACCCGGGCCCGACCCTCGAGGTCGATCTCTGGTCGGTGAATCAGATCGCCGAGTCATCCGCTGCGCCTCCCGACGACGCTCTCGACGAGCTCGTCACCGTGATCGGCGCGGTGGCGTTCGAAGGAACGGGTGCTTCACCGTTCCTCGACGACGCGCGCGCCGCGGCACGTTCGGCTCTGCGCCGAGCCGTCCTGCGAGCGGTCGACGCGCATCCCGGCCATCCGCTTGCGCCCGTCGTCGTGGAGCGCGCCCTTGCGCACGACCCCGATGATCCGGAGCTGCGAGCGCTGCTCCTCGCCGGCCGCGCACAGGGACGGCAACGAGGCATCGCGTCGGGAGCCCCCACGCAGGGTGCCGTCACGGCCGTCACGCACGACCCCTCTCCGGCAACGGCCACGCGACGCATCGGGCTGCCGGCCCCGCTCGCGGCGTACCAGCCGCGGCCGGAGGACGAAGCTCGCCTGGCCGCGGCCCTGCGGCTCTCGCGGCTGGTCACGCTGGCCGGGCCGGCCGGTGTCGGCAAGACCCGGCTCGTCGTCGAGTGGGCACGTGGTCCAGCTGCAGCCACCCAGGAGCATGTCTGGTTCTGCGCCGGCGGTCGCGGGTGGTTGCGAGAACTGTCCGTCGCCGTCGGCGCTCGCGACGCGACCCTCGACAGCGTCATCGCACGGCTGAAACCACTTCGCGGCACCATCATCCTCGACGGGGCCGACGACGACGTGGATTCCATCGCAACCGACCTCGCCGCCCTGCTCGAACGATCGCCGGAGGTGACCGCAGTGGTCACCGCGCGGCGATCTCTGGGCGTTCCCGGTGAAAGCGTGCATCGCATCGGCGCGCTGAGCCCCGCCGATGCGCGCGCTCTGTTCGCACTTCGGTCGGGCCACGCCGCATCCGTCGGCGAAATCGCCGACCTCTCCGAGCTCATGGCGTCGCTCGGGTACCTGCCGCTCGCGATCGAACTCGCAGCAGCGCGCGCGGCACAGGCGCCGCTCGCTTCGGTGATCGACGAACTGTCGCCGGCGGCCGATCCCGATCGGAGCAGCGCGCTGACGACGGCGCTCTCGGCCACGCTCGCCCTGCTCACCACTGGCCAGCGCGGGACGCTCGAACGCCTCTGCGTCTTTCGCGGGCCGTTCACCCGCGAGAGCGCCGTCGCCCTCGCCGGCACGACCGCCCCGTCCGACCTCGACGTGCTCCTCGGCTGGTCACTCGTGGCGGCCGAGTCGCGCGGCGACCTCGCGCTCTTCCGCATCCCCGAGGTCGTGCGCCGCCACGTGCGTTCGCCGAACGACGATTCGAGCAGAGCAGACGATTCGAGCAAAGTACGGGTGCGTCACACGACGTGGTTCGCCGAGCGCACCCTCGCCGCA
This sequence comes from Actinomycetota bacterium, assembly GCA_030852935.1. Taxonomy (GTDB): domain Bacteria; phylum Actinomycetota; class Actinomycetes; order Actinomycetales; family Microbacteriaceae; genus Agromyces. Next base: position 3,906 of record JALYWB010000034.1, on the reverse strand, counting down.
TTTCACGAGTTGACGACGAGCGAAGCGAATGCGACAAGACAGCGCATCGAGGCGGAGCAGGCCGACATCGCCGCGGCGTTCGAGCACGCGATCGACGACGGCGATCGCACGAGTGCGCTGGGCATCGCTGCGGGAATGGCGTGGATGGGTCTCACCTCCGGCACACAGGCATCCGCCCTCACCAATGCGAGGCGAGCCGCCTCGGTGCCGGGCCGAGCGCCGGCGTCGGTGGAATCGCGGGCACGCCTCGGCCACGGAATCCTCGCCTACCAGCTCGGATCGATGGACGAGGCGGCCGCCGTGCTCGACGATGCGCTGGAGTTCTCGCGGGAAGCGCACGACGGCGGCCTCGTCGCGTTGTCGTTCGCGTTCCTCGCCTACCTCGCCACCTTGGCTCCCGACGGCACCCGAGCCGCGGTCGACCGCATCCGCAGCGCGCAGGATCATCTCGACGGAGCGCCGATGAGCACCCAGGCGATGGTCGCGCTGATCGCCGCCCAGGTCTACCGCTCTCTCGGCGATCATGACCGGGCCCTGCGGTTCACGGCGTCGGCGCACACGCTCGCCGAGCGGTCGGGGCACGGGTGGGTGCTGCTGATGTCGGGAGTGGTCGCAGCGAAGGTTCGGCTCGACGCCCGTTCTCCGCGCCAGGCGCTCGCGACGCTGCGGGCGGTGCTCACGTCACCGCACGTGCTCGCCGATCCGATCGCCGTGCTCATCGCGTCATCCGTCGCAGCCGGCGCGGCTGCGGGCACGGGGGCGGATGCCGCGGGCGCGCGCATCATCGGCGCCGTCGACGCGATCGGCGCAAGGTACGGCTTCGACCCACGGGCGAACGAACCCGCCGACTTCGACCGCTATCGGGAGCGGGTGCGACAGGGCCTCACGAGCGAGCAGTGGCGGGATGCGTCGACGCGCGGTGCCACCTTCACCCTCGCCGAGCTCGTCGATGAGGCGGTGCGGCTGAGGTGACGCGAGATCATCAATTGACAGGCTCACGTGCGTGCGCCGCCGTGGCTGCATCGTCCTCAGCGGGCGCTTCGGCGAGCCACCGATGAGCTCCGCGGGCAGCGCGGAATGCCGTAACCCGGTCGATCAAGACTCCGATCGTCAGGGCGATGGCGATGCCGAGAAGCGCCGCGAGCAACGGATTGCCAGAAAGCCAGCGCCCCGCGAACAGGCCGATACTCACCGAGTACACGGCCCAGCTGAGGCCCGCGAGGGTGGAGAGCCCGAAGAAGCGCCGCCGCGCGAGACCGGATGCCCCTGCGGTGACATTGACGGCGACACGACCGACAGGGATGTAGCGAGCAGTGAGGATCAGTACGGTGGCGCGTCGATGCAGCCCCTCGCGTGCCCACCGGATCGCACGCTGGACGGAATCGCGCCGCATCCACCGCCAACGATCGAGGCCCACCCGGCGCCCGATCGCGAAGGCGATGTTGTCTCCCAAGATTGCCCCGGCAGCAGCTGCGATGATCGCCCCGACGAGCATTCCCCACTCTCCGGTCGCAGCTCCCGCGGCAGCCGCAGCGATGACGATGGTTTCGCTGGGCACGGGCGGGAAGAACCCGTCGATGACACAGACCGCGAAGACGGCCACGTAGACCCATGGCGACTGCACGAGGGAGAGGATGACGTCGGTGAGGAACTCCATACGCTCGACGCTATGAACGAGGCGTGGGCGGGGGCATCCCTCCACGGTGCTGTCCGACGCCATACCGTGGTACGAGCGTTGCGGCCCGAGCATTGCTGACATCGGTGCATCCGGCTTCTGAATAGGATGTCCGGATGTCTCTTTTCGACCACCTCGGAATTTCCGTCGAAGACCTCCCTCGCTCGATCGTGCAGTTCGATCCGGTGATGCAGGCGCTCGGCTGCGCGCGGCAAGATGCCGACGGCTCGGTGTCCTGGTACAAGGGCGAGGAGGAGCTGATCCTCTTCCCGGCCCGCGAAGAAGACAGCGGACCGCACCGGCACGGCAACGTCGGTTGGCAGCACCTCGCCTTCGCCGTCGATTCACGTGCGGAGGTCGATCGCCTGCACGCCATCGCTCTCGACGCCGGCTGGACGTCCGTGCGCGATCCGAGAGTGTTCACGAGGTTCAGTGACCGCTACTACGCGTCCTTCGTCGAGGACGACAACGGCATCCGCATCGAGTTCATGCACAACCCGCCCCGCGAACCGGCCACAGACTGACCCGGTGACCGCGGCCCCTCCCCCAAGCGGAAGAGGATGATGGATCCATGCCCGCTGCTCACCGTCCCGGACTTCGGGTCGACTCAGGACTCACGATCCCCGAGTCCGAGTTGTCGTGGCGGTTCTCGCGGTCATCCGGTCCCGGCGGGCAAGGTGTGAATACTGCCGACTCCCGAGCTGAGCTCGTGTGGGATGTGGCGGGCTCAGCCGTGCTCTCTCCGCTCCAGCGAGAGCGACTCCTCGAGCGTCTGAGCGGTCGCCTGGTCGACGGGGTACTGACGATCGTCGCCTCCGAGCACCGCGCGCAATTGCGCAACAGGAATGCTGCGCGTGCTCGGCTCGCCGCCGTCGTGGTTGACGCGTTGCGACCGCCGTCGCCGTCACGACGACCGACGCGTCCGAGTCGTGGTGCCAAGGAGCGGCGCTTGGAAGCGAAGAAGCGGCGAACCGACGTCAAACGGCTGCGTCGCCCACCTCACCGAGGATGAGGCGTTTCCCCCAGGAGCGCACCATCATCCTGCCTGGGAATAGTGGCGAACCGTGGTGTCGCGCTCGACGAGGTATCGGTCGTCCTCCGGGTAGAACACCGCGCGCTCGATGTCAGCACCGGCGAAACCCTTGATCGCATCGAGGCTCCGCCAGCGCGAAACCGTCACAATCTCCGTGATCGCGCCGGACAGTTCCCTGGTGAGCATCCATGCATCGATGTTGCCCGGCGTCTTCCGGTACTCGCGCATTCCGGTCTGCTCGATGTAGTCCACGTAGGCGTCTCGGTCTTCGGAGCGGACAGCGCCTCGCCACATCCGCACCACCACGTTGCCATCCATGGGTCCAGCCTCGGCTTTCGATGGGTCAGGGGCACGGCGCGAACTGCCAAATCCCGGCTGATTCGAGCCACAGTGGACCTTCGGCTGCCGTCAGGCCGCTCCTGTTGGACGGCGGAACTGGAGAACCGGACACGCCGTCATCGCCAGTTGTCCTCCAGCCCCGCCTATCGAATGACCGCGTCCCCCTGACGTGCCGCTCGACTCGTCATTTGTAATCGCTGCTCCCGCAATTGGACGAATCGGGCTCAGGGGTCTTGACAATCGAGAGCGGAGTTGATCTCACTCATCGACCAACCGTGTGCACGACGCGGCGACTAGAAGTCCCAGTCCTCATCCTCGGTGACCACGGCCTTGCCGATGACGTACGACGAACCCGACCCCGAGAAGAAGTCGTGGTTCTCGTCGGCGTTCGGCGAGAGCGCCGAGAGGATCGCCGGGTTCACGTCGGTGACGGTCTTCGGGAACATCGGCTCGTAGCCGAGGTTCATCAGCGCCTTGTTCGCGTTGTAGTGCAGGAACTTCTTGACGTCTTCGGTCAGGCCGACGCCGTCGTAGAGGTCTTGCGTGTACTGCACCTCGTTGTCGTAGAGCTCGTAGAGCAGTGAGAACGTGTAGTCCTTGAGGTCGTCGCGCTCGGCCTGGGTGACCCGCTCGAGCCCCTTCTGGAACTTGTAGCCGATGTAATACCCGTGCACCGCTTCGTCGCGAATGATGAGGCGGATGAGGTCGGCCGTGTTGGTGAGCTTCGCCCGCGACGACCAGTACATCGGCAGGTAGAAGCCCGAGTAGAAGAGGAAGCTCTCGAGCAGCGTCGAGGCGACCTTGCGCTTCAGCGGCGAGTCGCCGCGGTAGTACTCCATGACGATGGAGGCCTTCTTCT
>JALYWB010000074.1 GCA_030852935.1 Actinomycetota bacterium | reverse complement strand
TAGCCGATCAGCACGGCACCCGATTCCTCCGTCGCGGCCTCGGTGGGCACAGCGACGCCAGGCTCCGCCGGCTGCGGCGAATCCGCGGCATCCGCCGCCTTGTGCGAATCCGCGGTATCCGCCGGCTGCTCAGCAGAAGCGCCCGTAGCGGGCGCGAGCGTCATGAGCGTCGTGCCGGCGTGCAGCACCTGGCCGACCTCGCCGCCCAGCGACTCGACCACGCCGGCGAACGGCGTAGGCAGCTGCACGACCGACTTCGCGGACTCGAGCTCGACGACGGGCTGGTCGATCACGACCTCGTCGCCCGGCGCGACCAACCACGCGACGATCTCAGCCTCCGTGAGACCCTCGCCGAGGTCGGGGAGGATGAAGTCGCGGCTCATGCGTCCCACTCCCAGGTGTCGAGTGCGGCGAGCACGCGGTCGGGTGTGGGCAGGTGAAACTCCTCGAGCTTCGGCGACGGGTACGGGATGTCGAAGCCGGTGATGCGCAGCACGGGCGCAGCGAGGTGGTGGAAGTTGCGTTCGGTCACGCGGGCGGCGACCTCTGCCCCGTAACCGCCGAACTGTGCGGCCTCGTGGATCACGGCCGCCCGGGAGGTCTTGCGCACGGATGCTCCGACGGTTTCATCGTCGAAGGGCGAGAGGCTGCGCAGGTCGATGACCTCGACCGAGAGTCCCTCGGCGGCTGCGGCATCCGCCGCCTCGAGCGCAGTGCGCACGGTCGGCCCGTAGCCGAGCAGCGTGACGTCTGTGCCCTCGCGCACGACGACGGCCCGGTCCATCGGCGCCGTCGTGACGGGCAGCGCGAGCGGGGCCTTCGACCAGTACCGGCTCTTCGGCTCCATGAAGACGACGGGGTCATCGCTGTCGATCGCCTCGCGCAGCATCGAGTAGGCATCAGCGGGGTTCGAGGGCATCACGACGGTGAGCCCGGGTGTCGCCGTCCAGTACGCCTCTGAGGAGTCGGAATGGTGCTCGACGCCGCCGATCGCCCCCGCGCAGGGGATGCGCACCACCATCGGCAGCGACATCCGGCCCTTGGTGCGGTTCCGCATCTTCGCCACATGCGAGACCATCTGCTCGAACGCGGGATAACTGAACGCGTCGAACTGCATCTCGACCACCGGCCGCATGCCGTACATGGCCATGCCCACTGCAGTGCCGATGATGCCCGATTCGGCCAATGGCGAATCCCAGATGCGGTCGTCGCCGAACCGCTCCTGCAGACCGTCGGTGACCCGGAACACGCCACCGAGCGGGCCGACGTCCTCGCCGTACACCACCACCCGGTCGTCCGCCTCCATGGCGTCGCGCAGGGCGGTGTTGAGTGCGGTCGCCATGGTGAGCTGGGTGGGGGCGGATGCCGCGGGCGCGGCCTGTTCGGTCATCGGCGCGGTCATCGGGCGGCTCCTGCGGCGTGCTGTACGCCGTGGGCCTGAGCGGACTCGGCCAACTCGGCCTCGAGCCGTGCGCGCTGTTCGAGAAGCGCGGGCCGCTGGCGGCTGTAGACGTGATCGAAGAGTTCGAGGGGGTCGAGGTCGGCCTCGGTCGTCATGACGTCGCGCGTGTGGGCGGCAACCGCCTCTGCCGCATCCGTGATCTCGGCGCGCACCTGCTCCGAGAGCGCTCCTTCGGAGACCAGGTACTTCTCGAGCCGCTCGATCGGGTCGCGGCGCTTCCAGTGCTCGACATCGCGCGCGGTGCGATAGCGCGTCGGGTCGTCGGAGTTCGTGTGCGCCTCGATGCGGTAGGTGAGACCCTCGATGAGCGTCGGTCCGCCGCCGGTGCGTGCCCGCTCGACCGCGGCGCGAGTGACCGCGTACATCGCCGCGACGTCGTTTCCGTCGACGTGGAAGCCGGGCATGCCGTACCCGACCGCCTTGTCGGCCAGGGTGGCGGCGCGGGTCTGCCGCGAGAGGGGCACGCTGATGGCGAACTGGTTGTTCTGCACGAGGAAGATCGTGGGCGTCTGCCAGACCGCGGCGAAGTTGAATGCCTCGTGTGCGTCGCCCTCGCTCGTCGCCCCGTCGCCGAGGTACGTCATCGTGACGATGGGGTCCTGGCGGAGGCGGGCCGCATGCGCGAGGCCCACTGCGTGCAACGCCTGCGTCGCCAGCGGCGTCGCCTGCGACGCGCAGCGGTGCGCGTGCTGGTCGTAGCCGTTGTGCCAGTCGCCCCGGAACGACTGCAGGATGTCGGCGGGCTCGATGCCGCGGGTGAGCAGCGCGATGCTGTCGCGATACGTCGGGAAGAACCAGTCGCGGGCCTCGATTGCCGCGATGGCGCCGATCTCGCACGCCTCTTGGCCGTACGCGGAGGGGTACGTGGCCAGCCGCCCCTGCCTGGTCAGCGCGGTCACCTGCACGTCGAAGCGGCGGGCGATGACCATCTTGCGGTAGAGGTCGAGGAGCACGTCGTCGCCGGGCAGTTCGAATCCGCCGGTCGCCGCGCCGTGCACGGCGTGGCCGGCGTTGTCGAGCAGCCGGATCGGCTTCTCGGACGGGAGGGCGCGTGTGCTCTGGTGCTCGACGTTGAGGCTCATGTACCCCATGTTGCGCCACTCTCGAGGTGTCGGATGGACGTCTCGACGAAGCGTGAACGAACGGCCCCACCGCCCCGAAAGCGTTGCCATTCGTCCGCGTCGAACGGCCTCAGCTGCGCCAGATGTCCAGGGTCTGTGCGGGCGGGTGCCCCTCGATTTCGGCGAGGATGAGATGTGACCGGGTCGACACGACGCCGGGCATGTCGTGGATGTCACGGAGGATCGCCTGGCTCAGTTGCTCATGATCGGGGGCGCTCACCGTGAGGATGATGTCGATGTCACCCGAGACGGCCTGCACCTTCTCGACGAAGGGGAGCGTGGCGAGCTTCGCCGCGATCTCCTCCCATGAGACCTCGCCGATGCGCACCACCACGAGTGCCGAGATGTTGAGCCCGATCGCCTTGCGGTCGATCTGGGCGCCGAACCCGGTGATGACGCCGCGTTTCTGCAGGTGCTGCACCCGATTGTGCGCGGCCGTGCGGGAGATGTGGACCCGTTCGGCGAGGGTGCGCACCGAGAGCCGACCGTCGCGGCTCAACTCGGCCACGATGCGTCGATCGATGCTGTCGAGCGCCTCGTTCCGGTTCGGTGTCTGCGGGGTCATCATCGTCCTCGTGGGTCACTGCTCAGCGTAGCGGCTGCGCCGCCGTGCGCGACGTAGCGAAGCTCGCATCGGAGCGTGCCGGATCACGCGCGGCAACCTCGGCCACACGAGCGCGATCGCCTCGAGCCACCCGTTCGCCACCCGCTCCACCCGAGGCGTCCAGCGGAAGCCGTATGCGGTGCGAATCGTCGGCGGAAGCAGGGCCGCGGTGATGAGGCGAACGGGCGGCAGAAGTGCCGTCGCCCCGAAGGGCAGTGCGGATGCCCCCGAGAGCAACGACCGGGCGACAGCCCGAGCCTCTGCGCCGACCTCGAGCGCGGCGATGCGCTGCGCCCACCACACGTCGAACTCCGCGCGCGACTGCGGCCAGCCGGCGCGGGCGGCCTGCAGGCGCAGCCCGAGGGGCGCGTACCCTCGAACGATCGCATCTGCGGCTTCGGACTCCAGTGGCCCCCAGAGTCGCTCGTGCAGTTCGAGGGCCACTGCGAGCAACGTCGAGGCCACCCATCGTTGCGCGTCGGCGTCGAAGGCACTGTACCCGGGATGACCCTCGCTCGAGGCCGCCCGCACGGGCACGTGGCGGGCATTGACCGAGCGCACCGCGGCTGCCACCACGTCATCGTCACCGAAGCCGATCGCATACACGTAGTCGAGCGTTCCGAGCAGGCGATCGAGTGGACGCTCACGAAACCCGCTGTGCCGTGCGACTCCGTGGGCGACGCGCTGGTCGGCCAGCTGGAGCAGGATCGCGGCGCCGCCGCCGAGCAGCAGCACGCCCTCCGCGCCGTGACGGCGGAACACCTCGCGTTCGTCGAGTTCCTGCATCAATACCAGTTGACCGCCTCGGAGTGCGCCCACGCGGCGCAGGGCGACTCATATCGGCCTGAGATGTAGGAGAGCCCCCAATTGATCTGCGTCGCCGCGTTCGTGCGCCAGTCGGCGCCGGCGGCTGCCATCTTGCTGCCGGGGAGCGACTGGGGAATTCCGTAGGCCCCGCTCGAGGCGTTGTACGCATTTGCGCGCCATCCCGACTCGCGGGTCCACAGGAGGTCGAGACAGCGGAACTGCTCGGAGCCCCAGCCGTAGCCCGACAGGGCACTGGCTGCGTACGCCTTCGCGGCAGCACGATCCACGACGACGCCTGGGGGTGGCGGCCCGTTGTCGGCCGTGCCTCCGCCTTCTCCGGCGGCAGACGCGGCCGCCGCTGCGGCAGCGTCGCGTGCCGCCTGGTCGCGCGCGACCTGCTCGCCGATGCGGAACTGCCGTTCGAGCTCTACTGTGCGGTCGCGCAGGCTCGCCAGTTGTGCGTACAGCGTGTCGAGTGTGGCCCGCTGGGCCGTGACGCGCTCTTCAGCGGCGCGTTGGGCCTCGAGTGCGGCATCCGCTGCGATCGCCGCATCGTGCGCGAGCCGAACGCGCTCGGCCTCGGCCAGGTCTGCCTGTCCGCTGAGTGCTTCGGCGTCGGCCCTCGCCGCCTTCGCGCGTTCGGCGACACCGCCATAGACGTTGGTGAGCTGCGCCGCGCGCGAGAGGCCCATCAGCAGGTTCAATCCTGCGTCGGGATCGAAGAGCAGGCGCAGCGACACCTCTGCTCCACCCGATCGCGCGAGCACCGCGCCGACCCGGCCGAGCTGTGCCGACGAAGCGTCCGCTTCGGTCACCGCATGTTCGGCACCCGCCCGAAGCGTGCCGGCACGCGCCTCTGCGGCGATACGGGCGAGCTCGGCGGCGTCTGACGCGGCCGCCGCCTCGATAGCGGCATCGCCGAGTCGACCCGCCTCCGCCTCGAGCTCATCCACGAACGCAGTGATGCGTGCAGCCTCGGACTCACGCGTGGCGACATCCGCCTTGGCTGCCTCCACCTCGTCCCAGCTGGGGAATTCGGCGGCGGAAACGGAACCGGAAGGCAGCATGAGGAGCGCGGCGAGCACGGCCGCCGTGCCCGCGATACGCTGCCACCTGCCTCGCACGTGACCCCCTTCGAGCCCGGCGAGTCTACCTACGGTCGGACTCGGCGGCCTGCCGGACACGCAGCGTACACTCGGGCAGATGCGTGTGAAGCGAGCAGCTGCACTGCCGTTGCTGGTCGCGGCGGTCGCGCTGGCCGTGAGCGCCTGCGGGTCCGCGCCCCGCGCTTCGACGCCCGCGACAGCGCCTCCTCCACCTACGGAGGTGTCGAGCCCGACCCCCACGCCCGGACCCGCGGAATCAGTGGCCGAGTGGGTTGATGACCGGATGTCACAGCTGACGCTGGAGCAGAAGGCGGCATCGCTGCTCATGCTGCACGCGCCGGGCACGGATCCTGCACCGCTCAGGGCCTACGTGGACGCTGGTGTGTCGGGGCTCATCCTGATGGGCGACAACGTCCCGGGCAGCCCTGCTGAGCTGGCAAGCATCACCGCTGCCGTGCAGGCCGACCCCGAGATTCCGGTGCTCATCGGCATCGACGAAGAGGGCGGCGAGGTGCAACGGCTTCCCTGGGACGACGCAGCGAGCGCTGAGATCCTTCGGGCGCAACCTGCCGCAGCCGCGAGGGATGCCTTCGCGCTTCGGGCCGGGACTCTTGCCGAGGTCGGGGTGTCGGTCAACTTCGGCATCGTCGCCGACGTGACGGCCGACCCCGAGTCATTCATCTCCGGTCGCGTGCTCGGCACGGATCCGGTCGGAGCCGGTGAACGGGTGGCGGCCGCCGTGGCGGGGGAGCACGGCGTGGTCATGAGCACGTTGAAGCACTTCCCCGGACACGGCGCTGCTCCGGGTGATTCGCACACCAGCGTGCCGGCCGCACCGCTCTCCATCGAGGAGTGGCGTGCGGGTCCGGCCCTGCCGTTCGCGGCCGGCATCCAGGCCGGAGCCGAGTTGGTCATGACCGGCCACCTCGCGTATCCGGCGGTGGATGCGGCACCCGCTTCGTTGTCGCCGGAGTGGCACCGCATCCTGCGTGACGAGCTCGGCTTCGAGGGCGTGGTCGTGACCGACGACATGCTGATGCTCCAGCACAATGAGCTGGCCGAGTATGCCGACCCCGGCGAGAACGCCGTGCGTGCGGTCGCGGCCGGTGGGGACCTCCTGCTGTACGTGTTGCCGGCCGATCCTTCGGAGTTCGGCATTTCGGTCGACGGGCTGGTCGCCTCGCTCGTGGCCGCCGTCGAAGCCGGTCGCATCACCGAGAGTCGCCTCGATGAGGCCGTCACGCGTGTGCTGACGCTGCGCCGCTCCCTGGCCTGAGCGCTCCAGGAGAGTTCGGCACGGGTCGGGGGAGGCGGGAATAGATCTTGGCTATCCATGCGTTTGCATATGTGTGGCCGAACGGCTGCATCGATATCCCTACGACGGAGAGACCACCGATATGACAAGCACCGCCACGACAACCGAGATCCCCGGCTACCGCGTCGGAACCTGGACCGTCGACACCGCTCACAGCGAGGTCGGCTTCAGCATCCGCCACATCATGATCAGCAAGGTGAAGGGCAAGTTCGAGCGATTCGACGCGACCTTCGTGACCGCCGAGAATCCCCTCGAGTCCAGCGTGACGGCGTCAGCAGAAGTCGCCTCGATCACCACGAACGAGCCCAATCGCGACGCACATCTCCGTACCGGCGACTTCTTCGAGGCCGAGACCTACCCGACGATCGACTTCGTCTCGACCGGCGTTCGCATGGAAGACGGCGACTTCAAGGTCGACGGTGATCTGACGATTCGCGGCGTCACCAAGCCCGTGACGTTCGATTTCGAGTTCGGCGGCTTCGGCGGCGACCCCTACGGCAACTACAAGGGCGGCGCGACCGCGAAGACCGTCATCAACCGTGAGGACTTCGGGCTCCACTACAACGCGGCACTCGAGACCGGCGGCATGCTGCTCGGCGACAAGGTGACCATCACGCTCGAACTGCAGGCGTCGCTCCAGCAGTAGACGAGCGCGTCGAACGGGCGGTGCCGCGGTGCGGTGCCGCCCGTCGTCGTCTCAGACGACCTCGATGTCGTCGAGCTGTTCGCCCCAGAACCGAGCCCATGCCGACAGTGACGCGCGGAATGTGGATGGAGAGATCGAGGTTGCTCCGTCGAACCCGGCCAGCTGCACCGACGTCGCCTTGCGCTTCGGACCCCGCCTCCAGGTGCCGACCACACGACCCGCGGACACGAGGATCGGCTGGAACACGCCGTTGCGCCCCGGAATCACCCGTTCGGCGTAAGCGGGATCGCACACCGCGTCACGGTCGCCGTAACCGAGGAAGTACTCGTCGAACGCCGGGAGCGCAAGGCCACCGCGTGGTCGCGGCGCGGGGGAGGCGGGATCGGCCGGCCACCCGGCATCCGCCGCGACGAAGCGTAGGTCGTCGAACGCGGTCACCGCGTCGCCTGCGGCGGCGCGGGCAGTGCGGGCGTCGCCGAGCGTGAGCCCGCTCCACCACGCGAAGTCGCGCTCAGTGATGGGGCCGTGGCCCGCGACGTACGCGACGAAGAGGGTGGCGAGCGTCTCGTCGCGGTCGAACTGCCCGGAGCCCGACGGAATCCACTCGTCGAGCAGCACCAGCCGCTGCCCGCGCGCCTCGACCGGCCCCCAGCAGAGCACCCCCTCGACGGCGAGCCGCCAGATCAGGTGGTAGCCCCGCTGCCCGGCGGTCACGATGCCCGACGCCTGCCATAGCTCCTGCAGTTCGTCGCGCGAGAGCGAGCGTGCACCCGAGAGCTCGGCTTCGGCGATGGTACGGGCACGTCGGAAGGTCGCGTCGTCGAGCTCGAGTTGCCGCCGCCGCAAGGCGGAGCGCTGCACCTCGCGTGGCCCGGTGATGGCGAGAATGGCGCGGAGGTGCTCGCTCGGAAGCAGGTGCAGGGTGCCACGCAGCGGCCACGACCGCACGATCTCGCGGGACTCGAGCGCCGCGTCGACGTCGGCTGCCACCGAACCGGGCACACGTGAACCGACCACCCACTTCGCCGCGGTGAAGTCCTGCGCCTGTACCGCGGCCAGTCTGCGTACCGCATCGGCGATACCGGGTAACCCGCCATGGAACCCATGGGCCGCCAGTCGGGCTGCACGAACACGAGTGTCACCGGGAGGCGTGGCCATGCGTCGAGTCTGCCGCACACCGACGACACCGCGGTTGCACGCATGCCACGTTCAGACGGGCGGGATAGACTCGAAGGCTGTGCCGTTCGGCACGCTCCCACACCCCCACGATGCGCCCGGAGGATCCCTGTGCTCGCCGTCCATGATCTCGAGATCCGCATCGGCGCGCGCGTGCTCATGGAGCACGTGGACTTCCGCGTCTCCGCGGGCGACAAGGTCGGATTGGTCGGTCGCAACGGCGCGGGCAAGACGACCCTCACCAAGACGCTCGCGGGCGAGACCCTGCCCACCGGCGGCCGCATCGATCGCAGCGGCGAGATCGGCTACCTTCCGCAGGACCCGCGCACGGGCGACCCCGAGATGCTCGCGCGCACGAGAATCCTCGACGCGCGCGGGCTCGGTTCACTCGTGCTCGGCATGCACGAGGCATCCGTGCAGATGGGCAGCGACGACGCCGCGCTCGCCGAGCGTGCGATGAAGAAGTACGGCGCCCTCACCGACCGCTTCACGGCACTCGGCGGGTATGCAGCCGAAGCCGAGGCCGCTTCGATCGCGTCGAACCTGAATCTTCCCGACCGCATCCTCGACCAGCCGTTGAAGACCCTCTCGGGCGGTCAGCGCCGTCGCATCGAACTCGCCCGCATCCTCTTCTCCGATGCAGAGACGATGATCCTCGACGAGCCCACCAACCACCTCGACGCCGATTCCGTGGTGTGGTTGCGCGAGTTCCTCAAGAACTACAAGGGCGGTGTGATCGTGATCAGCCATGACGTCCAGCTGGTGGGTGAAGTCGTGAACCGCGTGTTCTACCTCGATGCGAACCGCTCGATCATCGATATCTACAACATGGGCTGGAAGCACTACCAGCGCCAACGCGCGGCCGACGAGGAGCGACGCAAGAAGGAGCGCGCGAACGCCGAGAAGAAGGCCGGCGTCCTTCAGCTGCAGGCCGCGAAGTTCGGCGCGAAGGCCTCGAAGGCCGCCGCCGCGCATCAGATGGTCGCCCGCGCCGAGAAGCTGCTCGCCGGCCTCGACGAGGTGCGCGCCGTCGACCGGGTGGCCAAGCTGCGCTTCCCGACTCCTGCACCCTGCGGTCGCACGCCGCTCACCGCGAACGACTTGTCGAAGAGCTACGGTTCCCTCGAGATCTTCACCGCCGTCGACCTCGCGATCGATCGAGGCTCCAAGGTCGTCATCATCGGCCTGAACGGTGCGGGCAAGACGACCCTGCTGCGCATCCTCGCGGGCGTCGACGAGCCCGACACGGGCATCATCGAGCCCGGGCACGGCCTCCGGGTCGGCTACTACGCGCAGGAGCACGAGACCCTCGACGTCAAGCGCAGCGTGCTGCAGAACATGGTGAGCGCCTCGCCGAACCTCACCGAGACGGAGGCGCGCAAGGTGCTCGGCTCCTTTCTCTTCACCGGCGATGACGTGCACAAGCCGGCTGGTGTGCTCTCGGGCGGCGAGAAGACTCGTCTCGCCCTCGCGATGATCGTCGTGTCGGGTGCGAACGTGCTGCTGCTCGACGAGCCGACGAACAACCTCGATCCCGCGAGCCGGGCCGAGATCCTCGATGCGCTCGCACACTACGAGGGATCGGTCGTGCTGGTCTCCCACGACCCGGGCGCCGTCGAGGCACTCAACCCCGAGCGGGTGCTCATCATGCCCGACGGCACCGAAGACCACTGGAGCCGCGACTACCAGGAGCTCATCGAGCTGGCGTGATCGGCCGCTACCGCCGGTCGAGCACTTCGTCCTCGACCTCGGCGTCGCGACGTTCACGCGGTGGCTTCCGCGGTTCGCGTGCGGCACTCGCCGAGACCTGACCCCCGGATGCCGCGGCCAGCGCCTTCCGCTCCTGATTCGCCGCCCAGCCGAGGCCGATGAAGGCCATGATCGCGAAGACGAACCACTGCAGCGCGTAGGAGAGGTGCGGACCTTCGTCCCGCACCGGGCGAGGCGCGGCGAGCGGCGGCTCTGCGGCATCCGATGCCGACTGCACCAGCACGCCGTATGCCCCCGTATACGCGGGCTCGCCGACGCGTTCGGCGAGTTCTGGAAGATCGATCGTCGCGAACTCGACGCCCGTCGAGGTGCGGCCGGCGATGCGATCCTCACCCGCCTTCAGGCGGGCGGTGATCTCGACGTGGCCCATCGGTGGTTCGGCGATCTCGCTCGGCCGACCGTCGGACGCCTGTGCGATCCAGCCGCGATCGACCATGAACACGGTCCCGTCGTCGAGCCGGAACGGCGTGATGACCTCGAATCCTGAACTCCCGCCGAACGGGCGGTTGCGCACGACGACCTCTTCGTCGGCGAGGTACGTGCCCGAGAGCTCGACCACCTGCCAGCGCTGGTCGATGTCGAAGCCCGACGGCTCGGGGAGGGCCTCGCCGACGGGCACCGGCCGGGCGTCGTAGTTCGCGTCGATGCGAGCGACCTCCGCGAGCGCCTCGGAGCGCCGGTTCAGCTGCCAGCTGCCCAGTGCGCAGCAGGCGATCGCGAACACGACGACGAGCGCGAGGTAGCCCGCCCATCGCCGCGAGCGGAGGAAGGACCATTCGTTCACGAGTCGGCCACCTCCGCGTCGAAACGGTCGACACGCACCGGGAACGACCGCGCTTCGAGGAACCCGCGCAGGTACTCGACGTGCTCGTCGCACGCGAGCCAGGACTTCCACCGTTCGCCCGTGTGGATTCGAGGATTCTGCCAGTCGATGCGCCACGCCGCGGTCTCGCGGCACGCGGCACGCGAACAGACGTCGGGCGCGGCATCCGCCCCGATGCTCCCGATCACGCAGCACCGCGTTCGTCGTGCCCCGACTCGCCCGGGCGGTGGTCGGCTGGCCGGGCTTCGTCGGGATGCTGGTCCGATGACGGCGGCGCCTGGTCGGTGGGCCGCTGCGCGACGAGGCCGCCGGGGCGCAGCACCTCCTGCGTGTGGCTCGGGCCGCTGACGTTGGCGAGCACGACCGCGACGTACGGCAGGAAGATCGCGCCGACCGCGCAGACCGCGAGCCACCAGCCGTCGACGAACAGCATGGCGAAGATGCAGGCGACACGGATCGACATCGCGATCGTGTACTTGATCATGCGCGAGCGCCGCTCCGCTTCTGGCGAGGGCGGCAGCGTGGTGATCGACTGCTGCTTCATCGTGGTCGCCGTGGGTCTCGCGGCACCTCCCACTCAAGCCTACGTCCGCCAGGCGGTGTCGGATGCCCCGATCTCCCACGTTCTATGCTGGGACGGGCCGCTCGGCCCCACCCCTCCTGCACCGCAGAAACGGAGTCCATCATGACGACGAGCCGCACCGTCCTCGTGACCGGTGGCAATCGGGGCATCGGCTTCGCGATCGCCAGAGAGTTCATCGCGCAGGGTCATCGCGTCGCCGTCACGGCTCGCTCGGGCGTCGGGCCCGACGGCTCGCTCACCGTGCGGGCGGACGTGACCGATGCGGCATCCGTCGATCAGGCCTTCAGCGAGGTGGAGGCGGTGCTCGGCCCCATCGAGGTGGTCGTGGCGAACGCGGGCATCACTCGCGACACGCTGCTGCTGCGCATGAGCGAGGACGACTTCACCAGTGTCGTCGACACGAACCTCGCGGGCGCGTTCCGGGTCGTGAAGCGCGCCTCGAAGGGCATGCTGAAGGCGCGTTTCGGCCGGTTCGTGCTGATCTCCAGCGTGGTGGGCCTCTACGGTTCCGCCGGTCAGGTCAACTACTCGGCGTCGAAGGCCGGTCTCGTCGGCATGGCGCGCTCGCTGACGCGCGAGCTCGGCGCCCGCAACATCACGGCCAACGTCGTCGCGCCGGGTTTCATCGAGACCGACATGACCGACGAACTGCCAGAGGCGCAGCAGGCGGAGTACAAGAAGAGCATTCCGCTCGGCCGGTTCGCCTCACCCGACGAGGTCGCGCGCGTGGTGACCTGGCTCGCCGGCGACGACGCCGGGTACATCTCTGGCGCGGTGATCCCCGTCGACGGGGGAATGGGCATGGGTCACTAGCCGCGGAGGCCGAGCAGGGGCAGCACCTGGCTGAGGTCGGGCGTGTCGATCGCGACATCCGCCCGCTCCCGCACGAGCGGCTTGGCGCAGAACGCCACACCGAGCCGTGCCCGCGCGAGCATCTCGAGGTCATTGGCACCGTCGCCCACCGCCACGGTGCGATGCGACGGGATGCCGCTGCTCGCCGCCCACTCGTCGAGCGCGGCCGCCTTGGCGTGCGCATCGACGATGGTGCCGTCGACGCGGCCGGTGAGCCGGTCGCCCTCCACCTCGAGCCGGTTCGCCCGGCAGAAGTCGAGGCCGAGACGCGCGGCGAGCGGGTCGAGCAGCTCGTGGAACCCGCCCGAGACGACTCCCACGCGCCCTCCGGCCGCGTGCACGGCGTCGATGAGTTCCTGCACCCCTCGCGTCGGGGTCATCCGCACGCGTGCCCGCTCGAACTCCACCACCTGCAGGCCGGCGAGAGTCGACACCCGCTCGCGAAGGCTTGCGGCGAAGTCGAGTTCACCGCGCATCGCGCGCTCAGTCACGGCGGCCACGAGTTCCAGGCTGCCCGCGGCATCCGCGAGGAGTTCGATCGCCTCTTCCCTGATGAGCGTCGAATCAGCGTCGAGCACGACGAGCGGGCCGCTCGCGCGGCCGGTGGCACCCCTCGTCACGCCGAGGCCCGAACGTGCGATCCCTTGCCGACGACCGTGATGCCGCTGTCTGTGACCATGAACCCGCGGGCGAGGTCTTGATCGCGATCGACACCGATGTTGGCGCCCGCCTCGACGACGACCTCCTTGTCGAGGATCGCGCGCTGCACGGTGGCGCCGGCGTCGATGCGTGCCCGGTCGAAGAGGATCGAGTCGGCGACGTGGGCGCCGGAGCCGACGATGGCC
Source organism: Actinomycetota bacterium (assembly GCA_030852935.1). Lineage (GTDB taxonomy): Bacteria > Actinomycetota > Actinomycetes > Actinomycetales > Microbacteriaceae > Agromyces. The sequence goes on along the minus strand of JALYWB010000074.1, from coordinate 3,167 downwards.
CACGGACCCAGCACGCTGCGCTCGACGTGCGCGCCCGAGATGACCGAGCCGAGCGACACGATGGAGTCGATGACGGTGCCGAGCGACCCGCGCGCATCGCGCGTGAACTTCGCCGGCGGCGAGTTGAGCTGCTGACTGAAGATCGGCCACTCCCGGTTGTACAGGTTGAAGACCGGCAGCACCGAGATGAGGTCCTGGTGGGCCTCGAAGAACGAGTCGATCGTTCCGACGTCACGCCAGTAGTAGCGGTCGCGGTCGGTCGAGCCCGGTACCTCGTTCTGCTGCAGGTCGTAGACGCCGGCTGCACGATCCTCCACGAAGGCGGGAATGATGTCGCCGCCCATGTCGTGACTCGAGTCGGTGCGTTCGCCATCACGGCGGACGCCTTCGATGAGCGCGTCGGCATCGAACACGTAGTTGCCCATGGATGCGAGCACCTCGTGCGGCGAGTCGGGGAGGCCGACGGGGTCCTTCGGCTTCTCGAGGAAGCGGTTGATGCGGCCAGGGTGCGCGGCATCCACCTCGATGACGCCGAACTGGTCGGCGAGCGTGATCGGCTGGCGGATCGCTGCGACAGTGGCGGGCAGGCCCGATTCGACGTGCGCGTCGATCATCTGGTTGAAGTCCATGCGGTACACGTGGTCAGCGCCGACGACGACGATGATGTCGGGCTGCTCGTCGTAGATGAGGTTCAGGCTCTGCAGGATCGCATCGGCCGACCCCGAGAACCAGCGCTTGCCCAGGCGCTGCTGCGCGGGCACCGAGGCGACGTAGGAGTTCAGTAGTCCGCTCATGCGCCACGTCTGCGACACGTGCCGATCGAGGCTGTGCGATTTGTACTGCGTGAGCACGACGATCTGTCTCAGTCCGGAGTTCAGCAGGTTCGACAGGGCGAAGTCGATGAGCCGGTACTGCCCGCCGAACGGCACCGCGGGCTTCGCACGGTCTTCCGTCAGGGGCATGAGCCGCTTGCCCTCGCCGCCGGCGAGGACGATGCCGAATACCTTGCGCGTGGACATGACCCCAGCGTAGTCAGACGATGCCTCATTCGGGGTGGGCGAGTCCGGCGGTGACGGATGCCGCTGCGCTACCGTTGCAGCATGCGCGTCGACCTGCTCACCCGCGAGTACCCACCAGAGGTGTACGGCGGTGCCGGCGTGCATGTCGCCGAACTCGTGCGTGCACTGCGCCGCGACCTCGAGGTCGTCGTGCGCTGTTTCGGCGCTCCGCGTGACGAGCCGGGAACCTTCGCGTATCCGACGCCCGCCGAGTTCGCGGGCCGCAATGCCGCACTCGGCACGATGGGCGTCGACCTGCTCATGGCCGGCGATGCCGCTGGCACCGATCTCGTGCACTCGCACACCTGGTATGCGAACTTCGCCGGCTTCACGGCCAAGCGCCTGCACGACGTGCCGCACGTCGTCACCGCGCACAGCCTCGAGCCGCTGCGTCCGTGGAAGGCGGAGCAACTCGGCGGCGGGTATCGACTCTCGTCGTGGGTCGAGCACACCGCGTTCGAAGACGCCGACGCCGTGATCGCCGTGAGCGACGGTATGCGCCGCGACATCCTGCGCGCCTATCCCGGCATCGATCCCCAGCGTGTCGAGGTGGTCTACAACGGCATCGACCTCGATGACTGGCAACCGAATCACGACACCGACCTGGCCCGTAGCCTCGGCCTCGACCCCGACCGGCCGTCGGTGATCTTCGTGGGTCGCATCACACGCCAGAAGGGGCTGCCCTACCTGCTCCGCGCGGCGCGGCTGCTTCCCGCCGACGTGCAACTGGTGCTGTGCGCCGGCGCCCCCGACACCGACGAGATCATGACCGAGGTCACGGCCCTCGTCGACGGGCTCCGCGCGGAACGCGAAGGAGTGGTCTGGATCGACCGGCACCTGCCGCGTGCCGAGCTGACCGCGCTGCTCACGGCAGCGACCGCGTTCGTCTGTCCGTCGGTCTACGAGCCACTCGGCATCGTGAACCTCGAGGCGATGGCGTGCGGGGCGCCCGTGGTCGGCACGGCGACCGGCGGCATCCCGGAGGTGGTCGACGATGGCGTCACGGGCGTGCTCGTGCCGATCGAGCAGGCCGATGACGGCACCGGCACGCCGTTGCATCCCGACGTGTTCGTCGCCGACCTCGCGACCGCGCTCACGCAGGTCGTCGCGGATCCCGCCGGGGCGCGGGCGATGGGGGAGGCCGGGCGACGTCGTGCAGAGTCGCACTTCGCGTGGGACGCGATCGCCGCCCGCACGCGCGAGGTGTACGCGCGAGTGCTCGCCGGTTGAACGCGCAACGACGCTGTCCCTGAACTGACGGATGCCGCTGGCGGCATCCATGCGGGCGGGGGGCCGCCTCGCGTCCCGATAGCATTGAGGACATGGCGAGTACGGTTCTGGAGTTCCGCGACGTGTCGGTGATCCGCGACGGCAATTCGATTCTCGATGCGGTGACGTGGAGCGTCGACTCCGACGAGCGCTGGGTCATCCTCGGGCCGAACGGCGCGGGCAAGACCACGCTGCTGCAGATCGCGGCGGCCGCGATGCACCCGTCGAAGGGCTCCGCGCACGTGCTCGAGGAGTCACTCGGCAAGGTCGACGTGTTCGAGCTCCGGCCCATGATCGGCTTCGCCTCCACGGCGATGGCACGCAAGATCCCGCGCAACGAGTCCGTGCTCGACGTCGTGCTCACCGCCGCGTACTCGGTCACCGGCCGCTGGAACGAGGAATACGAGGAGATCGACCTCCGCCGTGCCCAGCGGGTGCTCAAGGAGTGGGGCCTCGAGGGCTTCGCTGACCGCCGTTTCGGCAGCCTCTCCGACGGGGAACAGAAGCGAGTGCAGATCGCGCGATCGGTCATGACCGACCCCGAGCTGCTGCTGCTCGACGAGCCGGCCGCGAGCCTCGACCTCGGTGCACGCGAAGAGCTCGTGGGCCTCCTCGGCGGCTACGCGTCCTCGCCCTCGTCGCCCGCGATCGTGATGGTCACCCACCACGTCGAGGAGATCCCCCCGGGGTTCACGCACGCGATGCTCCTCGCCGACGGCAAGGTCGTGGCCGCAGGCACGTTCGCCGAGGCGCTCACGTCCGAGGCGCTCACCGAGACCTTCGGCATCCCGATCGAACTCAGTGAGGCCGACGGCCGATACGTCGCGCGAGCGGCCTGAC
>JALYWB010000013.1 GCA_030852935.1 Actinomycetota bacterium | reverse complement strand
ATCGAGAATGGGTAATTCTCCGGATGCCGTGAGCCCGCGGCATCCGTAGCTTCGGTGACATGGACCTCGCCGTGCTTGCCGGCGTCCTGTCGACCGGCCTCTTCGCCATGAGCTACCTGCCCATGCTGGTGAAGGCCGTGCGCACGCGAGACCTCTCGTCGTACAGCCTCGGCAATCTCGCGATCACCAACGTCGGCAACGCCGTGCACTCGGTCTACGTGTTCAGCCTGCCGCTCGGGCCGATCTGGTTCCTGCACGCGTTCTACCTCGTGGCATCCGCACTCATGCTGGTCTGGTTCGTCAGATTCCGAGCGGGCACACACGCCATCCGGCCTCGGCGCCCCTCCCGTCCGGATCCTGTGGGCGCCATGGTCGGGAGAGGCTCGTGACTTGGCTGGTCGGGTTGTACCAGAGCCTGCCCCTCCCTGGAGGGCAGATCGTGGGGGCGGCGGCCGTCGTGGCGCTCGAGCGGATTCGGCCGGCGCCCCTTCGGGGATCGCAGCTGCCGCGCCGGGTGGCGGGTTCGGTCACCCTCGCCGTAGGCTGCGCAATCACCGTGTGGGCGCTCATCGAGCGTCGGCGTCGCACCGTCGGCGAGTTCGAGCTCGAGCACCCGGAGTCCCTTGTGACGACCGGGCCATACGCATTCTCCCGCCACCCGATGTACGTCGGTTGGCGGTTCATCCACCTCGGCTTCGGCCTGCTGTGGGGGTCAGCGTGGGTGGCGGCGACGCTGCCCGCTGCGACGTTCGTCGAGCACCGCGCTGTCCTCGCCGAGGAGCGCGCACTCGAGCGCGCGTTCGGCGACGACTGGGCGAGCTACCGTGACCGCGTCCCGCGGTACCTGGCGCCATGGCGGTCGCGGGCAGCGGCAGCAGCAACGCCGAGTGCGAGCGCAGTCGCTGTTCATCCAGGCCCATGACGGATGCCGCGTCGGGCTGGCCGCGTGCGAAGTTCTCGCTCCCTGAATTCGCCGGCCACTTGAATCCGGGTGACGACGGGCGCAGAGTGGAAGGAGCGAGGGAGGTTTCCATGCGAACTTCAATGGCGTACCCCGATCTCATGCCGATCCTGTCCCGGGGCAAGCATCGTTCGCCGCGGCGAGGCGCGTGCTTCATGGAGTTCGCATCGTTTCTCGCCGGCGAACGTTGGAGCGACCATCCCGCGTGCACGCACGGCACGCTCGCCCACCTGGCCCGAATGGTGAACGATCGCACGAGCGACGCCGGCCGCGCTCGGCTCGCGCCCTTGGTTCCGAGGGTCATCGGGTTGACGAGCGATGATCCTCTGCTCGACGTGCTCATCGCCGTGCGGGCGTCCGAGGCGGCGCTGCCCATCGTGGCGGAATGGCGGCAGCGGTCGCAGGCGGTCGCGTTGCATGCCGCGCTCGACGACCTTGCGGAACGCAGCGACGCGTTCGCAGCCGAGACGAGCGTGCGGACGCGCGCTGCACTGCGGGCCGTCTCCGCCGCCGACGACTGGGCCAGCAGGTTCATTGCGGAAGTGGCGCCCGCGCGCCGAACCGGCATGAGCGTTCGGCAGTGTCGGAATATCGTGACCGGTGCCGTTCAGGGGATCGCCGAAGCGTGCGTCGTCGATGTCGACGATCGACTCGTGCAGCTCTTCACGGCGGCACTCTCCGACGCCGAGCGGCTCGTCGCCTCGGAGCGGGCGGCCGTGGATGTCGCGGCCCCGTCGCCCTCCGCTTCCTCCGCTTCCTCCACTTCCTTCGCGGAAGTGACTACTTCGTGACCGGCTTGCGTGAGCCGGGCTTGGACGTTGCGGGCTTGGACACCGACGCCTTCGAGGTCGCCGCCTTCGACGTCGCCGCTTTCGCCGGTGTCGACGACCGATTCGTGCGCACCATCTTGGGCGTCGACGCGGCCGCCTGCTCCGCGGCATCCGCCATCGGCTTGGCGATGGGCATGAGCCGCGTGAGCTGAGTGACGTGCTGCGGGCCGAGCTCGTCGAGGGTGGCGACCTCGAGGAGCTTCATCGTGCGCTCGATCTCGCTGCGCAGGATCTCGATGGTGCGGTCGACGCCGCGGCGACCTCCGGCCATGAGCCCGTAGAGGTATGCCCGGCCGATGAGGGTGAACCGGGCACCGAGCGCGATCGAGGCCACGATGTCTGCGCCGTTCATGATGCCGGTGTCGACGTGCACCTCGAGATCGCTACCGACCTCGCGCACGACGTGCGGCAGCAGGTGGAAGGGGACGGGCGCGCGGTCGAGCTGACGGCCGCCGTGGTTCGAGAGCACGACTCCGTCGACGCCACGGTCGGCGAGCAGCCGGGCATCCTCCACGGTCTGCACGCCCTTGACCACGATCTTGCCGGGCCACATCTCACGGATGATGTCGAGGTCGTCGAACGAGATCGTCGGGTCCATCGCGGCGTCGATCAGCTCGGCGACCGTGCCGCCCGTCGAGGTGAGTGACGCGAAGGTGAGTGGCGGGGTGGTGAGGAAGTTGATCCACCACGCGGGACGGGGGAGCGCGTTGAGCACCGTACCGACGGTGAGCTGCGGCGGGATCGAGAAGCCGTTGCGCTTGTCGCGCAGACGGGCACCGGCCACAGGGGTATCGACCGTGAAGAAGAGCGTGTCGAAGCCTGCGGATGCCGCGCGCCGCACCAGCTCGTACGAGATCTCGCGATCGCGCATGACGTAGAGCTGGAACCAGTTGCGCCCGTTCGGGTTTGCGGCCTTCACGTCTTCGATCGAGGTCGTGCCGAGCGTCGACAGGGTGAACGGGATGCCCGACGCCGCGGCGGCGCCCGCCCCGGCGACCTCACCCTCGGTCTGCATCATGCGCGTGAAGCCGGTCGGCGCGATGCCGAAGGGCAGCGCGCTCGTGCCGCCGAGCACCTCGCGGGAGGTGTCGACCACGGGCACGTTGCGCAGGATCGACGGGTGGAACTCCACGTCGAGGAACGCCTGCCGGGCACGCGCGAGCGAGAGCTCGCCCTCGGACGCGCCCTCGGTGTAGTCGAACGGCGCCTTCGGCGTGCGGTGCTTCGCGATCGCGCGCAGGTCTGCGATCGTCAGGGCCTGTGCCAGCCGGCGGTCGGTGGGGTTGAGGGTGGGCTTCTTGAACTGCATGAGCTGTGCGAGCTCGCGCGGGTTCGGCATCTGTCGCGTGACCATCGTGGTGCTGCTCCGTCTCGTGGTGATCATGGTGTGGTGAGCTGTGTCGGGATGAACGTCTCGGCGTAGTACCCCGAGATGTGGTCTTGGATGCGGGTGCGGGCGGCCTCGGCATCCGCTGCCTTGATCGCGTCGACGATGCCGCGGTGCTCGCGGCGGAGTCGACCGGATGTCGCGGCCCAGTCTGAGATCGTCGCGAGGCCGGCGAGCGCGTAGCCCTCGATGCCGCTGCGCAGGCCGGCCATGGTGGCCGTGATCACCTGGTTGCCGGATGCCTCGGCCAGCGCCAGGTGGAAGGCCGCGTCGAGCGCGAGGAACTCGGGGGGCTCGAGCTCGGGGGAGTCCATGGCGTCGAGGAGGCGCTCGGCGGGGGCGAGGTCGGGCGCGGCATCCACCGCACCTGCGAGGTCGGCCACCACCGACGTCTCGAGGATGAGCCGGGTGCGCACGATGTCGGCGACCGGGAAGCCGCGCGCGGCGACCTGCAGCCGCATGAGTGCGCTCATGGCGCCGCCGGGGGTCGAGATGATGATCGCGCCGGCGTTGGGACCCGAACCCGCGTGCGTGCGGATCAGGCCGAGTACCTCCAGCACCCGCAGCGCCTCGCGCACGCTCGATCGGCCGACGCCGAGCTCTGCGGAGAGCGCGCGCTCGCCGGGAAGCCGATCGCCCGGGGCCAGGGTGCCCTCGACGAGTTGCGCCTCGACGTGCTCGAGCACCGCCTGCCAGGCACGGGGCGCGTCGGGCCTGTCCGAGGAGGCGGCGGTAACGGAGTGCGGAGCGATGTCGGTTGGCATTCGGCCCTCCTCCTCGTGCGTGGTCTGACCACAGTACCACCTGTGGTCAGACCACATCGCCGAGCCGATACTCGGACGCGGGGCTTGCTCAAGCCCCTGCCGCCCTCGGGCTCGCCGGCGCAGAATCGACCAAGACGGCGCCGTCGGTGCCGAGAGGGGAGTTCACGATGTCCGACAGTGATACGCCGACCGATGGACGCGCGCACGCTCAAGCTCCTGCCGAGGGAGCAACCGATGCATCGGCAGTGCCTGAGAACGAGGAGGTTCCCGGGGTCCCCGACGCGAGCGACGCGCTGGAAGACGACGGATCCGACGAACCGGGCGCCAACGCCACCGGGGTGGGCGTCTGACTCACCCGTAGTGGAGTCAAACACGCACGAGTGATGCGCGCGCACGGGCACCTTCACGGCTTCACCCGAAGTCGGCGGAGGTCGCGGGGCTTCCGGATCGGCGTCCGCTCGGGCAGGGTGGAGTCGTGAGCGGATATGTGAATCCAGACCAACCCGGCCAGCGACTGAGCGACGCGGAGCGAGACGCCGCCGTCGGCCGACTCGCCGCGGCACAAGCGGAAGGACGCCTCACGATCGTCGAGTTCGAGGAACGCGAGCGCGCCGCTCGAGCGGCCGTGACCCGCGCCGACCTCGTGCCGCTCTTCGCCGACCTCCCAGAGACGGCGACCGCACAGGAGCAGCTGCCGTTCTCGACCGCGGCGACTGCGCAGTCACCGTCGTACGCTCCGGTTCCGCCTCCCGCCAGCCCTTATGTCGACGCCGGCGCCGGTAGCCCAGCGGCCGGCAGCCGAGCACTGGGCGGCCGCAGCGGAGCGACGATCATGGCACTGGCGCCGTTCATCGCGCTCGGGCTGTTCTTCCTGTTCGGGTTCATCGGCAGCTTCGCCTGGTCGTGGCTGTGGTTCCTGCTCATCCCGATCGCGGGCATCGTCATCTACGGTCCGGGCTCGGAAGACCGGCGCGCAGGGCGTTAGGCCGGCGACGTTCGGGTCAGTCCTTCTTCGGGCGGATCCGGATGCGGTTGCGGTTGTCTTCGGTCTCATCGAGTTCGACGACGCCGGCGCGCGACTTCACGAAGTCGGTGAAGGAGCCGAATCCGAGACGGCGTTCCTGAAAGCTCGGATCCATGCGCAGCATCTGGTTCTTCACGGCACTCGACGGCTGCCACTCCTCGTCGTTCTTCGCACGCAGCAACTCGAGGGCCTTCAGCAGTAGGCGGCCGGGGTTGCGGGTGCCCGTCGCGGGCGCGGCCTCGTCGGTGCCGTTCGCCTTCGCGCTCGACTTCGTCGATGCCTTCTTCCCGGATGCCGCGGTCGCCTCGGCCTCGGTCGCGGCGGTCGACTCGGCCGGCTGGGTGGCGGCGGCGGGAGCAGGCTCGGCCGCGGCATCCGTCGCCTTCGCCTTCACCGAACGCGATGAGGCACGGCGGGTCCGAGGTGCAGCGGATGCCGCGGGCTCGGGTGCTGCCACTTCGGGTGCTGCCACCTCGGGTGCTGCCACCCGCGGCTCGGCCTCGTCGTCGGCGACGGCGGCATCCGTTGCGAGCAGTGCGTCGTAGTCGGCGAACTCGTCGCAGGCCGCGGTGAGCGCGCGTGCGGTTCCGCCGGCGACGCCGATGCCCACGACGTACCGCCCGAGCCGCTTCGACTTCTGCGCGAGCGCGACGTAGTCGGAGTCACCCGCGACGACGACGATATGCGTGAGATCCTCGATGCGGAACATGTCTTCGACGGCGTCGACCGAGAGGCGGATGTCGGCGCCGTTCTTCGTCGCCGAGAGCGGGAACAGCTGCACGAGGTCGACGGCTCGATCGATGAGTTGCCCGCGGTAGCTCGCGTTCACCGGGGTCGACCAGTCGGCATAGGCACGGGCGATCGCGATCGTGCCGAACGTCGCGGCGAAGTCGAGCACGGCGTCGATGTCGACGGTCGCGGCCGCGAGCTTCTTCACCGTCTCCGGGCTCGATGCCGCCGTCTTTCGCGAGGTGTCCTTGCGGTACGCGCCGTCACCGTGCACCTGGTCGTAGCGCGAGATGACGATGTTGTCGAAGTCGAAGTACAGGGCCACGCGAGGTTCTGCCGAGGCGTGCATGTGGACCTTCCGTCGATGGGCGTTGTTCTCGATGCTAGGCCCGGCGGCGGCATCCGGTCACTTCATGCGGCGTGGTGGAGCCAGCGCATCGTCACCCGGAAGTTCGCCGACGAGCTCGCCGCGGCGATGTAGGCGCCGACCTCGAGGCTGACCTGGATGCCGAACTCGACCTCGAGCTCGTCGGGCGGGTCCTCCTGCTCGCGCACTTGGCGGAGAAGCGACGTCACCGCCGGCCGCGCGTGCCTGAGCACGTCATCGAGGCTGCGGTGGGTGCGCTCGATGAGCTGGCCGGTCGGGATGCCGCGGGTGGTGACATCCGGCGATGGATGCGCCCCGCCGATGCCCTCGTCGGCCACCTGGATGGTGACTTCTTCGCCGTCTGCGGTTGTGAAGATCGCGAGTCGCTGCATGATGTGGCCTCCGTCCTGCGGCTCTGTGAGGTCGTCATTCGTGGGCGCCGACGTCACTCGTGGAGGGTGACCGTCGCCTGGAACTCGCCACTGTTCCCGATGAGATACGTGTCGTTGATGCCGAGGAGCAGCGCGCCGCCCGCCGTGCAGGTATGCGAGGTCCCGCTCCCCACCGCGAACAGCTCAGGTGTCGTGTCGAACCCGCCGATGACCGAGGCCGTGTTCGCGTCCGCGAAGACACGGGCATCGGGGTGCTCGCCGCCGGTCAGGCCGTCGGGGCCGACGAGCGATTCCGCACTGGCGTCGTGGTACGCCTGGCCGCTCACCGCGATGTCGAACGTCTCGCCGGCGTCGCACCAGAGCCCGGTCGAGGTCCACTCGTTGTACATCGGCACGGGGAGTTCGACGGTGCTCGTGGTGGCGCCCTGGTCAGAGGTTCCGTCGCCCAGGTCACTGCCGCCGGTGCTTCCTCCCGGGCCGAAGACCCCCGGATTCAGCACGAGCACTGCGGCGACACCCGCGCCGACGGCGAGCACCGCGACAATGCCGACGACGATCCACGGTGCCTTCGACGGCCGCGGCGGCGGGTGTGGCGTGCGGGTCGGTCCGCTCCCTGAGCCTGTCGAAGGGGGCATCGCGCGGGGCGGTGTGGGCTTCGCGATCGATGTGGGCGGCGCGCTCGATGCGGGCGGCACGGCCGACGCCGGCGGCGGCACCGTAGCGGCAGTCGGCGCCGTCGGCTCACGCGTGGTGGCGGTGACCTTCGGCAGGGTGGTGTGCGATGCGGCATCCGAGCCGGAGCCCGTATGGATGATCGGAATCGAAGTCCCGGCTGTGCCGGTCACCGCCGGAAGGCCAGGCACCGCCTGAGCGCGCGGCACCGCCTGAGCGCGCGGCACCGCCTGCGTGGCGTCGACGTCGAAGAGACGCGAATCATCGCCGCGCAGGTAGAGGACGGGCGTGACCCACTCGAGCGTGCCGCGGCCGATGCCGAGGATGCCGATGCGCCCGCTGCGCATCGCCTCATCGATCGTGCGGCCGTGGGCGAGGGAGGTGTAGAAGCCGCGCGCGAAGGCGATCGCCGCAGTGTCGCTGATCGAGAACTGCATCGCGGCGACGGCCCGGATTCCGCTGTGCGCGAGGGCGGCCGCAGTGCCCGAGAAGAGGTCCTGGATGCCGGCGGCCCCGGACTGGCACGAGTTCAGCACGACGAGTCGCGGTGTCGGCTCGGCCTCATCGAGCAGGTCGGCGAGACTCGAGGCGGTGACGTAGTCGGCCCTTCCGTCTGGGCCGACGAAGGCGAGCACCCCCTCGTCGGTCTCGGTGTCGTAGCCTCCGTGCCCGATGAAGTGCAGCACATGCCACTGGTTCTCGAGCAGCTTGCCGTGCACACCGGCCCACGAGACGTCGTCGAGCCAGTGCAGTTCCACCCGGCCGGCTTCGAGGTGGTGCTGCAGCGCGCCCTCGAGGCGTTCACGCTCGGCCCCCACGTCGAGGGCGGGCAGCCCGCGCGGCGATGAGATCATCGCGAGGATCCGAAGCGGCGGTCGTACGGTGAGCGTCGGTGGTGCGTAGGGAGCGGGCACCTGACGAACCAACGGCTCCTTGCGGCAGATGTACGTCTGCGTGTCGGGATCGTACAGCGCCTCCCACGGCAACGCCGCGAGCCCGGGAGCGGTCAGCCGGAGGGCGAGTTGCACACCGCGCCCGCGCTCGGATGCCACAGCCATGCTCGTGCGGTACGCCGTGCCGATTTCGCCTGAGAACGTCGCCTCGAAGAGGCGTACGCCGACGCGCTGGATCGCCGCTTCGGTGTCGCTCATCACGCGCCTGGCCGACACCGACGACGACAGCACGCTCGCCTCGAGCAGGGGCCGCCGGTCGACGAGTTCGTCGAGGTCGAGGGTGATCGTCGCGCTCGGTTCTCCGCCCCCGACCGACCGCACCACGTGCACGGTGTAGGAGCCTGGTTCGGGGCCAGGCCCGATCTCCAACTCCATGACGGTGTCCATGGGCGTACCTTCTCGCACAGCGTACCGCTCGCCAACCGTGGCGGCACTGGTCGCGGGTCGGGGCAGGCACTGAATGTGCTCGGCGGCTTCTCGGAGCGTCGCCGGTCAGGCCGCCGCAGCCACCGCGTTGTGCAGTTGGTCGGTGTCGATTCCGAACCGGCCGACGCCGCCCCCCACGTTGGTGAGCAGAACGAAGCAGACGCCGCGCGACGGCGTGATCCAGAACTCGGTGCCGGCCCAGCCGCCGTGACCGAACGTGTCGGCTGCCAGCAGGCCCGGCGACGAGTGGCGGAGGTTCCAGGTGAAGCCCCAGTCCTGCCCACGGCTCGCGACGTACGGCTCGAGCTTCGGCAGGCCGGTGGTGAGCGGCCGCAGCATCGCCTCGTACGTGACGGGCGCCACGAGCGATCCGTCGTTCCGAAGCAGCGCGCTGCCGACGGCGAGCAGATCGGCTGCGCGACCGAGGAGTCCGGCTCCCGGATGCCGCAGCGCCGCGAACCGTGCGTAGTCGAGCCCCTCCTCGGCGGCGTCGAGGGGGGTGTGCGGCGACGCGTCTGCGTCGAAGGTGAAGCCCGCGGCATCCACTCGCTCGCCGACCGACGTGACGGCGTGCTCCCATGGCCTCTCGCTCGCGTTCTCGATGAGGGCGGCCACGCCCTCGAGGGCGATGGTCGAGTAGCGCGACATCGTGCCGGCCGCGAAGTCGCGACCAGGCGCGAGCAGTGATGCGCGCAGGCCTGGTGCATCCATCGGCGGCTCGGCGATGCCCGATGTGTGGCTCACGAGGTGCCGCAGGCGCACCACGTCGTCGCGGACGGCCTCGAACTCGGGGACCGCCGCAGAGAGCGGGGTATCGGCAGTGAGCCGGCCCTGCTCGATGAGGTGCAGCGCCGCGAGGCCGACGATCGGCTTCGTGATCGAGAACAACGGGTAGTGATCGTCGACGGATGCCGCGCGGCCAGCGTGCGACCCGAACGCGTCGAGCGCGACGACGCCTTCGGCGGTGGCGACGCCGAGCACGGCGGTCGGCATCGGGCCATGCTCGACGTGGCGGCGGACCCAGTCGAAGGCAGTATCGAAGTGCGGCATTGGGTCCTTTCAGGGGTGTTCATGCGTTGCGGGGTGCTTTTCCGCCAGCACCACGGCGTAGCGCTGGAACGAATGGCCGGAAAGCACCCCCACAACGTTGCTCAACTGCGGATCACCACGTTGCGGGGCTCCTCACCGCGTCGCATCCGTTCGATCTGGTCCCGCAGCAGTCGCGCCATGCGGGGCATCATCGCCGTCGATGCGCCACCGACATGCGGCGAGATGAGCACGTTCGGCAGGGCGAAGAGCGGATGACCCTCGGGTAGTGGCTCGGGGTCGGTGACGTCGAGTGCGAATCGGAGCCGCCCTCGCGCGGCGTGGTCGACGATGGCGTCGGTGTCGGCGATCCTGCCGCGCGCGATGTTCACGACGAGCGCCCCATCGGGAAGCGCCGCGAGGAAGGCGTCGTCGACGAGCCCGGTCGTGGCGTCGTTGAGGGGAACGCCGATGATCACGATATCGGCGGTGGGCAGCAGGTCTGGCAGTTCGTCGATGCCGTGGATGCGCCCGAGCTCGTCATCGCGCGCGCGGGTGGCGACCCGCACGATCTCGACTTCGAACGGAGCGAGTCGCGCAACGGTGGCCCGCCCGACGCCGCCGTAGCCCACGAGGAGCACCCGTCGGTCGGCGAGGCTCTCGTGCACGGACTGCGTCGCCCACCTGCCCTCGGCGGCGGCTCGCACGAAGTCGGGGATGCCGCGTTGCGCCGCGAGCACAAGCGCGAGCGTGAGCTCGGCGGTCGACGTCTCGTGCACGCTCGCGGCATTGGCGAAGACATGTCCCGGCGGCAGCGCGGCGGCGATGTCGTCGTATCCGATCGACTGCGACTGCACGAGCCGGGTCGTCACACCCGCCAGAGCGCTGAGGCGCGATGCCGCACGCATGTAGGGCGGCACGACGATATCGATGCGGTCGCGCGGGGCCGGCGCACTGAGGTCCCATTCGATCAGTTCGACTCCATCGGGAACGCCCCCGGGCGTTGCGACGAACGCCTCACGGAGGGTGGCGCCGGGCACGGAGACGACGAGATCAGCAGGGGGCATGGGTCTGATTCTCGCGTAGGTCGGGTGGCCCGACAAACGCGTTGCGTCGGCAGGTGGAAGGCCTGGAGCGCCGATCACCCGAAGAGGCGCTGGCGCGGGCGCATCCAGCGGTATCCGTAGCCGTTGAGCGTCAACCCGGGGCCATGCTCACCATTCGATGGATACTGCTCATCGGTCAGCAGGTCGACGAGATCGTCGAGGTCGTCGTCGCGGATGCGGAACGCGACCTCATCGGGCCCGAGGTTGACGAAGGTCACCGAGGTCATGTCCTCGAGATCGTGGCGCAGCGCCAGCACCGACGCGGCATCCCCCTCGAGCTTGATCACCGTGGTCGAGCCGAGCCCGATCTCGCGCAGGCCGAGACGAGTGCGCACCATGTTCGTCACCTTCGCGAGCAGGCTGTCGCGGCGCAGGGTCTGCTCGGACACGTTGATCTGCTCGTAGCCGTATTGGCCATCATCGATGAGCGGCGCGTTCAGCAGGTTGGGCGGCGCCGTCGAGAATCCAGCGTCTGGGGCATCCGTCCACTGCATCGGCGCGCGCACGGCGAGACGCTCGGCCTGTTCGAGGTTGTCACCCATCCCGATCTCGTCGCCGTAGAGCAGCACCGGTGTGCCGGGCAGCGAGAACAACAGCGCGTGCGTCATCGCCAGCCGGCGTTCGTCGCCGTCGAGCATGGGAGCGAGCCGGCGACGGATGCCGCGGCCGTAGGCCCGCATCGATTCGTTGGGTGCGAACACATCGATGACCTCGTTCCGCTCGTCTTCGGTGAGACGTTCGAGGTCGAGTTCGTCGTGATTTCGCAACCAGTTGGCGTACTGCGAATTCGCCGTCGGCGGGGGCTGCTCCTCGATCGCCCGGCGGAGCGGCTCGGCATCGCCTCGGGCGAGCGCGAGGAAGAGGTGGTTGTTGAGCCAGAAATCGAGCAGCATGTTCAGCCCGTGTCCATCGCCGAAGTATTCGGCGTACTGCTCGACGGGCACGTCGACCTCACCGAGGAGCACCGCGTAGGGGTGGCGCAGTTCGAGGAAGGAGCGCATCTCGCGCAGGATCCATTGGCCGTCATCGCGGTCGTCGGCTTCGCGTGCCCGCTTGACCATGTACGGCGCGGCATCCACTCGGAATCCCGAGATCCCCATGCGCAGCCAGAACGCCATGATGCGCTGGATCTCGCGTCGCACCGAGGGGTTCGCCGTGTTCAGATCGGGCTCGTGCTTATAGAAGATGTGACGGTAGTACTGACCGGCCTCGTCATCCCATTCCCAGACGCTGTCCTCCTCGGTCGGGAAGATGGGCTCGACGTCGGTCTCGACCGGTTCATCCGACCAGATGTAGTAATCCCGGTACGGGGAATCGCGGTCCGCCCTGGCCTCTCGGAACCACCGGTGCTGATCCGACGTGTGCTGCGCGACCAGTTCAATGATGACGCGGATGCCGAGCTCATCAGCCTTCTCGAGCAGCTCGGCGAAGTCGGCGAGGTCGCCGAAGCGCTCGTCGATCGACAGGTGGTCGGTGAGGTCGTAGCCGCCGTCGAGCCACGGCGACGGGTAGAACGGCTGCAGCCAGAGCGCATTCGCGCCGAGTCCGCGCACGTACTCGAGTCGCTCGGTCATGCCGCGCAGGTCACCCCAGCCATCGCCGTTCGAGTCGAGGAACAGGGCCACGTCGGCCTCGTAGATGACGGCGGTGCGGTACCAGAGCGGTTGCATGTCAGCGCTTCCTTTCGAGGATCACGGCCTGCTCCGGCCCGAGGATGCCGGGGTAGGGCTCGCCGTCGCGACCGCTGCTGCCATCAGCGCTGCCGCTGACGTCGTTGCGATCGCTCGACACGGCGACCGACCATGTTCCCGCTGGTTGCCAGGCTCGCTCGCGATCGGCGAAGTTGACGGCGACGAGCCGTTCATCACCGTTCGACGCCCTGCGGTAGGCGAGCACCTCCGGCGGCGAGTCCAGTTCCTCGAAGCCGCCGCCCCGAAGCGCCGCGCTGCGACGGCGTTCGTGCAGCAGCCGCCGGTACAGCCGCAGCATCGAGTGGGGGTCGGAGCGTTGGCGTTCGGCCGAGAGCGCGGCGGCATCGGGTGGGAAGGGCAGCCACGTGGCATCCGTGCCCCATCCGTGGCCCTCGGCCTCGAGCCACGGGATCGGCGCGCGGGAGCCGTCGCGCCCACCAGGGTCCACCTGGTCCTCGGGTTGGATCGCGGCATCCTCGAGCCCCAATTCTTCGCCCTGGTAGACGAACGGTGTGCCGCGAAGCGTCAGCAGCAGTACGGCGGCGGCCCGCGCCCGGCGAAGCGACCCGCCATACCGCGTCCGGTGACGCGGGTTGTCGTGATTGGAGAGCACCCACGTCGGCCAGGCGCTCATCACCGACAGCTCCTGCTCGACTTCGCGCACGCACATGCGCCAGACGATCGGATCCCACGGGGCATCCAGCGGTGGGAAATTGAACGACATGTGCAGTTCGTCATCCGATCCGTAATATTGTGCGACGCTGCGGGTCGAGCGAATGTTCACCTCCCCGACGATGACCCGGTCTCCTGGGTACGAGTCGACGAGACGACGGATGCCGCGCAGCAACTCGTGCGTGTAGGGCTGGTCGTTGAACCGCGAGAGCGGCTCACCCGCGGCGCAGCGATGGTCGTCGGCGAAGCTCGGGTCCTTGCCGATGCAGTGCACGACGTCGATGCGGAACCCGTCGATGCCGCGATCGAGCCAGAACCGCAGCACCCCGTGCATCGCCTCGACCACGTCGGGGTTGCGCCAGTTGAGGTCGGGCTGGGCCGGAAGGAAGAGGTGGAGGTAGTACTGGCCCGTGCGCTCGTCCCATGTCCACGCGCTGCCGCTGCCAAGTGCCGAACGCCAGTTGTTCGGCTCATCTCGCCAGAGATACCAGTCGCGCTTCGGGTTCGCGCGCGACGAGCGTGACTCGATGAACCACGGATGCCGATCGGAGGTGTGGTTCGGCACGAAGTCGAGCAGCACGCGCAGGTCATGGGCATGTGCTTCGGCGATCAGCGCGTCCATTTCGACGAGATCGCCGAAGATCGGGTCGATATCGGTGTAGTCGCTGATGTCGTAACCGGCGTCGGCCATGGGAGAGCGGAACACCGGCGAGATCCAGATCGCGTCGACACCGAGGTTGCGAAGGTGATCCAAACGTGAACGGATGCCGCGGAGGTCGCCCACCCCGTTGCCGTCGCCGTCGGCGAACGACCGCGGATACACCTGGTAGACGACCGCGTCACGCCACCACGGCACTCGGGGATCACCGGGTGGAAGCCGCAACTCGGTCGGAAGCTCGGTTCGCTCGGCCACTGCCCCACCGTAGGCACGCGCGGCCGAATTCCGTCAGGGGTTGCGCGAGCCGACGTCGAGCCGATATGTCGCCTCGGCCTGCGCGACGCGGAACCGGCGTGCAGACGGGCGGCGGCCGTGCCCTCGCGGGTCCGCGCTCCTCGAGCCGGTGCTAGCTTGTCGCGTGTGGAAGAGGAGCGCGCGGATGCCACGAATGCGGCATCGAGGGCGAACTCGCCGAGGCGGGCTCGCGAGGCTCGACGCGAGTGGCAGGCGCGGCAGCCGCCGTCCGTGGTCGCGCAGCTCCTGAAAGAGCGGGTCTACGCGACGTTCACGGGCCTCGCGATCGTGCTCGTGCTACGGGCTCACGGCCCCACCCCGCAGGAGGCCACGTTCGCCCTGGTTATCGGAGTGCTCGGCATCACCGTCGCGGGCTTCGCCGCCGAGGTCATCGCGCACCTCGCCGTGCACGCGTCAGCGCCCGATGGCGAGGAACTCCGGCGCATGTTC
>JALYWB010000156.1 GCA_030852935.1 Actinomycetota bacterium | reverse complement strand
CGCTCCCGGTTCGGCCCTGAACCCGCGAAGTCGACGGCGAGCACGACGTCGGCAGCGACATCCGGCCCCACTGGATGCACCGACAGGCGGCCGCCCACGTAGTTCGCGGCGAAGATGAGGTCGCCGGCTTCGTCGAAGGCGAGATGGCACGGCCCGGCGGCGCCGGTCGCTCCGGCGTCGCCGAATCGATGCACGTCGTCGCCGTCGAGGGTCCACGTCGAGACCTGACCCTCGGTCTGCTCGTGCACCACGCCGAGGACGCCGGTCGCCGTCGACACCGCGAGGTACATCGGGTTGGGTCCGACGTCGATGGGCTCGCCAAGCTCGACTGCGCCGTCGGCGCTGACATCGAGCGACCGGATGCCGCGTGCCGCCGTTCCGAGCTCGCCCGCCGTCGATGCGCCCACCCAGAATCTCGTGCTCGTCGCCTCGGCCATGCCGTCCCTTCTGCGCTCGCCGCGGTCAGCCCGCGGGTGCGGCGCCGCCGCAGTTCACGCTACCGCGAGCCGATAGAATCGTGCGGTCAGCCTCTGTAGCTCAATGGAAGAGCAGCGCCGTCCTAAGGCGAGGGTTGGGGGTTCGAGTCCCTCCAGGGGCACCGATCTCGGGAATGTTCAAGTGGCGCCTTGCTGCCGCACGTCGTCGTCGGCGACGATTCGGGCGACCCGCCTGGCCGCCCATCGCCCGCTGAGCGGGCCGAGCACGATGAGCGAGGCCCAGGTCCAGCGGCCCCAGTCGGCGCCGAACGCGTAGGCGATCGGGATCGAGGCGAGGAAGACCGCCGGCGTGACGAGCGTGTCGAGGGTGTGGATGGTGTCGGCGCGCTTCGGAAGCGGGTTCGCGATCACTTCGTCGTGCCTCGCCACGTAGAACATCACCGTCTGGCCGAGCACGGCGAGGCTGATGTTCACGGCGTAGACGCCGAGCGCCAGTGGCAGGTTCGCCGTCGCACCATCGCTGATGCCCTGTGTGGAGAAGGGGATCAGCACGACGAGGGCGGTCGCCGCGAGATTCGCCACGATCACCGCGGGGGTGACCGTGGCGAATCGCGCGATGAGGCGGTGGTTCACTCTCCAGAACACCCCGATCACGGCGAAGCTGATCACGAAGCCCAACAGTTGCGAACCGAGGCCGCTGTCGAGGAGCGCATCGAGGCTCGCCCAGTCGGACGCAGCGGGCGGGTCGACGTTGACGACCAGCAGCGTGAGTGCGAACGCGTAGATGGCATCGAAGAACGCGATGGCCCGCGCGAACTCGACCGAGTCGCGTCCGTAGCGCGGCTTCGTCGTCGCGCCCCTCTCGTCAGTGCCCACGAGAGGAGTGTGCCGCGTCTCGAGCCTCCCTGTGCTCCGACTCGCCGTCAGATCCAGTCGACGGCGTGCACCCATCCGGCGATGTAGGCGCGCTCATTCACGCCCAGCCGGAGGTCGCCACGGGGAATCGGTTCGCCCTCCAGCTCGCACAGCTCGAAGATGCGACGCACGACGCTGTAACGCAGGGGCGCATCGACGTTCTCGAGTACTTCCCGCTGCAACGGACGTTCGAGCATCGGCCACCAGATGCCGATCGGCGGCAACCCGTGCCGCGATACCGGTCGCTCGTCGTGTGCCGGTTCGTCGAGAATCGAGCTCATTGCGCCTGCTCCTCTTTCGTCGCGCCCGTCTCGGGGTCGCGAATCACCACCTTCTCTTCGGCGTCGGCATCGTGGTCGGCGCGCTGGTGCTGTTCGGCTGCAGCCACACCCTCGTCGAGTTCGTCCGCCGCGTTCGGATCAGTAGGGCTTGGATCGGTCATCGGTGTACTCCTCGGTCATGGCCGGCCACTTCGTCGGAGCGGGCCACTCTCGACGATACGTAGGGCGTCTCGTCTCGGATAGGGATTGACCCCCGCAAACGCGGGTGCTAGCCGATCGCCACGAACTGCGTCGGCGTCGTCGAGCGGCTTCCCCATCCGCCTGATGCGTGGAATGGTGGGCTCATGGTGTCCGTTCCCGCCGAAGCCTGACAGGAGTCGCATGGACCTGCCCGTACTGCCGCCCGTCGCCCCGATGCTCTCGCGCGCCGTCAAGGAGATCCCCGACACCGGACATTGGGAACCGAAATGGGACGGGTTCAGGACGATCGTGTTCCGCGACGGTGACGGGGTGGAACTCGGCAGCCGCAACGAACGGCCGATGACCCGCTACTTCCCGGAACTCGTCGACGCCCTCCGGGAGAACCTGCCGGGGCGCTGCGTCGTCGACGGCGAGATCATCATCACGACCGATGGGCAGCTCGACTTCGAGGCCCTCCAGCAGCGCATCCACCCCGCCGACAGTCGCGTGCGCATGCTGGCTGAGCGCACCCCGGCCTCATTCGTCGCGTTCGATCTGCTCGCGCTCGGCGATGACGACCTCATGCGGCGAACGTTCGCCGAGCGCCGTGCCGCGCTCGTGGCTGCGCTCGAGGGCGCCGTCGACCCGGTCTTCGTCACGCCGGCGACCACCGACCTCGAGGAGGCTCGCGATTGGTTCACCCGGTTCGAGGGCGCAGGACTCGACGGACTCATCGCGAAGCCGCTCGATGGCACCTACCAGCCCGACAAGCGCGCGATGTTCAAGGTCAAGCACGAACGCACGGCCGACTGCGTCGTCGCAGGATTCCGCTGGCACAAGTCGGGTGGCGTGGTCGGGTCGTTGTTGCTCGGCCTCTACGACGGCGATGGTCGCCTGCATCACGTCGGAGTCGCCGCCTCGTTCCCGATGGCCCGTCGTGCGAGCCTCGTGGCCGAGCTCGAACCCCTCATCGCAACCGACCTCTCGGAGCACCCGTGGGGGGAGTGGGCCGACCAGGAGGCGCACCAGTCCACCCGCATGCCGGGCGCCGTGAGTCGCTGGAGCGCCGGCAAGAACCTCTCCTTCGTGCCACTGCGCCCCGAGCTGGTGGTCGAGGTCGCGTACGACCACATGGAGGGCGACCGGTTCCGCCACACCGCGCAGTTCCGGCGCTGGCGTACTGACCGCACCCCTGAGAGCTGCACCTACGAACAGCTCGAATCGCCCGTGTCCATCGACGTCGGCGAACTCCTCGGGCGCCCCTGATTTCCGCCGGCAGGTCGTGGCATGCATGAGCGCCGCGCACCGGCATCCGTCCGATTCGGAGCTTCAGAGGACCGTGCGCAGGCCCGCCGACCGGGCGGTGTGGTGCTCGAACACGAGGTTCGTCTCGGTGAGGGCAACGGCCGGGTTCGCCGAGAGGTTGTTCAGCACGAACTGGCGCACATGCTCGCTGTCGCGCACCCGAACATGAATCAGGAAGTCCTCCGAGCCGCCGAGGAAGAAGAGCTGCGCGACCTCGGGCTGGGTGCGCAACTCGTCGGCGATCTGCTCCATCAGGTGACGGGCACCGGGCCGGATGCGCACGCTCACGAGCGCCTGCAGCGTGAACCCGAGCGCGAGCGGATTGATCTCGGCGGTGTAGCGGGTGATCACACCGCGTTCGCGAAGGGAGCGCACCCTCGCGAGACAGGTCGATGGCGAGACGCCGACGGCGCGGGCGAGCTCGACGTTCGGGATGCGGGCGTTCTCATGCAGGAGGGAGATGATCGCACGGTCGATGGCGTCGAGCACGATTGGTGCGGATGCCGCGGTGCCCGCGACCCCGGTCGACTCGCTGATCTGCGGCAGATCGGCCACTATGAGCCCTCAGTTCGAATGAATGCGACGGATGATGCTACTCTACCGAATTTCGTGCGGTGGGGGTTTTCGTTTTACGAACAACCGACGACGATAGAAGTATCCGCCCACACGGCATTCGGCCCACAGCAGCGGCCCATCAGCAAATCGGAGCGACCATGCACATCGGCGTGCCTGCAGAGATCAAGAACAACGAGTTCCGCGTCGCGATGACGCCCGCGGGCGTACACGCGCTCGCACAGCGTGGCCACGAGGTGGCCATCCAGGCGACTGCCGGGATCGGCGCGGGATATCTCGACGACGAGTATCACGAGGCCGGCGCGACGATCGTCGACACGGCGGCAGAGGCCTGGTCTGCAGATCTCGTGCTGAAGGTCAAGGAGCCGATCGCCTCCGAGTACGGGTTCCTCCGCCACGACCTCACGCTCTTCACCTACCTCCACCTCGCCGCCGACCTCCCCCTCACGCGGGCCCTCCTCGACTCCGGCGCCACTGCCATCGCGTACGAGACGGTGCAGCTGTCCGACCGGTCGCTGCCGCTCCTCACGCCCATGAGCGAGGTCGCCGGCCGACTCGCCCCGCAGGTGGGTGCTGCGGAGTTGCACGCGTCGAAGGGCGGTCGCGGAGTGCTCCTCGCCGGGGTGCCCGGCACCGCGCCCGCGAAGGTCGTCGTCATCGGCGGCGGCGTCGCAGGAGAGCAGGCCGCGGCGACCGCGCTCGGTCTCGGCGCCGACGTCACCGTCATGGACATCTCGCTGCCCAAGCTGCGAGAGCTCGACGGCCGCTACGACCACCGCATCCACACGCTCGCGTCCTCGCCGTACGAAATCGCGCGCCAGCTGAAGGACGCCGACCTCGTCGTCGGAGCCGTGCTCGTGCCGGGCGCCGCCGCGCCGAAGGTCGTCACTGATGAGATGGTCGCCTCGATGAAGCCGGGTGCCGTGCTCGTCGACATCGCCATCGACCAGGGCGGATGCTTCGAGGGGTCGCACCCGACGACCCACGCAGAGCCGACCTTCCGTGTGCACGACGCGATCTACTACTGCGTCGCGAACATGCCAGGAGCGGTGCCCGCAACCGCGACGCCCGCCCTTACGAACGCGACGCTCCCATACGCAGTGAAGATCGCCGACCTCGGCTGGGAGCAGGCACTCGCCGCCGACCCGGCCCTCGCGCTCGGGCTCAACGTGACCGGCGGACGCCTCGTCAACGAGGGGGTCGCACGCGCTCACGGGCTCGAGCTGCAGGCGGTGCGCTGACTGCGCACGGAGCCGATCGCGACTGGAAACGCAGCGCAGCGCGGCGATGCTCCCGTGATTCCGGGCGATGCGACGTAGGGTGTCGGTGTGTGGCGGCTCGATCGGAACCAGGACGATGAGGAGATCCTCGGTGCCGAATCCGATGTGTCCGCCGAACGACTCACCCCGGAAGCAATGCGTCAGGACATCACGAGCCCCCAAGGTCTGAGCCTCGGCGACCCCGAACTGGTCGCCGGGAACGTTGCGGAACCCACCTGGCGGCGCTGGCAGCGTGACCTCGCGCAGGTCGGCGGCCGTTCGCCGCTCGTGCGGTTCGTCGACACGCCGCGTACGCGGATCGAGCTCTCCACGACGCATCCGGGCGGCCTGCCGCAGTTCATCACGGGCCGGTCGACTCTGCTCTCGAGCCTCATCCGCGACGAGCTCGCCCTTCGGAACGCCCGCCTCGCTGCCGCCGAGATCACCCAGAAGGGCGTCGAGCTGCGCTCGGTCAGGGGTATCGAGTCGGTGCACCTGGCCATCGGCCTCGCTTCGTGGCGCAACGGCGGCGAGGAGTTCCTGGCGCCAGTGCTGCTGCGCCCGCTCGCGATTCGGCGGTACGGCCGCGACTTCGAGCTGAAGCTGAAGGGGCAGCCGTTCCTCAATCCCGCGCTCGCCCGTGAACTGCGAGCCCAGTTCCAGATCACGCTCGATGCCGACGCCTTCGTCGCGCTCGCCATCACGAACGGCGTCTTCAAGCCGCAGCCGGTGATCGACCGGCTGCGCGGGCTCACCTCGCACCTCCCGTGGTTCCATGTCGCACCGCGACTCGTCGTCTCGAGTTTCGCCGAGGTAGGGCCTGCGATGGCAGCGGATGCCGCGAGTCTCGACCACCCCGTCATCGACGCGATCGCCGGCAATCGCACCGCCCGGGCCGCGCTCGCCGCGCGGGGGGAGCGCGCACGGCCCGTGCCGCAGGACGACCGGCCGCCGTCGACGGACACCCTTCTCCTCGACGCGGATTCCGAGCAGGAGCAGGTGCTCGCCGAGATCGACGCGGGCTCGTCCCTCGTGGTGAAGACCCTCCCGGGCACGGGGGGCACCCAGACGATCGTGAACGCGATCGGTGCCCTCGTCGCGAAAGACCAGCGTGTGCTCGTCGTCGGGGCTCGCCGCGCCAGCCTCGACGGCATCGCGCATCGGCTCGCACAGGTCGGTCTCGGCGGCGCCGCCGTCACGACCGCCGGGCTGCGACGCGACCTGATCCAGTCCATCTCGCGCAACGAGAAGGCCGAGCGACCTCGTGTCTCCGATGTCGACGACGCCCTCGTGCGCCTGCGCAAGGTGCTGCTCGACTACCGATCGGCACTCACGAGGCGCGACCCCGAGCTCCACGTCTCGGTGCTCGACGCGCTCCGGGAGCTCGCGCGTCTCGCGCAGGTTCGGCCGGCGCCGTCGACGACCGCCCGCCTCGACCATGTGTCGCTCGTCGCGCTCGCCGAGGGGCGCAGTCGCGTCGCCCTCGACCTGGCACGTGCCGCGGAGCTCGGCGAGTTCCGGTACGGCCCGGGTGACTCGCCGTGGTACGGCGCGTCGTTCACGTCATCCGACGAGGCGACCCGGGCCCACGACCTCGCGAAGCGGCTCAGCATGCGCGAGGTACCACGCCTCCTCGAACGAGGCCGCGCGCTCATCTCCCAGACGCGCCTTCGACCGTTCGAATCCGTCGCAGAGCTCGGCGTCTTCCTCCGCCTGCTCCTCGACGTGCGTGAGACGCTCGACCGATTCCAGCCGTCCGTGTACGACCGACCGCTCGGCGAACTCATCGCCGCGACCTCGGCTCGCCGCGATTCCCCGGGGATGACGGGTGCGAACCGCCGGCGGCTGCGCCGGCTCGCCCTCGAGTACGTGCGCCCCGGGGTGCACGTCACCGACCTGAATGCGGCGCTCCGCGGCATCCAGCAGCAGCGCACCCTCTGGCAGCGCTACTCCGAGGCGGGTGCGATTCCGGGCGTGCCGGTCGGCATCGACGACGTGCACGTCGCCTACCGCACGGTCGCGACCGACCTCGCGGCCCTCGATGCACCGCTCGGCGTCGCAGGGACGACCCGACAGTTGGCGGCGAGGCCCATTCGCGACCTCGTGTCCACGCTGTCCGGCCTCGCCGCGGAATCCGAGGTGTTGACCAACCTGCAAGAGCGCACCGCGGTGCTGTCCCGGCTGCGCGACCTCGGCCTCGACCCGCTGCTGCTCGACCTCGCAAGGCGGCACGTGCCCGAGCACGCCGTGGCCGACGAGCTCGAACTCGCCTGGTGGCAGTCGGTGCTCGAGTCGATGCTCAGGGGCGACAGGGCGCTTCTCGGCGCGAATACGACCGTGCTCGATCGGCTCGAGGGCGATTTCCGGCTCGTCGACGAGGCGCACGCATCGGCAGCCGGTGCGCAACTGGCCTGGCACCTGGCCGAGAACTGGAAGGTCGGCCTCGTCGACCACCCCGATGAGGCGGAGCGCCTGAAGCGGATGCTCCGGGGCGATCAGGTGCGTCCCTCCGAGCTGCACCAGGACACCCCGCACCTCTTCCGCGCGCTCGCACCCGTATGGCTGGCCTCGCCGTACGACGTGTCGGACATCGACGATGCGATCGCGTTCGACGCCGTCATCCTCGTGGACGCCGGATCGACGACGATCGCCGAGAATCTCGGCGCGATTCGCCGTGCACGCCAGGTCATCGCATTCGGCGATCCGGTCACGCAGACGCCGACGCTGTTCGAGACGGGAATCGACGACCTCGACGAGCCACCGGCGGAGCCGGTGACCGAACGCCGCGTCGACGCATTGCACGCGGACTCGGCGCTCGCCCGGCTCGGCGAGCTCCTGCCGACCCTCACGCTCACGCGCAGCTATCGCGCCGGCGGCGAGGACCTCGCCGAGCTCGTCAACCGACGCTTCTACGCCGGGCGCATCGAGTCGCTGCCCTGGGCCGGCAGCTTCCTCGGTCACGGCAGCCTCGGACTGCACTACGTGCGGGGCAACGGGTTGCCCGACGCGGTGACCGGCACGGTCGAGAGCATCGACCAGGAGGTCGCCAAGGTCGTCGAGCTCGTCATGGAGCATGCGGTGAAGCGCCCGCGCGAGTCGCTCATGGTGATCACCGCCAGCGCCAGGCATGCCGCACGCGTGCACCAGGCCGTGCTCGCCGCGTTCGCCAAGCGCACCGACCTCTCCGACTTCATCCTGAAGGATCGAGCCGAGCCGTTCACCGTGCTCACGCTCGAGCAGGCGGTCGCGCAGAGCCGCGACCGCGTCATCTTCTCGGTCGGCTACGGCCGCACCCCGCATGGGCGGCTCCTGTCGAGCTTCGGGTCGCTCGGTGAGCCCGGCGGCGACCGGCTCCTCGCCGTGGGCATGACCCGCGCTCGGCGATCCATGGATCTCGTCTCCGCGTTCCGCCCCGAGGACATCGATGAGGAACGGCAGGCCCACGGCGTACTCGCGCTGGCACAGATCCTCTCCCAGACCGAGGAGCGGGCCGCTGAAGAAGCCGATGGCGTGGCGCAGGAGTCGATGCTCGGCGACCTCGCCGCACGGCTCGGTCGCCGTGGCATCCGGGTGAGCGTCGGTCACCGCGGTCGCCTGGCGCTCGCCGCCGCGCACGCGGGCAAAGCCGTGGTCGTCGAGACCGACGAGGCGCTCACCGGGTACAGCCTGCGCGAGTCGCTGCGGTTGCGTCCCGATGTGCTGCGTCGCCTCGGCTGGCACTACCTCCGGGTGCACAGCTTCGAACTGTTCGGCAATCCCGATGCGGTCGCCGCGAGGGTGGCCGCGCTGCTCGGCAAGCCGGATCAGCAGCGACCGGCGGACGCGGCGGATGCCGCGGCGCTGAGATGAGCGATGAGCACAGCCAGGGCGACGCGCCACGCCAGCGCGTCGAGCGCGCTCCTGGAC
>JALYWB010000147.1 GCA_030852935.1 Actinomycetota bacterium | reverse complement strand
CCGGCCGCGTCGCGGTGGAAGGTGGGGTCGCCCGGCCCTCGCCGCAGCGATCCGATCGTCTGGATGAGATCGGTCGGATGCCGCGGTGTCCAGGTCAGGGCATGCTCGGCGATCACGGCTCCAGTGTGCACCACGCGCCTGACAGCGGCACGCGCCGTTGGCTACCGCTCGCGGTCGTCGCGGGTCAACCCCCTGACGTAGGCACGCCGCGTTCCCTACGGTCGGAGTCAGGATCGAGCGAGGGAGCCTGCCATGACGATGACCGCCGAACCCGAAACGGGCACCGTGACGGCCGCCGCCACCCCGGCGGCGCCGATGCGCCCCATGTCCCTTCCGCGTCCCCGCGGGCCGGTCAGCGCGGCGCTCATCGCCCAGCTCACCGGCCCCGAGCACGCGCCGGTGGGCGAACTCGCCGTCGCCGCGACCGAGGGGCTCGCGGCATCCGATGACCTGCTCCTCGACGACGACCTGCAACTCGCACTGTTCCTCATGTACGAGCTGCATTACGGCGGGCTCGAAGGCGTGCCCGACACGTGGGAATGGGACCCGCGGCTGCTCGCGGTGCGCGGGCCGATCGAGCGCGAGTTCGAGGATGCGCTGCGGCATGTGATTCCGCAGCCGACGGCGACCCGCGATGTGCCGGAGGCGCTCTTCGCGCTCGTCGCGGCGGCCGATGACGGCCCCGGCCTCTCCGATTTCGTCGAACGCGATGCGACCGCCGAACAGGTGCGCGAGATCCTCGCGTGCCGCACCATCTACACGCTCAAGGAGGCCGACCCGCATAGCTGGGCGATCCCGCGGCTGCATGCGCGGGCCAAATCGGCGCTCGTCGAGATCCAGGCCGACGAGTACGGCGGGGGCCGGGCTGAGCGCCTGCACGCGACGATCTTCGCGCAGGCCCTTCGCGGCGCGGGGCTCGATGACCGCTACGGCGCCTACGCCGATCATGTGCCCGTCGAGGTCTACACGTCGATGAACCTGATGTCGCTGTTCGGACTGCACCGTCGGCTGCGCGGTGCGATCGTCGGGCACCTCGCGGCCTACGAGATGACCTCGTCGCTGCCGTGCCGCGCCTATGCCAACGGACTGCGCCGGCTCGGCTTCGGCCCCGAAGTCACCGACTACTTCGACGAGCACGTCGAGGCCGACGCCGTGCACGAGCAACTCGCCGCGCGCGACCTGGCCGGCTCCCTCGCCGAGGACGAGCCGGAGGTCGCGAACGACATCCTGTTCGGTGCGGCCGCGTGCCTCGCCATCGACGGTCGGCTCTGGGGCGGCTTGCGGCAGCGGTTCGAGCGGGGCGAGTCGGTGCTCAGGGAGCCACTGTCATGAACGCCGGCGCATCCGCTCGCCCGGTGTCGATCACGGCCTGCCCCAATGGCCCGCTGCTCGTGCGCGGCGACCTCGCGCTCGTCGACGACAACGGTCAGCCCGTGACGACGAACCGTCGCACGTTCGCGCTCTGCCGGTGCGGGGCGTCGGCGATCCGTCCCTTCTGCGATGGGTCGCACAAGCTCGTCGGATTCCGCACGACCCCGCCGGCCCGCACGCCGGCCGTGACGTTCGACGAGGCGTGATGGGCGACCCGGGCGACCGCGAGGGCGGCGAGCACTCGCCCGACGGCGAACGGCGTCGCGACGGCGAGTTGCGGCGTGCGGCACACGAGCACCGGCGCGAATTCGTCGAGCGGCTCGCGGAGTGGGTGCGCATCCCGTCGATCGCGGGCGACCCCGACTGCGCCGACGCGCTACCGCGCTCGGCGAACTTCGCTGCGGGCCTGTGCCGGGCGGTCGGATTTCCCCGGGTCGAGGTCTGGCCGCAGGGCGACACGTTCGCGGTGTTCGCCGAATGGCGGGCGGATGCCGCGGCGCCGACCGTGCTCGTCTACAGCCACCACGACGTGCGGGCCGTCATCGGCGAGGCCTGGCGCGAGACGCATCCGTTCACGCCGGTCGAACGAGACGGGCAGCTCTTCGGCCGTGGGGCGTCCGACGCGAAGGGCCAGGTGATCGCGCACCTGTGGGCACTGCGCGCGCTGCTCGCGGACACCGGCGGACCGCCGCCGGTGACGATCAAGCTGCTCATCGACGGCGAGGAGGAGCTCGGGTCGCCGCACCTCGCCGCGCTGCTCGACGAGCACGTCGACGACCTGGGGTGCGAGCTCATCGTGTACTCCGACACGATCCTGCTCGATCCAGACCGGCCCGCGATCACCATGACCGTGCGCGGCATGATCGGAGCCGAGCTCACGGTGTTCGGTCCAGAGCACGACGTGCACAGCGGCGCTGCGTCGGGCCCGGCGCCGAATCCGATCCTCGACCTCGCAGGGCTGCTGTCGCGGCTGCACGACGATGACCGGCGCGTCACGTTACCCGAGTTCTACGACGGCGTGTCCACACCGACCTCGCAGGACCGTGAGCACTACGCCGCCCTCGGCATCGACGATGACTGGTGGCTCGCCGAATCGGGCACCGCGCGTGTGACCGGCGAGACCGGTTACACGGTGCCCGAGCTGCTGTGGGCGCGACCGGGGATCGAGGTCATCAGCGTGCAGGGCGGTGATACCGAGGGACTGCCCCGAGCGGTGATCCCTGCGTCGGCGACGGCGTCGCTCAGCATCCGACTCGTCGACGGGCAACAACCGGAAGCCGTCGGCGAGCAGCTCGAGCGCTGGGTCGAGGCGGCGGCCCGCGGCATCCGCACTGAGCTCTCGATCTCTTGGAAGACGGCCGAGGTTCCGTACCGCACGCCCGATCATCCCGCAGTCGACGTGCTCGACGAGGCGATGCGGGTCGGCTTCGGCGTGGAGTCCGTGGGCCGCATGGGCAACGCCGGCGGTGGCCCG
The DNA here is from genome assembly GCA_030852935.1 of Actinomycetota bacterium. Classification (GTDB taxonomy): domain Bacteria; phylum Actinomycetota; class Actinomycetes; order Actinomycetales; family Microbacteriaceae; genus Agromyces. The sequence goes on along the minus strand of JALYWB010000147.1, from coordinate 5,348 downwards.
GCCGAACTGCTCGCCCGCACCCTCGACGCACCGCTCGTGTTCTTCGGCACCGGACTCGTCAGCGACCGGTGGCATGACTCTGACGAACGCGTGCGGCTCGACGTGCTCGAGCAGGGCGCGACAACGCTCGCCGCGTTCTGGCCACGGCTGGCGGTTGCGCTCGCCGGCCGGCAGGCAACAGACCCATCCCAGGAATGAAGATGACTGAAGGAGTACCGATGTCCGATCCCGAGATCACGCCGTCCGAACCCGAGGGCGGTCCCGATGCCGCTGAGATCGTCAATCCCGAGGACATCGCGCCGCAGATCGAGGTGACCGAGCGCGACGGGGTCTCGCGCATCGACATCTCCGATGATGCCGAGACTCGCCCGGGTGAGGTCGACCCGGGCGCCGGGCTGTCCGACTCCTGAAGACCGAGCCAGGTTGCCTGACTGTGGCCTGACTCCTGAAACCAAGGACGCCGCCCACCTTTCGCGAGCGTCCTTATTTTCAGGAGTCACTGAGGACACATCCGTAGCACCTCAGCATTCTGCGGTGCTCGCACGTACGCTGAATCCACCATGCGCTTCGGGACCCTCGACTTCACACCTGCCCTCGAAACCCCTCGACTGCTCGCCGCGGCAACCGCCGATGCGCTCAGATCTGGGGATGCCGCGGGCGCCACGGAAGCGTCAGACGTGCTCGTCGCAGCGATCGACCCATCGCTCGCCGACACCGCGGCGTTCTGCGCGCACTACGAGATCTCGATGAGCGACGGCGCGAACTGCGTGGTCGTGCAGGCACGCCGTGGCGAGCGCACCTGGTACGCCGCCTGCCTGGTGCGCGGTGCCGACCGGCTCGACGTGAACGGCGTGGTGCGGCGCCACCTCGACGCCCGACGGCTCTCGTTCGCGCCCATCGAGGCCGCCGTCGAGCTCACCGGCATGGAGGTCGGCGGCATCACGCCGATCGGCCTGCCTGGTGACTGGCCGATCCTGATCGATGAGTCGGTGGCCGAGCACGATCGCCTGATCGTCGGCAGCGGCATCCGCGGTTCGAAGCTTCTCGTGACCGGTGCGTTTCTGGCGGGCCTTCCGAAGGCGGAGGTGCTGCAGATCGCCCAGGCGGTCTGAGGCCTGGGCGATCCGACGCGACCGGCTACTCGACGAGCTCGGGAGACGCCGAAGCCGACGTGGCCGGCTCAGCGCGGAGCTCGGTGACGGCGGGCTCGTAGCTGCCGTCCGTCGAAGTGGTCTCGGCGTTGCGCGCGATCACCCCGCCAGCCGCCGCGCCGGCCGCCGTGCCGCCGACGAGGGAGCCGATGAGGTCACGCAGGCCGACGCCCATCGTGGAGGTCAGCATCGCGTCGACCTCGGTGATGCCCGAGACGGCATTCTTCGCGAGCTGTGACGCGCCGTCGGTCGACACGACGGTGAGCTGGTCGATGTTCGACATGGGAGCGGCGAGCTCGCGCGCGATGAGCGGCAGCGCGTCGATGATGCGCAACTGCAGGAGTGCCTCCGACTGCTGGGCCACCGCTTCGGCCGCCGCCTTCGTGGCCGACGCCTCGGCGGCACCGCGCGCGTTGATCGCCTCCGCCTCGGCGAGACCCTCGGCCTTGAGCGCCTCGGCGGAAGCGGTGCGGGCAATGCGATCAGCGTCGGCCGCGATGCGCACCGCCTCGGCGGCCGCCTCGGCCTCGACCTTCACCCTGTAGGCCTCGGCATCGGCCACTGCCTTGACCTCGGAGTCGAGCTCCGCGGCGCGGAGGGCGGCCTTCTTCTGCGCGGTGACCTCCTGCTGGGTCACGACCTCCTGCTGGGACAGCGCTTCGGCGAGCGGGCGAGCCGCGGCGGCCTCGGCCATTGCCTTGTCGGTCTCACGCTGCAGTTCCGCCTTGCGCTGTGCCAGCCCCGCCTCGCGTTCGGCGACAGTCTGCTCCGCGGCGATGACCGCCTCACGTGCGGCGCGCTGGGCCTCGGCCTCGGCGATCTCTGCCTGCTTGCGAACCTTCGCCTGCTCGGCGCGTCCCAGGTCGTCGATGTACCCGTTGGTGTCGGAGATGCCCTTGATCTCGAACGAGTCGACATCGAGACCCTGGTTCGCGAGCGATTCGCGCGCGACACCGAGCACCGAGGCCGACAGCTCGTCGCGACGGTTGATGATCGTGAGCACGTCGGTGGCGCCGATCGAGGCGCGGAGCGACCCGGAGAGCACCTCCTGCGCGAAGATGTCGATGTTCTTGTCCTGGCCGAGGAAGCGCTGGGCGGCAGCGCGGATGGCCTCAGCGGTGTCGCCCACCTTGACGATCGCGACCGCATCGACGTTCACCGTGATGCCGTTGCTCGTCTGCGCCTCCGCGCGGATCTCGATCGCGCGCGATCGGAGCGAGAGCTTGTGCGCCTTCTGGAAGAACGGCATGATCCAGACGCCCTGGCCGTGCACCACGCGCTGGCCCGACTCCTCGGTCTCGGCGCCGTCGACGACCCTGCGCGTGGAGCGCTTGCCGGTGACCACCACCGCCTCGTCGGGCGAGACGTTGCGATACAGCACCTTCGCCCAGATCCACAGCACGATGGCCACGACGATGACAAGGGCGACGATCCCGATGACGGGCGTGAATACGAAGTCGAGCAAGGGGGTTCCTCTCGAAGGACGGGCGGGGCTGGTTCAAGGATGTCAGACTGGCATCATGTGCGGACGCTTCGCGAACGATGCCAAGGTCGACGAGATGATCCAGGAGTTCGTCGCGCAGGGCAACGACTTCCGAGACTGGCGACCGCAGTACTCGCTGGCTCCCACGCAGGTCGTGCCGATCGTGCGCGAACGGCAGAACACGGAGACCGGCGAGATCACCCGATCGATCGACGCTGCGGTGTGGAACTTCCACCCCTCGTTCATGAAGGAATCGAAGCGGCCGCAGTTCAACACGCGCATCGAGACCGTCGCCACCAACGGGCTGTGGAAGGGCGCCTTCGCGTCATCCCGCTGCCTCGTTCCGATGCGCGGCTATTACGAATGGACGGGCGAGCCCGGCAACAAGCAGGCGTTCTTCCTGCACGGCGAGCAGCCGATGCTCGCCGCCGCCGGCATCTACACCGCGCGCAAGGTCGGCGACGAGTGGGAGGTGTCGACGTCGATCATCACGCGTGAGGCTCGGGATGCCTCCGGCGAGGTGCACGACCGCATGCCGGTGTTCCTCGAGCGCGACGTCTGGGACGACTACTTGGCGCCGGTGAAGCTCGACGACGCCGGGAAAGAGGAGATGGTGGCGCTGCTCAGCGACGAGTCCGAGAAGGTCGCCGCGTCGATCACGAGCTACGAGGTCGACCGAAAGGTCAACAACACCCGCACCGTGAACCCCGAAGACCCGTCGCTGATCGAGCCGATCGAGTAGCGACGGGTCGTGTGAACCGCCGTGCCCATCGCGCTGAGGCGATGAGCACGGCTCGTCGTCACGTCCCGACGGTGGTCGTGTCGTCGACGGTTGCCGGCACCTGACGGCGCAGCGCCACCCCGAGCGCCACGGCCACCACCACGCTGGCGATGCCCACGACGCCAACGGCGAAGGGGAGGCCGCCGACGAGCGCGACGATCGCACCGATGAGGATGGGCGTCAGGAACTGACCGAAGAAGAACGCGGCGGTGAACCAGCCGGTGGAACGACCCCGCTCCTCGAACGCGATGCCCGCCAGTGTCCAGGTGATCATCGAGGGCAGCAGCACGCCCGACCCGAAGCCGGCGATGACCGCGCCGACCACGACACCGGGAACGCCGCTGACGAGCCAGATCACGAGCATGCCGACCGCCTGCAGCCCGAACGCCAGCGGGAGCACGAACCGGTGTCCGCGCTTGACGAGCTTCGGGAAGCTGAACGCACCCGCGGCCGTGGCCAACGAGGCGCCGGCGGCAACGGCGCCGATCACCGCGGTGTCGCTCGCGAGCACACCGTTCTCGACGAGCAGGTAGCTCGTCTCGATGAGCATCACGTAGAAGGTGAAGCCGCCGAAGAGCGCGACCACGAGGGGCAGCCGCAGCTTGCGCCACGGAACCGGCACCTTTTCAGTCGATACGACGTGCGCGTCGGTCGTGTCGTCGCGGCTCGGCTCCCAGAGCAGGAAGATCATCGGCACGGCGATCACGAGGCTGACGGCGTAGACCCAGAACGGCGTATGCCAGCCGGCGACGCCGAGGGCGCCACCCAGGATGATGAACACCGTCGCGGCCAGCGTGGTCGCCACAGTCTGCAGGCCGAGGTACTTGTTGCGGCGCTTCTCCTCATGGAAGTAGTCGACGATGAGCGTCGTGCAGACCGTCATGATTGCGGCCTCGGTGATGCCCACGCCGATGCGCGTGAGCAGGATGAGTTGCAACGACTCGAGGTATGCGGGCGCGGTTCCGACGAACGCGTACGCGATCATCGCGATGATCAGCAGCGACTTGCGACCGAGCCGGTCGACGATCTGGCCGGCGAACGGGGCGAAGATCGCGATCATCAGCGCCGGGATGGCGACGATCATCGGCACGAGCACCTCGGCGCCCGGCTCGCCCCCGAACACCTCCGAGAGTTGCGGAAGGATCGGCGTGATGAGCACGGCACCGAGCACTGGCATGCAGCTGCCGGCAAGCAACAGGATGGCCTGCCAGATTCCTGCCTGACGCGTTGCGCTGCGCGGGGCTGCGACGGATGAGTTCGACATTGAAGCTCCTCGGGATGGGCACGCCTCGTCGCGTGCTCGTTCGACTCATCCAATCGGCGTTTCGCGCATCAGTGAAGGTGACATCGCTTATGCGCGTCATCCATCCGATCAATGTCCACGCCGTGGTCGATCACTCGCGGCGCGGCATCCGGAGCGGAACTTCTCGCTGGTCGAGCTCGCCGATATAGAGGAGCATGCGGTAGTCGGTACCCGGCTCGATGTTGACGAAGCCGTGCCGCTCATAGAACCGACGCGCGTCCGTATCGACCTCGTCGACGTTGATGTGCATCTCCCCGCCGCCGCGACGGAGCACCTCGTCGATTGCAGCGGTCAGCAGCTCGGTGCCGATACCATCGCCGCGACGGCCGGGTCGCACGTACAGCTCATCGAGCACGGCGAGCGGGCCGTCGGTGTAGACCGTGGGGCGCAACGTCACGACGGCGTATCCGAATGGCTCCTCGCGCTCGCCCGCGAGGAGGACGAACGCCGCAGGGTCGGCGATCAGCCGCCGGAACCGCGGGAGCAGCACGTCGAACGGCGGTGACGGGTCGTCGAACTCGTCGCCGAAGTCGATCTGCAGTTGCGTCACGGTCTCGGCGTCCTGCCCGGTGGCGAACACGATCGGGATTCCGTCTGACGTCATGCCACCATCGTGCCGTCGGCCGGTGG
>JALYWB010000144.1 GCA_030852935.1 Actinomycetota bacterium | reverse complement strand
TCGTCGCGGATCCAGTTCCAGACGATCAGCGCCTTGGCGTCATCGAGTTCGGTCTCGTAGAACTCGCAGTAGGCCGCGAACAGCGGCAGCCATCCGAAGAAGTCGTCGTCGCCCGCCGGGCGGATCTCAAAGGTCATCGCGTACCCCCTATGCCTCGGGTGCCTCGAGCACGATGTCGCGCACCTCGAACTGCTCCGCGTCGACGAACGAGAGCGAGCGGATGCGGCCCACCGCGCGAAGGTCGGTCGATGCGGATTCGAGCAGCGCGATCGCGACGGGCGGTGCCGCGATCACCGCGCTCGTGACCGGAGACTTCTGCGATGCCTTCGCGTCGGTCTTGGCACGACGGATGCCGGTCATGGCCAGTCCCGCGAGCTGGAGGAGCTCGACCCCTGCCTCGCCGCGTGCCGCGAGTTCGTCGACGACCGGCCAGGGGGCGACATGCACGGAGCCCTCGTTCGACCAGCGCCATGCTTCTTCGGTCGCGAACGGGATGACCGGGGCGAACAGGCGCAGCAGCACGCCGAGCGCGGTCTTCAGCGCCGCGACGGCGGAGGCCTGTTCGGGGCTGGGGGCGCCGTAGGCGCGCTCCTTCACCAGTTCGAGGTAGTCGTCGCAGAAGGTCCAGAAGAATGTCTCGGAGACCTCGAGCGCGCGGGCGTGGTCGTAGGACTCGAGCGCACGGGTGGCACCCGCGACCACCTCGGCGAGCTCGGCGAGCATGCTTCGATCGACGGGCACGATCACCGGGGCATCCGCCTTGCCCGAGAAGCCGAGGATGAATTTCGCCGCGTTCAGCACCTTGATGGCCAGGCGCCTGCCGATCTTCACCTGCGTCGGATTCTGCGGATCGAACGCCGCATCGGTGCCGAGTCGCGAGGATGCCGCCCAGTAGCGAACCGCGTCGGAGCCGTGCTGATCGAGAAGACCCGCTGGCGTGACGACGTTGCCCTTGGACTTCGACATCTTCTTGCGGTCGGGATCCACGATGAACCCCGAGACCGCCGCGTTCGCCCACGGGCCGACACCGTGCTCGAGCTCGGCGCGAAGGGTCGTCGTGAACAGCCAGGTGCGGATGATGTCTTGCCCCTGGGGCCGGAGCGAGTACGGGAAGACGAGATCGAAGAGCTCGGGATCACGCTCCCAGCCGCCGGCGAGCTGGGGGGTCAGTGAGGACGTCGCCCACGTGTCCATGACGTCGTGCTCACCGATGAAGCCGCCCGGCGCGCCGCGCTGCGAGTCGTCGTACCCCGGGGCGGGGGCCGATGACGGGTCGACGGGCAGGAGCTCGCGGGTCGCGATCATCGGCTCGTCGAAGACAGGGTTGCCCTGATCATCGAGCGGGTACCACACCGGGATCGGCACGCCGAAGAACCGCTGCCGTGAGACGAGCCAGTCGCCGGAGAGGCCGCCGACCCAGTTCTCGTACCGCACCCGCATGAAGTCGGGGTGCCACTCGATCTCGCGCCCGCGCCCGAGCAGACGCTCCTTCAGGTCGGCGTCACGGGCACCGTTGACGATGTACCACTGGCGCGTCGAGACGATCTCGAGGGGGCGGTCGCCCTTCTCGAAGAACTTCACCGGGTGCGTGATCGGCTTGGGGTCGCCGAGCAGATCGCCCGAGGTGCGCAGCAGCTCGACGACCGCCTGCTTCGCCGAGAAGACGGTCTTGCCCGCGAGCTCGCCGAACGCCGCGCGCCCGGCCTGCGATGAGATGGCCTCGGGGGCGTCGCCGATGATGCGGCCGTCGAACCCGACGATCGCGCGGTTCGGCAGGTCGAGTTCGCGCCACCAGACGACGTCGGTCACGTCGCCGAACGTGCAGATCATCGCGATGCCGGTGCCCTTGTCCTTCTGGGCGAGATGATGAGCGACCACGGGTACCTCGACGCCGAACACCGGGGTCGTCACGGTCGTGCCGAACAGCGGCTGGTACCGCTCGTCGTCGGGGTGCGCCACGAGCGCGACGCAGGCCGGGATCAGCTCGGGGCGGCTCGTCTCGATCTCGATGGTGCCGCCGTCCTGCCGATGGAAGGCGATGCGGTGGTAGTGCCCCGCCTGCTCGCGGTCCTCGAGCTCGGCCTGGGCGACCGCCGTGCGGAAGGTCACGTCCCACAGGGTCGGCGCGAGCGCTTGATACGCCTCGCCCCGCTCGACGTTGCGGATGAAGGCGAGCTGCGAGGTGAACAGGGCCTCATCGGCGATCGTGCGGTAACTCTGCGTCCAGTCGACCGAGAGGCCGAGTGAGCGCCAGAGCGCCTCGAACTGCTGTTCGTCTTCGACGGTCAGGCGCTCGCACAGCTCGATGAAGTTGCGACGGCTGATCGGCACTTGGTCGGCGGCCTTCGTGCTCTTGCCCTCGCCGCCCTCGAACGGTGGCGTGAAATCGGGATCGTACGGCAACGACGGGTCGCAGCGCACGCCGTAGTAGTTCTGCACGCGGCGCTCGGTGGGCAGCCCGTTGTCGTCCCAGCCCATCGGGTAGAAGACGTGCTTGCCGCGCATGCGCTGGAAACGCGCCAGCACATCGGTGTGCGTGTATGAGAAGACGTGGCCGATGTGCAGCGAACCCGAGGCGGTCGGCGGCGGCGTATCGATGGAGTAGATGGAGTCACGGGATGCCGCGGCGCGATCGAACCTGTAGACGCCCTCGCGTTCCCACGCGTCGCCCCAGGCCGACTCGAGTCCCTCGAGTGCGGGCTTATCGGGGATACGGCTTTCGGCAGGCTCAGGGGCCGTCATGGTGCTCCGATCGATGTAGGCGGCACCGTGTCTGCGGTGAGGTGCCTGAATGTGACGCTCAAGCCTACCGGAGCGCTCGCGACCGCAGGTCGGCCGCACAATCGCGGCGCGCCGGCGCCTCGCCGCGGTCAGCGCACGAGACGCGGAGAGTCCGCGACGAGCTGCGCGGTATAGGGATGCTCGGGATCGGCGAACACCCGTTCGGCGTCGCCGCTCTCGAGGATGCGCCCGGCCCGCATCACCGCGACGCGATCGCTCATGTGCCGCACGACCGCGAGGTCGTGCGAGATGAAGAGGCACGCGAGCCCCCGCTCGCGCTGGATGCCGTCGATCAGGTCGAGGATCTGCGCTTGGATCGTCACGTCGAGTGCGGACACCGGTTCGTCGCAGATGAGGATCTCGGGGGAGGCGGCGAGTGCCCTGGCGATCGACACACGCTGGCGCTGGCCGCCAGAGAGGGTGAGCGGCCTCCGCAAGGCGACGGATGCCGCGAGGCCGACCTGATCGAGCAGCTCGGCGACTCCGGGGCCCGACCGTACCGGCAGTGCATCGCCCAGGATCCGCCCGACGCTCCATCGCGGATCGAACGAACTGAGTGCGTCCTGGTAGACCGCGCCGATGCGGTGCCGAAGTGGGCGCCGAGCGCGCTCGCCCATGCGCGACCAGGGAGCGCCGTCGAGGATCACCTCGCCGGTGTCGGGCGCCTCGAGGGCGAGCGCGAGCCGTGCCACCGTCGTCTTGCCCGATCCCGATTCGCCCACGAGCCCCAGCGTCTCGCCGGGGTGAAGGGCGAGCGACACCTCATCGACAGCGCGGAACGAGACGCCGTCGGGCCGGCGGTACGCCTTCGACACCCCGTCGAGGCGCAGGAGCGCCGGGCCGGCGGGCGGGGCTGCGGTGTCGCTGCCGTCGACGGATGCCGCGGCATCCACCCCCGGCTCGCGCTCGCGATCCGCGACCACGAGTGGCACACCCCGTGGCGTGCCGCTCGGCACCGCCGCGATGAGCTGTTGCGCGTACACGGTGGTCGGGGCGCCCAGCACCTCGTCACGAGTGCCCTCCTCGACGAATACGCCGTCGCGCATCACCAAGATGCGGTCGGCCAGCCCGCCGACGACGGCCAGGTCGTGGCTGATCAGGAGGAGCCCCGTGCCGCGCGAGCGGATGTCGGCGAGGAGCGCGAGGATGCGCGCCTGCACGCTCACATCGAGGGCCGTGGTGGGCTCATCGGCGATCAGCAGGGGCGGGTCGAGGGCGAGCGCCGCCGCGATGAGGGCCCGCTGGCGGAGTCCGCCCGAGAGCTCGCCCGAGCGCTGGCGAGCGGCAAGGGCGGGATCGGGCATGCCCACTTCGGCGAGCAGCCCGAGCACTCGGGCGCGGCGTTCGGCAGGCGGCATCCGGCCGTGCAGGCGGAGCGGATCCTCGATCTCGCGGCCGATCGGCCGCAGCGGGTCGAGTGAGACGAGCGCGTCCTGCAGGATCAGCCCGGCGTCACGTCCGCGTACCCCACGCCACTCGCGTTCGGTCGCCGCTCCCAGTTCCCGTCCTCGCAGGCGCAGGTGGTGGGCCGAGGTGCGGGCGTTCGCTCCGGCCATGCCGAGCAGGGCGCGTGCCGTGACGCTCTTGCCCGACCCCGACTCGCCGACGATCGCGACGCATTCACCCGGGAGGATGCGCAGCGACACCCCGCGCACGACCTCCTGGTCGCCGAAGCCGACGCGAAGGTCGGCCACGTCGAGCAGGGGAGTGGGCGTGGCGGTCATCGGCTCTCCGATCCGCGCCTCGCGAGGGCCCGTCCGAGCACGGTCGTCGCGATCGTCGTGCCGACGATCATGAGGCCCGGGAAGACGGTCATCCACCACGCGGTCGCGAGGTAGGTGCGCCCCGCGGCGAGCATCGCGCCCCACTCCGCTGCAGGCGGCTGCGCGCCGAGACCGAGGTAGCTGAGGGCGGAGGCCCACACGATGGCCTGGCCGATGCCGAGGGTCGCGAGCACGAACAACGGCACGAGTGCGTTGGGCACGATGTGCCGGCTGAGGATGCGGGCCGGCGAGCGGCCCAGTACGCGCGCCGCCTCGACGTACGGCGCAGAGCGGATGGCGACGAACTGGCCGCGGATGATACGCGCGTACCCCGGCGCGGTCGACAACCCGACGGCGATCGTTGCGGTGACCGGGCCGGGCCCGGCGATGACGATGACGAGGAGCGCCAGCAGTAGCCCGGGGAACGCGAACAGCACCTCCACCACCCGGTTCACGCCGAAATCGACGAAGCGGCCGCCGAAACTCGCGAGGAGGCCGAGCAGCAGGCCGAGCGCGAGTCCGATCAGCGTCGCGGAGACGCCGATGAGCAGTGAGGTGCCGGTTCCGGCGACGACGCGACTGTAGATGTCACGTCCCGATTCGTCGGTGCCGAACCAGTGCGCCGCAGACGGCGCCTCGAACGCCTCGGTCGGTGCGATGAGATTGGGGTCCTGCGTCGCCACGAGGGCAGGTGCGACGGTGGCGGCGGTGAGGAAGAGCACGAACGCGAGCGCCAGCAGAGTGCCGACGCGTGGCATCCGGCCCCGTGCGGTCAGTAGCAGGTGCTGGGCGGATACCGCGACCGTCGTCTGCCGGAGTTCGAGTTCGCTCATCGGGCTGCCTCGTGTGCACGAAGTCGCGGGTCGGCGACGCGGGAGGCGAGATCGGTGAGGATCGTCATCACCACGTAGACGAGCGCGATGAGGAGGACGACCCCGGTGACGACCGGGATGTCGCGTAGCGTCACTGCCTGCAGCAGGGTGCGGCCGAGGCCCGGCATGGCGAAGATGGTTTCCACGACGACGGCTCCCGACAGCAGCCAGCCGAGCGCCCAGCCCGACAGGCTGATGCCCGGCAATGCCGCGTGGCGGATGGTGTGTCGCAGTCGGATGCCGCCTTCGCTCTCGCCGCGTGCGCGCGCCGACACGACGAACGGCTGCTGCATCGCGTCGATCAGGCTCTCACGCATGACCTGGGCGAGAAATCCGGCCAACGGCACCGCGAGCGTCACGACCGGCAGGACGAGGCCGGCCGGCGTGCCGGTCGCGACCGGCGGGAACCAGCCGAGTGCCGTGCTGAAGACAGCGATGAGCACGGCCGCGAACCAGAAGTGCGGGAGCGCGGCGGCGGTCAACTCGATCCACTCGCCGAGCACCGTGGCGATCCGGCTCCGCCCCGTCGACCACAGCGAGAGTGCCAGGGCGAGCACCCAGGCGAGGGCGAGCGAGAGCACGGCGAGCAGCAGGGTGCCGGCGAGCTGCGCGCCGAGCAGTTCGGCGACGGGCACCTTCAGGGCGTAGGACGTGCCGAGGTCGCCGGTCAGCAGGCGACCGAGCATGGCGAGGTACTGCACGATCAACGGCTGGTCGAGGCCGTAGTCGCGCCGCACCTGGTCGAGCGCCTCCTGCGAGGCCTGCGAACCCGGGCCGCCGAGGATCGCCTGCGCGGGGTCGCCGGGGATGAGGCGGATCGCGAAGAACGTGAGCGTCGCAACGGCCCACATGACGAACACGGCGCCACCGAGCAGCAGGGCCGCGCGCCGCAGCACGGGCCCCCGCCGCCGGGCCTCCGGCCTGTCTGGGCCGACCCGGTCAGCCGGCGAGCCAGGCGTCATAGAAGGTCGGCGTGGAAACGGTCGGCATCGCGCGTACACCCTGCACATCGGCGCCCAGCAGGAAGCTGTTCTGCTGGTCGTAGAGGGGAAGCAGGTGGTAGCCCTCGAGGATCAGTCGCTGCGCCTGCTCGTACAGGTCGGCGCGCGTCGCCGCATCGCTCGTCGACGCCGCGTCGGCGAGGAGTTGGTCGACATCGGGGTCAGAGAGCTGAGCGAGGTTCGCGAAGTAGCCGCTCGGCGCCGGCGTGATGCTGTCGGAGTGGTAGAGGATGCGCAGCACGTCGGGGCCGACCTTCGTGTACGGGGCGCTGACGATCTCGTACTCGTGGGCGGCGAGTGCGGCGTACCAGCCCGAGAGGTCGAGCAGCTGGATCTGGACGTCGAAGCCCGCCTCCTTGACCGTGGCCTGCACCTGTTCGAAGAGCGACTGCTCGGCGGGAATCGACTGGTTGGTGCTGACGGGGAAGCGGAGCGTGAGCCGCACGCCGTCCTTCATGCGCGTGCCGTCACTGGCGCGCTCGGTCCAGCCCGCCTCGTCGAGGAGGGCCTCGGCTCGCGCGAGGTCGGTCTCGAAGAGCGAGGCATCGGAGTACGCCAGCGTCTCGACCGAGGAGAGCGGTGAGTACGACCGCGCCGCCGTTCCGAAGAAGAGCGTGTCGATGCCGTCGTTCACGTCGGCGGCGCGGATGAACGCCTCTCGTACCTGTTCGTCGTCGAACGGAGCCTGGCCGCCGTTCAGCTCGATTCGGTTCGCCGCGCCGGGTCGCGGCGCATCGAGCCACTGCAGTGCGTCAGCGCCTTCGGCGGCCGCGATCGTGTCGGGCTGGGGATTGTCGATGACGTCGACCTGGCCCCCCTGCAGCGCGGCGTACCGCGACGCCGAGTCGGGTACGAACCGCCACTCGATGGCCTCGAGATAGGCCGGACCCTCGTGCCCTGCATCGGCGGGTGGCGAGGTGTAGTCGTCATTCCTGACGAGGGTCACATGGTCCTGCTTGACCCACTCGTCGACGACGAACGGGCCGGTGCCCACAGGTGCCTGGCAGTTCTCGTCCATGCCGCGCGCGATGCCCGCAGGCGACTGGATCGCGACCCACGGCTGGCTCAGCGATTCGAGGAGCGCGCTGTCGGGCGCGCTCAGCACGAACCGGGCGACCTGGTCGCTCACCGCCTCGACCGACGCCACCTTGCCGAGCGCGAGGTATCCGGTCGAGGACTGGGTTGCCGGGTCCTTGAGATGCTCGACGTTGACCTTGACCGCTTCGGCATCGAGCGGAGTGCCGTCGGTGAACGTCACGTCGTCGCGCAACGTGAAGTCCCAGGAGAGGCTGTCATCCGAGACCTCCCACGATTCCGCGAGCCACGGGATGATCTCACCAGACGCGTCGCGCGAGACCAGCGACTCGAGGAATTGGCCGGCGAGGAGCGCCTGTGGGTAGTTTCCGCCGACGTGCGGGTCGAGGCAGGTGGGTTCGGCGTCGCCGCTGGCGTACGTCAAGGTGCCGCCGGCAACGGGTTCGCCGGAGGTCTCGGGCTCGGCTGCCTGGCAGCCGACGAGCGCGATGACTCCGACGAGCACGATGGGGATCGCGCTGAATCGGCGGAGAACGGAGGTATTGGGCGCGGCGGTCATCGAGGTCCTCGAGTGTGGGGGAGTGGATGGGCTGCGTCGGCGCGGCCCCGATGTGAACATCCTGACATCGCAGGCTGAGCCCGACAAGCGACTTGTTTGCATTGAGATAGAACAATAGGCTCTAAGCATGCGCATCAGCATCGATTCGACCCTCACCGTCCCGCTGTTCGAGCAACTGGCCTCCGCACTTCGGTCGGCGATCATCGACGGCCGCGTGATCGGCGGCGAACGGCTTCCAGCGGCTCGTGATCTCGCAGGCACGCTCGGTGTCAATGTGCACACCGTGTTGCGGGGCTACCAGCTGCTGCGCGACGAGGGGCTAATCGAGCTGCACAGGGGGCGCGGCGCCGTGGTCGCCACCCGCATCGGCGGTCATGCCGCGCTCGCCGGTGCCATCCATGACCTCGTCGAGGAGGCCAAGCTCCACGAGTTGCCCGAGAGTGCGCTGCTCGCGCTCGTCAGCGATGCCTACCGTTGGACCCCGCGAGCGTCCGGTGTGCTTCGCGCAGGGTCCACGCGGTAGTCTTGTCCACAGCGACGTCGATCCGGCCATCACCGGGGAGTCTTCGGAAGAACGCGAACGCATGCCGCGAGGCATCCGCTCGTCACTAGAACCGAACGGGCAGGCCCGTCACAGCCGCAATGAGGGGCGAATCGGTCCCCGAGGTTCCTGCAGTCCCCACGGTCCCTGAGCTTGTCGAAGGGTCGAAGGGCTGAAGGGTCGAAGGCCCGATTCGCAAGCGAGGTGGTACCGCGGCGGAGTTCGATCGAGCGGCCGGCGTCCTCGTGTGAGCATCCGTCCCGCAAGGAGCGAGCGTGTACCCCCGTACCCCTGACGACCCCGGTGGCGTCGTTCCCTCTCCCGACTTCCCCGCCATCGAGCGCGAGGTGCTCGAGTTCTGGAAGCACGACGACACCTTCCAGGCCTCGATCGACCAGCGCGAGGGCGCAGCCGAGTGGGTGTTCTACGACGGGCCGCCGTTCGCGAACGGATTGCCGCACTACGGGCACCTGCTCACCGGCTACGCGAAAGACGTCTTCCCCCGCTTCCAGACCATGCGCGGCCACCAGGTGCACCGCCGGTTCGGCTGGGACACGCACGGACTGCCGGCCGAGCTCGAGGCCGAACGGCAGCTCGGCATCACCGACAAGGGCGAGATCGAGGAGATGGGCATCGCGGCCTTCAACCAGGCCGCGCGCGACGCTGTGCTGCGGTACACGAACGAGTGGCAGGACTACGTCACGAGGCAGGCCAGGTGGGTCGACTTCGAGCATGACTACAAGACGCTCGATGTCGGCTTCATGGAGTCCGTGATCTGGGCGTTCAAGACCCTCCACGACAAGGGACTCGCCTACGAGGGCTACCGCGTGCTCCCGTACTGCTGGCGCGACCAGACGCCGCTCTCGAACCACGAGCTGCGCATGGACGACGACGTCTACAAGGACGTGCAGGACCAGACCGTCACCGTGACCTTCCCGCTCGTCGGTGCCAAGGCCGAGACGCTCGGCCTCACCGCTGTGCGCGCGCTCGCCTGGACGACGACGCCGTGGACCCTGCCGACGAACTTCGCACTCGCGGTCGGGCCCGACATCGAGTACGCGGTGGTGCCCGCGGGGCCGAACGGCACACCAGACGCGACGGTGCTGCGCGAGAATGCCTCATCGGTCGCTGAACCTGTCGAAGCGACGGGCTCGGAGCAGGCCGACACCCTTCGACAAGCTCAGGGCACCGCCCGACAGGCTCAGGGCACCGCCCGACGGGCTCAGGGCACCGCCGAGGTGCTCGGCGCCGAGTACCTGCTCGCACGCGATCTCGTCGGCAGCTACGCGAAAGAGCTCGGGTACGATTCCGCTGATGCGGCGCGCGCCGCCGTCACCCGCACGGTGCGCGGCGCAGAGCTCGAGGGCGTCAGCTACGACCGGCTCTTCGACTACTACGCCGATATCGAGCAGTACGGACTCCACAACGCGTGGCAGATCCTCGTCGCCGACTACGTGACCACGGAGGACGGCACCGGCATCGTGCACCAAGCACCCGCCTACGGTGAGGAAGACCAGCGCATCGGCGAGGCGGCCGGCATCCCCGTGGTCCTCTCGCTCGATGACGCGGGGCGGTTCCTGCCCGCGGTGACGGATGTCGCAGGGCTCCTGTGGAGCGAGGCGAACAAGCCGCTCACGCAGCTCCTGCGCGCCGAAGGGCGATTGCTCCGCCAGGCGAGCTACGTGCACTCCTACCCGCACTGCTGGCGCTGCCGGAATCCGCTCATCTACCGGGCCGTGTCGAGCTGGTTCATCCGGGTACCAGAGTTCCGCGACGAGATGGGCGAGCTCAACGAGCAGATCAATTGGGTGCCAGAGAATGTGAAGCACGGCCAGTTCGGCAAGTGGCTCGCCGGCGCTCGCGACTGGTCGATCAGTCGCAACCGCTACTGGGGCTCCCCGATTCCCGTGTGGAAGAGCGATGATCCCGAGTACCCGCGCGTCGACGTGTACGGCTCACTCGAGGAGCTCGAGCGCGACTTCGGCACGCTGCCCCGCAACAGCGCAGGTGAGCCCGACCTGCATCGCCCGTACATCGACGATCTCACCCGACCGAACCCCGACGATCCGACCGGGCGATCCACGATGCGTCGCATTCCCGATGTGCTCGACGTGTGGTTCGACTCGGGTTCGATGCCGTACGCGCAGGTGCACTACCCGTTCGAGAACAAGGCGTGGTTCGACACGCATAACCCGGCCGACTTCATCGTCGAGTACATCGGCCAGACCCGCGGATGGTTCTACACCATGCACGTGCTGTCGACCGCGCTGTTCGACCGCCCCGCATTCAAGAACGTGGTGAGCCACGGCATCGTGCTCGGCTCCGACGGGCAGAAGATGTCGAAGTCGCTGCGCAATTACCCCGACGTGAACGAGGTGTTCGACCGCGACGGATCCGACGCGATGCGGTGGTTCCTGATGTCGAGCTCGGTGCTTCGCGGCGGCAACCTCATCGTCACCGAAGAGGGGATCCGCGAGGGCGTGCGCCAGCTCATGCTCCCTCTCTGGAGCACGTGGTACTTCTTCTCGCTCTACGCCAACACAGCAGGCGCTTCGACGGGGTCAGCGAGCGGTGCGACCTCGGGGACCGAGGGGTACGAGGCCATCCGTCGCACGGACTCGACCGACGTGCTCGACAGGTACCTCCTCGCGAAGCTCGGCGAGCTCGTGACCGCGGTGACTGCCGACCTCGAGGCGTTCGACTCGCCGCTCGCCGCGGCGAAGCTGCGCGATTTCGGCGACGTGCTGACCAATTGGTATGTGCGCCGTTCGCGCGAGCGGTTCTGGAACGGAGTCGCGGGCGACGCGTCGAGCGAGTCGGGCGACCGGAGCACCGAGGCGTTCGATACCCTCTTCACCGTGCTCGAGACGCTCACGAGGCTCGCCGCACCACTGTTGCCGCTCGTGACCGAGAAGATCTGGCGCGGGCTCACCGGCGAACGCAGCGTGCACCTGGCGGAGTGGCCCGACGCCTCGGAGTTCCCATCCGACCCGGCGCTCACCGCCGCGATGGACGCCGTGCGCGAGATCAGCTCGAGTGCGCTCGCGCTGCGGAAGCAGGCGGGCCGAAGGGTGCGTCTGCCGCTCGCGAAGCTCACTGTGGTCTCCACGGATGCCGCAGCGCTGCGCCCGTTCGAGGGCATCGTCCGTGACGAGCTCAACGTGAAGTCGATCGAGCTCGTGCAGCTCGACGCATCGAGCGCAGGGGCCTTCGGCGTCACCAAGCGCCTGAGCGTGAACGCTCGCGCGGCGGGGCCGCGCCTGGGCAAGGCGGTGCAACAGGCGATCAAGGCGTCGCGAGAGGGCGACTGGGCCCTCGACGGCGACACCGTGGTCGCCGGCGGAATCGCCCTCGAAGCGGGCGAATACGACCTCGTGCTCGAGGCAGGCGGCGCGGGCGACGGATCGACCGCGCTCGCGCTCCTCTCCGACGGCGCCTTCATCATCCTCGACACCGAGACCACGCCCGAGCTCGAGGCCGAAGGCCTTGCTCGCGACGTCGTGCGCGCCGTGCAGGAGGCTCGCAAGGCCGCAGGGCTCGAGGTGGGTGACCGGATCCGCCTCGGCCTCACCCTCGACGAGCACGGGGCCGCCGCCGCCGGCGGCCACCGCGAGCTGATCGCCCGCGAGACCCTCGCCGTCGAACTCGACATCGCGAGCGCAGTCGACGTCTCGGGTGCTGCGGCGGCCCGCGCGGTCGGCCAGGGCTCGTCCCTCCTCGTAGATCTGGAGAAACTGTGACCGACGCATCCGACGGATTCGACCCGGCAGACGCTCGTGATGCCGCAGACGTCGTCTATGAGGAGCTCATCGCCCGCGTGGGCGAGGGCTCACCCCGGCCGCGTCTCGCACCCACCCGGCGCGCGGTCGAACTGCTTGGCGACCCGCACCGTGCCGCGCCGGTCGTGCATATCACCGGCACGAATGGCAAGACCTCGACCAGCCGCATGATCGAGAGCATGCTTCGGGCCTCCGGGCTTCGAACGGGCCTGCTCTCGAGCCCGCACCTCGAACGGTTCACCGAACGGATCCGCATCGATGGCGAGTCCATCTCCGATGAGGCGGTCGCGCGCAATTGGGAGGAGATCCTCCCGTTCATCGCGATCGTCGACGCCGAGCTCGAGGGCTCGGGCGACGAGCCGCTCACGTTCTTCGAGGCGTTGACCGTGCTCGCGTTCGCGTGCTTCGCCGACGCCCCGGTCGACGTCGTCGTGCTGGAGGTCGGCATGGGAGGCGAGTGGGACTCCACGAACGTCGCCGACGGGCAGGTCGCCGTGTTCACGCCGATCGACCTCGACCACCAGGCCCGCCTCGGCACGAGCATCACCGAGATCGCACGCACCAAGTCGGGCATCATCAAACCCGCGGCATCCGTCGTCTCCGCCACGCAGCCCGACGCGGCACTCGCGGTGCTCGAGGAGGCGGCAGAACTCACGGAGTCGACGCTCGCCGTCGAGGGCGACGCGTTCGAGGTGCTCGAATCGCGAGTCGCGGTCGGCGGTCAGCTCGTCTCGATCCGCGGACTCGCGGGGGAGTACCGCGATGTCGCACTGCCGCTCTTCGGCCGCCACCAGGCGGAGAACGCCGCGGTGGCCATCGCGGCCGTCGAGACGTTCATCGGTGGCGGTGCTGTTCGCCTCGCGGCCGAAGTCGTGGAGGGCGGCCTCGGGACCGTCGCATCGCCCGGGCGACTGCAGACCATCGGTACCGAACCGGTCGTGATCGTGGATGCTGCGCACAACCCCCATGGTGCACAGGCGCTCGTCGCGGCACTCGACGAGTACTTCGACTTCGACGAGATCGCCTTCGTGCTCGGCGTACTGGGCGACAAGGACGCGGTCGGCATCGTCGACGTACTGGCCCGCACGGGCGCCCGGTTCTTCATCACGAGGCCCGACTCGGATCGCGCGCGCGACGTCGCCGATCTCGCCGCCGTCGTGGCTGCACGAGTCGGCGTCGAACACGTGCAGCGGGCCGAGCGACTCGACGACGCACTCGACGAGGCCAGGGCCTGGGCCGCCGACGCTCCGAAGCGCGCCGTGGTCGTCACCGGGTCGATCGCCCTCGTGGGCGAGGTCATGTCGATCGCCGCCGACCGCGGATGGGGTCGCTCGTGAGCGGCCC
>JALYWB010000141.1 GCA_030852935.1 Actinomycetota bacterium | reverse complement strand
TCGCGGGCCTTCGCGGCCGGAGATGTCGTCGAGCTCGAGCTTCCGATGCAACCGCGGTTCACCGCGCCCGACCCCCGCATCGATGCCGTGCGTGGATGCCTCACCGTCGAGCGCGGGCCAGAGGTCTTCGCGCTCGAGTCGGTCGACCTCGTCGGGGCAGGAGCTTCGGTGACGGATGTCGCCGACGTCGTGCTCGACGCGGCCGTGCCGCCGCGCGAGGCCGACGGGCAGGTGCTCGTCCGGGTGCGTTCGCGCGAGGCCGGTGCGAAGACCGTCGAGGTGCCGCTCGTGCCCTACCACGAGTGGGCGGAGCGGGGACCGTCGACGATGCGCGTCTGGATCCCGACGACGTAGGGCCGCCTTGCGGCGCCGAGAATCCGGACTACCGCTGCGCCGCGCGAAAGCTCCGCAGTCGCAGGCTGTTCGTCACGACGAACACCGATGAGAACGCCATCGCCGCGCCCGCGAGCAGCGGGTTGAGCAGGCCGAGCATCGCGACCGGGATCGCCGCGACGTTGTACGCGAACGCCCAGAACAGGTTGCCCTTGATGGTGCCGAGTGTTCGGCGGGCCAGCCGGATGGCGTCGGGCACGAGCAGCAGGTCGCCCGATACGACCGTGAGGTCGCTCGCCGCGATCGCCGCATCCGTGCCCCCACCCATCGCGATGCCGAGGTCGGCGGCCGCGAGCGCGGCCGAGTCGTTCACACCGTCGCCGACCATCGCCACGACGTGACCATCGGCCTGGAGCTGCCGGATCGCGTCGAGCTTGCCTGCGGGAGTCACCCCCGCGCGCACGTCGTCGATGCCGACGGCATCGGCGACCGCACGGGCCGCTCCCTCGTGATCACCCGTGAGCAGCACCGGCTGAAGGCCGAGCCCGCGCAGCCGTGCCACGGCCTCCGCGCTCGTCGACTTCACGGTGTCGCCGACGCCGATGAGTCCGCGTACTTCGCCATCCCAGGCCACCGCCACGGTCGTGACACCGCGGGCCTCGGCCTCGGCGCGCGCCGCCTGGAGCGCGTCGGGCAGGACGATCGACCATTCGGCGGCGAGCCATTCGGGCTTGCCCGCGACGACCAGTCTGCCGTCGACGATGGCCTGCACACCGGAACCGGCGTGCGCGGCGAACTGCTCGACGCGTGCGCGTCCAGTCGCGGTCGCGGTCGCATCCGGCACCGGCGGGGCCTCGTCGAATACGGGCGCGGTGGTATCCGGCGCCGACGCGGTCGGAGCAGTCGCCGGCACGGTCGCATTCGCGGCCATGACGATCGCGCGGCCGACCGGGTGTTCAGATCCGTCCTCGACGGCCGCGGCCATGCGCAGGAGCTCGGCCTCGGGGCATCCGTCGGCCGGTTGCACCAGCGTGACCCGCATCCGGCCGGTCGTGACGGTGCCGGTCTTGTCGAGTACGACCGTGTCGATGCGGCGGGTCTGCTCGAGCACCTGCGGTCCACGGATCAGGATGCCGAGCTGCGAGCCGCGCCCGGTGCCGACGAGCAGCGCCGTCGGGGTCGCCAGCCCGAGCGCGCACGGGCACGCGATGATGAGCGTGGCCACCGCGGCGGTGAACGCCACCTCGAGCGAGGCGCCGGTGACCAGCCAGCCGACGAACGCGGCGATCGAGAGGCCGATGACGATCGGCACGAACACCGCCGAGACGCGGTCGGCGAGCCGCTGCACGGGCGCCTTGCCGGTCTGTGCCTCCTCGACGAGGCGGGCGAGGCGAGCGAGCTCGGTGTCGGCCCCGACGCGCGTGATCTCGACGACGAGTCGGCCGCCGACGTTGACCGTCGCCCCGACGACGCGCGAACCGGTCGTCACCTCGACGGGCACGGACTCGCCGGTGAGCATGCTCGCATCCACGGCGGATGCCCCGTCGATCACGAGCCCGTCGGACGGGATCGTCTCGCCCGGACGCACCACCACGACGTCGCCCGGCACGAGCGCATCGACGGGTACGCGGGTCTCGCGGCCGTCGCCGTCGGCACCCCCGCGAAGCACCGAGGCATCCTTCGCCCCCAGCTCGAGGAGAGCGCGCAGTGCCGCACCCGACTCCTGCTTCGCCCGTGCCTCTGCGTATCGCCCGGCGAGCACGAACACGGTGACGGCCGCGGCGACCTCGAGGTAGATCTCACCCGCGCCCGCCTCGGGGGAGCCGATGAACGTGAACGTCATCGTCATGCCCGGCATACCGGCCGTACCGAAGAACAGGGCGTACAGCGACCAGCCGAATGCGGCGAGCACGCCGACGCTGATGAGCGTGTCCATGGTCGCCGCGCCGTGGCGCGCGTTGATCGCCGCGGCCCGGTGGAAGGGGTACGCGCCCCACACCGCGACCGGCGCCGCGAGGGTGAGTGCGAGCCATTGCCAGTTCGTGAACTGGAGCGCCGGGATCATCGAAATGAGCAGCACCGGCACGGTGAGCGCCGCGCTGATGGCCAATCGACGGCCGAGCTCGCGAGTCTCGCGCCGCACGGGGGACCCGGATGCCGCGGCATCCGCGCCCGTGCTCGCAGCGGACGAGGAGCGCGACGCCGACGTCACGGGCGGCGCGGGCAGGCTCGCACGATATCCCGCCGCCTCCACCGCCGCGATCAACGCAGTGGGATCGAGCTCCGCGGAATCGAGCGTGGCGGCGTCGGCCACGCTCACGTGCGCCTTCTCGGTCGCGTAGTTGACGGATGCCTCGACGCCCGGGATCTTGTTCAGCTTGCGCTCGATACGCGTGGCGCACGAGGCGCAGGTCATGCCCTCGATCTCGAGCTCGACGGACTCGGTGGTCGGCATGCCGTTCAGGCTCCGGTTGCGGCGAGGGAGTACCCGGCCTCCTCGACGGCAGCGCGCACGGCCTCATCGTCGATCGGGCGGGTGCTCGTGACGGTGACGACGGATGCCGCTCCCGCGCGCAGTTCGATGGCGACGCGCTCGACCCCATCGACTTCGGTCAGCTCCTCGGTGACGCTCGCCACGCAGTGCGAGCAGGTCATGCCGTCGACGAGGTACTCGGTGCTCGAGGCATCCGTTGCGGTGTCGACGGGGGCGGAATCACTGCCCTCGCCCGGCGCACAGCAGCTGCACGTGGAATTCGCGTCGGTGAGTCCGAGGTCGATGCGCTGGATGTCGGTCATGGCCGCCCTTTCGAGTAGTAGTACCCCTATGGGGTATCCCAACTGTACGACGACACCGCCGATGGTTCAAGTCAGTGCCTGACGAGCCCGAGCCGGATGAGGCTCTCAGCCGACGCGAGGATGGCCTCGTCGCGGGGCCGCGGCCGCCAGCGGAGCACACGCTCGGCCTTCTCGCTCGACGCCCGGCGGGACCGTCGCAACTCGGGCACGACCGCCCGAAGATCGGAGTTGACGAGTGCGCCGATCCGCGCCACCCAGTCCGGCAGCGTGCGTCGCGGCACGCGCGTGGCCCGCTCGCCGAGTTGCTCGCGCAGCAGCCGCGCGAGGTCGGGGTAGGTGATGGGATCGCCCGCGACCGCGAGGAAGCGCTCGCCCGCGGCATCCGGATGCGTCATCGCGCGTAAGTGCAGGTCCGCGACATCGCGCACGTCGACACCCGACGTCTCACCGCGCGGAACCGCGAAGACCGCACCGTCGAGCAGGGCGCGGAGCAGCGCGACCGAGGTCGAGAGGTCGGGACCGAGCGCGGGGC
The DNA here is from genome assembly GCA_030852935.1 of Actinomycetota bacterium. GTDB lineage: Bacteria > Actinomycetota > Actinomycetes > Actinomycetales > Microbacteriaceae > Agromyces. The sequence continues at coordinate 5,180 of JALYWB010000141.1, read as the reverse complement.
CGAAGACGCCGACCGGGTTCACCGTCGCGAGCTCGAGGCCGCTCCCCTCGCGGTCGATGAAATCCCACGCGGCGCGTTCGGCCACGGTCTTCGACCGCACGTACGTGCTGAGGCCGGGAGTTGCGGGATCGGTCCAGTCGGCCTCGGTGTAGGGGCGGTCGGGCTGTGTTGAATAGCCGATCGCCGCGAATGACGAGGTCAGCACCACGCGCCGAACGCCGGCCTGGTTTGCAGCGCGCAGCACTCGCAGCGTGCCGTCGCGCGCCGGTGCGATGACGTCGTCGGGACGTCGGGGCTCGCGTATCGGGAAGGGCGAGGCCACGTGCAGCACGTAGGCGACGCCGTCGACCGCCGCGGACCAGCCGTCGTCATGCATGAGGTCGGCCGGGGTGATCTCGATGCGCTCGGGATCGGCGCCCCCAGCGCGCACGAGCGCGCGCAGGTCGTCGGCTCGCGCAACCGACCGCACCGTCGTGCGCACGGGATGTCCGGCGCGGAGCAGTTGCACGATGCAGTGCGCGCCGATGAAGCCGGTTCCTCCCGTGACGAGAACGAGTTCACCGCTCATGTGCGCCTCCCGGTCGGATGCTACTCCTCGCGCCGAGGTCGGAGCTGTGACCGCTCGCCCGGGTCGGTGCTGGCGCGATCATTGCGTAAGGTGAGATTCACGCCAACGACACGGAGGAGGGCGGATGTCGCGACGGAACCACCGGGTCGCCGTGCTGGTGCTCGAAGGGGCGAAGCCGCTCGACGTCGGCATCCCGGCGCAGATCTTCTCGACCAGGCAGAGCATGCCGTACGAGGTGCGCGTGTGCGGCGCCGCTCCGGGCCCGGTGACCGGCGGCGACGGGCTCTCGTATCACGTGGCGGACGGGCTCGAGGCGTTCGACTGGGCCGAGACCATCTTCATCCCGGGCTACCGGCACCCCGACCGGGAGGATCCGCCGGCCGCCGTGGTCGATGGGCTCAGGGCAGCACACGCGCGCGGCGCCCGGCTCGCGGCGATCTCGACGGGGGCGTTCGCGCTCGCCGCGACCGGCCTGCTCGACGGCAGGCGGGCGACGACGCACTGGCACTACACGAGGGCGCTCCGCACGCGGCATCCGCTCGTCAACGTCGACGAGAACGTGCTGTTCGTCGACGAGGGGAACGTGCTCACCTCGGCGGGCGCGGCATCCGGCATCGACCTGTGCCTGCACCTCGTGCGACGCGACCACGGCGTCGCACTCTCGAACCACGTCGCCAGGCGGCTCGTGGCCGCGCCGTATCGCAGCGGCGGCCAGGCGCAGTACGTGCCCCGCAGCATGCCCGATCCGCTCGGCGAGGTGTTCGCCGGCACGCGAGAGTGGGCGCTGGGCCGCCTCGAGGAACCGATCGGACTTGGCGACCTGGCCCGGCACGCGAATGTGTCGGCGCGAACGTTCTCGCGCCGCTTCGTGGAGGACACGGGCTACACGCCGATGCAGTGGATCCTGCGTGCGCGCGTCGACCTCGCACGTGAGCTGCTCGAACGCACCGAGCTGGGCGTCGAGCAGATCGCCGACCGCGTCGGCCTCGGCACGGGTGCGAACCTGCGGCTGCACTTCCACCGCATCCTCGGAACGTCGCCCACCGAGTACCGGCACACCTTCGCGCACCCCGAGGCCTGAGGCGCTCGTCGCAGTCGGCCCGGCGGCATCCTGACTCAGCCGGCCACCGGATGCCGCGGTGCTGGCGTGATCCTTGCGCAAGGTGTCGCTCCAGCCACTTTCGCGGAACCGGGCGCTCGACGACGCTTGAGCTGTACCACGGGAACGAAAGGAACCCAACGCAATGACCCGCATCGCCGTGAACGGCTTCGGACGCATCGGCCGCAACACCCTGCGCGCCCTCCTCGAACGAGACTCCGACCTCGAGGTGGTCGCCGTCAACGACCTCACCGAGCCCGCCGCCCTCGCGCAGCTGCTCAAGTACGACAGCTCCCTCGGTCGCCTCGGCAGGCCGGTCGAGGTCGACGGCGACACCCTCGTCGTCGATGGGCGTCGCATCAAGGTGCTCGCCGAGCGCGACCCCGCGAACCTGCCCTGGGCCGAGCTCGGCGTCGAGGTCGTGCTCGAGTCGACTGGGCGCTTCACGGCAGCGGATGCCGCGAGGGCCCACCTCGAGGCGGGTGCGAAGAAGGTGCTCGTGAGCGCGCCGTCCGACGGCGCCGACGTGACGCTCGCCTACGGCGTGAACACCGACGCCTACGACCCGGCGACGCACACGATCATCTCGAACGCGTCGTGCACGACCAACGCGCTCGCGCCGCTCGCGCAGGTGCTCGACGACCTCGCCGGCATCGAGCACGGCTTCATGACCACGGTGCACGCCTACACGCAGGAGCAGAACCTGCAGGACGGCCCGCATCGCGACCCGCGCCGGGCCCGCGCCGCCGGCGTGAACATCGTGCCGACGACCACCGGCGCAGCGAAGGCGATCGGGCTCGTGCTGCCGGGGCTCGACGGCAAGCTGTCGGGCGACTCGATCCGGGTGCCCGTGCCGGTCGGCTCGATCGTGGAGCTCAACACCACGGTCTCGCGCGACGTCACCCGCGACGAGGTGCTCGAGGCCTACCGCACGGCGGCATCCGGGCGGCTCGCCGGCGTGCTCGAGTACTCCGACGACCCGCTGGTCTCCTCCGACATCACGGGCAACCCGGCCTCGGCGATCTTCGACTCGGCGCTCACGCGGGTCGAGGGGAAGCACGTGAAGGTCGTCGCCTGGTACGACAACGAGTGGGGCTTCTCGAACCGCGTCATCGACACGCTCGAGCTGCTCGCCGCGAGCTGAAACGCGACGGTCAGCGCGCGGGTCACCCATCGGGTGGCCTGCGCGCCGCATTGTTTCCCGCACGATGTCGATCCAGCGGCGCGTCGTTCGACGTTCAGAATGAGACGGACACACCGCCTCGATCGAACAGGGAAGGAACCCCATGCGCACCCTCATCGTCACCGAGTTCATCACCCTCGACGGCATCGTCGACTCGCCCGGCGGCGGCGAGCACCCGCGGGCCGGCTGGACCTTCAAGGAGGTTCCCTTCGTCGAGGAGGCCTACGAGATCAAGGGCCGCGAGCAGGACGAGGCGGGCGCCTTGCTGCTCGGTCGGGTCAGCTACGACGAGTTCGCCCCCGTGTGGCCGAGCATGGAGGAATTCGCCGAGTACAACGCGATGCCGAAATTCGTGGTCTCCAGCACGCTGACGGGCCCCGAGTGGAACAACACGTCGGTCCTGCGGTCGCTCGACGAGGTCGCCGAGCTCAAGCAGGGCGAGGGCGGCAACATCCTCGTGCACGGCAGCGCCACGCTGGCACAGGGCCTCGCCGAGGCGGGACTCGTCGACCGATATCACCTGCTCGTCTTCCCCATCGCACTCGGCGAGGGCAAGCGACTCTTCAACGGCCGTGAGGCCGGCAAGCTGCAGCTGGTCGAGCACGAGGCCTACTCGAACGGCGTCGTCAAGCAGGTCTTCGACGTCGTGCGCTGAACGGATGCCACGGGCCGACGCCCCGGCCGACGCCGCGTCGTCCGAGCCGGTGCCCCTCGTGACGCGGTGACCGGGCGCGCGGGTCACCCGATCGGGTGATCCGCGCGCCGCACCCGGTGCGCAGAATGGACTCAGTGTCAGGGTGGCATTGCCGCTGTTGCGGTGGTTGGCTCCTGATCATTGGTCGTCTGGCTCTCAGACTGGCTGCCGCCTTCGGGTTGGCATTCATGCGTTTTGCCGGCGACCGGTGTGAAGGACCGGCCGGCGTGACTTGATAGGAGCGTGGCTTCGCCCCCGACTGAGGTTTGTCCGCCGACCGGCCCAACCTGTCCCTCAGAGTTGGAAGGAGACGATTCCATGGTGATCGTCATTGGTGCGGATGTCCATAAGGCCACGCACACATTCGTCGCGGTCGACGAAGTCGGCCGCAAACTCGCCGAACGCACCGTGAAGGCCACAACCGCCGGACACGAGGCCGCGCTGCGGTGGGCGCGGAGCCAGCTCGGGAACGACCTGTGTTGGGGTATCGAGGACTGCCGGCATTTGTCGGCTCGGCTGGAGCGTGACCTGCTGGCGGGCGGTCAGGACGTGGTGCGGGTGCCGCCGAAGCTGATGGCGCACTCGCGTGCCTCAGCGCGGGAGTGGGGGAAGTCCGACCCGATCGACGCGCTCGCGGTGGCTCGGGCGGTGCTACGCGAACCCGACCTGCCCACAGCATCACATGACGAATCGACCCGGGAGCTGAAACTCTTGGTGGACCGGCGTGAAGACCTGGTCGGCGAGCGGACCCGGCAGGTCAACCGGCTGCGCTGGCACCTGCACGAGCTCGACCCCGAGTTCGACGTTCCGATCAAGAGCTTCAGGATCGCCAAGCAGCGTCGCCGCGTCGCGGACTGGTTGGCCGGCTGCGAGGGCCTGATCGCGGAACTATCCCGCGATGTTCTCGCCGACATCACCGTTGGCAGCGCCAAGATCGACGAGTTGGAGAAACGGATCACCGGTCTGGTCGAGGACCGCTACCAGCACCTCCTCGCAATCCCGGGCTCCGGGCCGCTGACCGCGGCAAAAATCGCCGGCGAAACCGCGAACGTCGACCGGTTCCGATCCGAAGCGTGCTTCGCGATGAACGCCGGCGCGGCACCGCTACCGGTCTGGTCGGGAAGTACTCGCGGCAGGGTCCGGCTGAGCCGGACTGGGAACCGACAACTCAACGCCGCGCTGCACCGCATCGCCGTCACCCAGATCCGCGTGGATGGGCTCGGCCGCGAGTACTACCGCAAACGGCTCGAGAAGGGCGACTCCACTATCGAGGCGCTCCGATGCTTGAAACGACGCCTCGCGCGAATCGTCTTCAACGCCCTCCACGCCGACCAACAAACCACCCGACACACCGCCAGCCAGTCGCTCGCGGCCTGACACTTGACATAGGAGAAACACATGAGCGCCGCGATCCCCGCCCTGACCCAGATGCCCTCGCCGCAGTTCGTGATGACCGCCAGCGGGCGACGCATCGCCACCTACCTCTGGGGCGACGAGGATGCGCCGACGGTGCTCACCGTGCACGGGTTCGTGTCGAGCTGCCGCGACAACTGGGTGAACACAGGGTGGGTGCGCGACCTCACGCGCGCTGGCTTCCGGGTGCTCGGCATCGACCAGCGCGGGCACGGCGCGAGCG
>JALYWB010000138.1 GCA_030852935.1 Actinomycetota bacterium | reverse complement strand
GCCGGCGTCGAGCCCACCAGCGTCGAGCCGGTGCAGGGTGAGCGCCGCGATGGTCACGGCGTCGACGACGTGCCCCGAGCGGATCAAGGCCGCAAGTTCGTCGTCAGTGACGAACCGGTGTTCCATGTGCAGCTCCGTGGCCTCACGATCAGGGTCGCCGGCTTCGAGTCCGGACGCGAGGTAGACGTCGCAGGCCTGGTCGACGAACCCGTACGCCTCCTGCATCCGCCCGATCCTCCTCATCGACCGCGCAGTGAAGCCGGTCTCCTCACGCAGCTCGGCCTCGGCAAGGGCCAGCGTGTCGCCGGAGTGGCCTGCCGGCCACGAACCCTGCGGGAACTCGAGCACGCGGCGACCGATCGTATAGCGGTACTGCTCGACCATCCACCAGCCGTCGGCACCGTCGGCGTCGCCGTCGCGGGGCATGATCACGGCGAAGTCGGGCTTCTCGATCACGCCGTAGACCGATTCGTGCCCACCGGGCCACCGCACGAGGTCTTCACGCACGCGCATCCACGGGTTCTCGTACGCGAGACGGCTCGTGAGCGCGCGCGGTTGTTGCGTCATCCGCCCAGCCTAGAGCTGACGTGGCATCCGTCCGGTGTGGCGGAATTCGTGAGGTTGTCGCGGCAGGCGCTTACGCGCGCTGCTCGTCGCCAGTGACGTAGCTGTCGTCGTCTTCGGCGGCATACTCCGCCCACTTCGACGCCTCTTCGGTGTACTCGTCATGCTGCGAACCCGTGAGTTCGCGCTCAAGCGCGTTGTAGTCGGTGTTCGGGCTGAAGTACTTCAGCTCCCGAGCGACCTTGGTGTGCTTGGCTTTCTGACGGCCGCGCCCCATGCGTGACCCCCTTACGACATCTGGCCGGGTGGGATTGTCTTCACCCGGCACTCATCTGATAAATGGAATTCGTCCGGCTGCCAGTTTAGCACCGCCGATCGTCTCGACCGGAGCCTTGCGCAACTCCCGTGGAACACTCGAATCGTGTCGGAACCCCGTGGTGCGCGTATACAGCAATGCATGCTGAGATTGTCATGTGATGTCGAGTCCTGAACGCGTGAAGGTCGTGGTGATCGGAGCCGGGCAGGCCGGACTCTCCGTTGCCTATTACCTGCGCCGGTTCGAGCTCGTCGCCGATGAGGACTTCGTCATGCTCGACCGCGCTCCCGGGCCGGGTGGCGCGTGGCAACACCGATGGTCATCACTCCGGCTCGGCACCGCCCACCGCGTGAACGACCTGCCCGGCATGGCCGACCTCGGCCTGAGCTTCGACACCGCCGATCGGTCGCTGCCGGCGAAGGAGGTCGTCGCCGACTACTACGGGCGCTTCGAATCCCACTTCGACCTGCGCGTTCGACGGCCGATGAACGTGCGAAGCGTGGCGAACGAGGGCGTCGACCTCGTCGTGCACTACGAGGACCTCACGCCTCAGCCGATCGAGGAGCAGAAGGCGCGCGGCCTGTTCGGCAGGCGACGAAGGACCTTCGAGGAACCCGCACCACCGCCTGCGCCGCGACACGAGATTGCGGCGCAGTTCATCGTGAACGCCACCGGCACCTGGGGTTCGCCGTTCGTGCCGTACTACCCCGGCATGTCCGAGTTCCAGGGTCGTCACGTGCACACGTCGGACTACACCGCTGCCGAGGACTTCCGCGACAAGCACGTGGTGGTCGTCGGCGGCGGAACCTCGGCGATCGGCTTCATGCTCGAGCTCGAGGATGTCGCGGCGGGGCTCACGTGGGTCTCCCGGCGTCCGATCGACTGGCTCGACCGGCAGGAACTCGACCTCGAAGGGGCCTCCGCGGCCGTCGCCCTCCAAGACGAGGCGGCACGCTCGGGCAGGGCCCTGCCCTCGATCGTCAGCGGCACCGGCGTGCCGAAGAGCCGGAGAGTCGCCGCCGCGATCCAGCGCGGGCTGCTCGTGGCTCGCCCCATGTTCGACCGCATCGAGGCTGATCGCGTCGTCTGGGACGGCGATGAGGGCGGCATGGCGCGTGCCGACGTCATCATCTGGGCCACGGGCTTTCGTCCCGAGCTGCGCCACCTCGCTCCGCTCAAGCTTCGCGAGAAGACCGGCGGGGTCACGGTGGGACAAGGCGCGGCGTGGCACGATCCGCGCATCTTCCTCGCCGGCTATGGCCCCCAGGCGTCGACGATCGGTGCGAACCGCGCCGGACGTATGATCGCCCGCCAGATCATGGCGATGCTCTAGGTCTCGAGATGGCCTGACCTCAGCGGGCGAGCAGGTACGCGCCGGTGGCCGCGCCGAGGCCGAGCGTGATGGTCAGCACGACGTTGAGCACCGCCGCTCGCCATCGCCCGCCGTTGAGGAGTTCGATGGTCTCGACGGTCCAGGTGCTGAAGGTCGTGAGGCCGCCGCAGAATCCGGTGATGAGGATCAGGCGCACGTCGCCGTCGACGGCGGCGCGCTCGGCAAGACCAATGAGGGCGCCTGCGATCGCCGAGCCTGCGATGTTCACGATCAGGATGCCGCCAGGCAGGTGTCCTGGCCGCACCGGAAGGGCACGCGAGAGCGTGTAGCGGAGGACCGCGCCCACGGCGCCCGCCCCGAGCACGGCGATCAGGACGAGGGGAGTGAGCGCGCCGGTCACAGGGTCTCACCGGCATCCGTGACCTCGGTCGGCATCGGTTCGTGGGCGATCAGTGAGCCGAAGCGGAGGCCGATCGCTGCGACCACCAGGCCGCCCACGATCGAGACACCGAGGTAGAGGGCCGCGGTGGCGTGCTCGCCCTCGCGACTGAGCACCACGAGGGCGGCCATCACGGACGAGAGGGTGGTGAAGGATCCGAGGACCCCGGCGCCGAGCCCCGCCTTCAGCCAGTGGGGCATCCGGCGGCGGGTCCAGAGGCCGCCGACGAGCCAGCCGAGCACGAAGGTGCCGCCGAGGTTGACGAGGAGCGTCTCGAGGGGGAAGGCGCCGTCGTCGTGGGGAAATGCGAGGTCGAACGCGAGGCGCAGGCCGGTGCCGAGGAGTCCGCCGATGGCGACGGCGAGGTACGTGCGCACGATCCGAGGCTACGCCGAGGCGGTGGCCGGATGGGTGGCCGGTGCGGTGGCCGGATCGATCACCCAGTCGTTCGTGTGCAGGATGCGCCCGGGGGTGACCTCGAAGTCGCGCTCGCCGAGGAGCGTGAAGCCGGCCTTGCGGCACACCGCGTTCGAAGCCGGGTTGTCGACGCGTGGGTAGGCGTGCAACGGCAGGGTCTCGCCGGCGGCATGAGCCAGAGCGAGCATCGCCGTCACGGCCGCTGGTGCGATGCCGCGCCCACGATACTGCTTCTCGACGGACCAGCCGGCTTCGAGCGCCGGCTCCCCGTCTTCGTCGCGGTGCCAGTAGCCGACCATGCCGACGCCCTCTGGATGCCCGGGGATCACGACGCGGAACTGGAACGCCGTGCCCTCGCGCTGCAGCCGGAGGTATCGTTCATGCCGCGCGACGACCTGCTCATCGTCTTCGACACCACCGAGCTGGTCCATGAGCTCGGGCGTGTTCGCGCGACGAAGCAGGTCGAGGTCGTCGGGTGACCAGGGTCGGAGTTCTACCTGGGGCATACGTTCATCGAACCACGGACCACCGACGGCCACCGGTCTGCGCGTCAACGGTCTGCGTCAGCGGTCGTCGGTCTGCGCGTCACCGGTCACCGGTCCGCGCGGTCAGCGGTCGTCGAGCGTCGCGAGCACGTCGGCCCGCACCTGCGCCAGCCGTGCCTTCAGGAGCGTGACCGATGCCGGCGTCACGCGCCCGCGATGGGCGTGCGTACGCAGGTCGGTGCGCAACTGCTGGCGGAACTCGTTCAGCACCAGGTCGGCCTCGTGCACCGCGCGATTCGACTCCACGTGGAGGTTCGTGGTGCCGCCGGTCTCCGAGGGACCTCCGCTCGCGGGCTCACGCTTCGCCGCACGCTTCGCCTCCCGTGCGGCGCTCGCCAGCTCGGCCCGGAGCGTGCGCATCGCATCGTTCACCTCGGCGCGCACGCCGTCGGCAAGGCGGCGCACGGAGTCGGTGAGGTCGTCTTCGATCGCGTCGAGCTCATGACGCCTGGCCTCGAGCTCGGTGCGACCGGCATCCGTGATCTCGTAGACCGTCTTGCGACCATCGGTCGACTTCGAGACGAGACCCTCCTCCTCGAGCTTCGAGAGGCGCGGGTAGATGGTGCCGGCGCTGGGGATGTAGGTGCCGCCGAAGCGGTCGGACATGGCTTGGATCAGCTCGTAGCCGTGACGCGGCTGCTCGTCGAGGAGTGCGAGCAGGTACAGCCGCAGGTTTCCGTGGGCGAAGACCGGTGGAGTCATGCCGAAGCCCCGTCGCTCGGGCCGCCGGCGGTTGCGCCGGTGGATGACGATCCTGCGTCGGCTCCGGCGTCGGCGGTCGAGTGCGAAGCCGATCCCGTGTTCGCGGGCGCCTCGCGCCGCATGATCGAGATGCTGCCCGACACGCTGTTCGCGCCGAGCTCGAGCCAGTGCCCGGCGAGCTCGCCGACCACCCGCTCGAAGCCCTTGCCGAGCACACCCTTGATCGTCACGTCGTCGAGGAGCACGGTGCCACCGACGGTGTTGATGCGGTAGCGCGCGCCGGACCCCGGCTCGAAACGCACCGTGAGGTCGCCCGCGACCGTGTTCGTGTCGATGCGGTCGGGGGTGCCGTAGGCGTCGACGATCATGTTGCCCGAGACCGTGTCGGCGTTGAACGACACGATGTCTCCGGTCGACACGATGTCGCCCGACACCGAGTGGGCCGTGATGCGTCCCGTGTGATTGCCGGCAGAGACCTCGCCCGACACGCTCGACAGCTCGACGTCGCCCTCGTGGTTGTCGAGCACCACATCGCCCGAGACGGTGCTGAGCTTGGCGTCGCCGGTGAAGCCCGAGACGAGGGCCCCGCCCGACACCACGCCGAGCTTCAAGGCGACGTGGCGCGGCGCGAGGATCGAGACCTCAGCCCGCGCGTTGCCGACGAAGCCATTGAAGGCGTCGATGAAGTTGTCCCACCGCAGTTGCGGGTGGTCGATCTCGAGGGTGTCGCCGTCGATCTGGACCCTGAGCTCCTTGCCCGTGACGCCTGAGACCTCGATGCGCGCGCCCGGCTTGTCGTGCGCGATCACGTCGACCTTGCCGCCGATGAGGCTGACCTTCAGCTTGCGGACGAGTTCGAGGTCGATGACCCGGCTCTCCCCGGGTGCGATGACCCACTTCTCGATGGCCATGTCCTGCTCCTTCGTTCGGCTGGCGGATGCCGCGGCATCCGGAGCCCTCGTATTCGTCGCGATATATCGCGTCTTGGGGTGTTGGCATCACGATATATCGCGTTTGGCTGATCCGCAACTGCGCGGGTACGACAGGCTTCACCTGTGAGTCGCGTGGGCCGCGGCTTGACATTGACGCAACGTCAACCTCTAGCGTGGCATCCGTTGGGCTGAACCGGCCCCGCTGGTCATGAGAGGAGGGCGCCGTGGATTGGTCGATCCAGGAGATCGCGAAGCTTGCGGGCACGACGAGCCGCACGCTTCGCCACTACGACGACATCGGCCTGCTTTTGCCGAGCCGAATCGGAGGCAACGGGTACCGATACTACGACGACGACGCGCTCGTGCGCCTGCAGCGCATCATGCTGCTGCGCGAGCTCGGGCTCGGGCTCCCCGTGATCGCGGAGGTGCTCGAGCGTGAGGAGAGCGCCCCGCATGCCCTGCGTGCGCACCTCGAGTGGTTGCGCAGGGAAGAGGATCGGCTGGCGCGGCAGATCGCGTCGGTCGAACGCACCATCGGAGCATTGGAAGGAGGTGAACGACTCATGGCAGAGAACATGTTCGACGGTTTCGACCACACCCAGTACAAGGAGGAGGTCGAGGAGCGTTGGGGCAAGGACGCGTATGCGAAGAGCGACGCGTGGTGGCGCTCGATGAGCGCCGACGAGAAGTCGGCGTGGCAGCAGCGCGTCTCGCAGCTCGGCAGCGACTGGATCGCGGCCCACGAGCGGGGGATCGACCCCGCCGGCGACGAGGCGCAGGCGCTTGCGCAGCGGCACTACGACTGGCTGCGCGGCATCCCGGGCACGCCCGGCGGTGACGGCGGGGGCCCGACGAAGGAGTACTTCGTCGGCCTCGCAGAGATGTACGTGGCCGACGAGCGCTTCGGCGCGAACTATGGCGGCCAGGCGGGCGCGGAGTTCGTGCGTGATGCGATGACCACCTACGCCGAGCGCAACCTGTAGTGCCACCGTCCGACGCATCGCTCAGCGGAATCCCGCTCGTTCGGTGGAGTCCCCGGAATCGGGGATTCCACCGCCACGGCGGGATTCCGCCGCGATGACCGTCCACGTCGAGTGCGCACCGTGAGCTGCTGAAGGGCGTGCAGCGACCCCGAGGTGTCCCCGCCTCGGGGTCGCTGTCGTCGAGGCCGCCTACTCGGCGGCTGGGATCGCGGATGTGGCGACGGCGGCGCGATCGGCCTGGACCGGGGCCGCGGCATCCGCCCGCCCTGGCCGCTTGATCGCGAAGAGCGGGATCGCCCAACCGCAGAGCGGCCCGATGAGCAGTGCGAACGCGAGGGTGCCGATGCCGACGTTGCCGCCGAGCAGCCAGCCCGCCCCGAGCACGACGACCTCGATGCCGGTGCGCACGATCCAGATGGGCCAGCCCGTCACTGCGTGCAGGCCGGTCATGAGGCCGTCGCGGGGGCCGGGGCCGAAGTGGGCGCCGATGTAGAGCCCGGTCGCGATCGCGAGCACCACGATGCCGGCCGGTAGCAGGATGATGCGCACCCACAGGTCGAGGCCGGGTGGGATGAGCCACAGGCCGACGTCTGCCGCCGGGCCGACGAGCAGGGCGTTCATGACGGTGCCGAACCCGAGGCGCTGGCGGATCGGGATCCAGAGCAGGAGTACGACGCCGCTCGTGATGACGGTGATGAGTCCGAAGCCCAGCCCGGTCTGCTTCGCGATGCCCTGGGTCAACACATCCCACGGGGCAACGCCGAGCTCGCCCCGCACGATGAGTGCGATGCCGATGCCGTAGAGGAACAGCCCGACGAAGAGCTGCACGAATCGACGGACGAGCACGGAAGCGGAGTCGGAGGACCGGCGGAGCATGATGCAATCCAATTCCATGATTGGCCTTCCTGCAAAGAGCCAATCGGCCTAAAGTGGCCTTATGTCTGGCTTGGTGATCACGGCGCGTTCGTTGCAACTCCTGCTCGGCGACTGGCGTGGTACCGGCAGCGCCTATGAGTCCCTGGCCGAGCGCGTGCGCCTGCTCATCCTCGATGGACGGATCGGCGTCGATACTCGGCTCCCCGCCGAGCGTGACCTCGCCGAGCGCCTCGGCCTCAGCCGCACCACCGTCACCGCGGCCTACCGGCACCTGCGGGATCAGGGCCTGCTGCACAGCGTGCGCGGCTCGGGCAGCGTCGCCCGTCTGCCGGGGGCGCCCGCCATCTTGCCCGCGCCGCTCGAGAGCGAGTACATCGACTTCTCCAAGGCTGCACCGCCCGCATTACCGTGGCTGCCCGAGGTGGCACGCCAGGCAGTCGACGACCTGCCCGCGCAGCTGGGCGACCCCGGCTTCGACCCGATCGGCACTCCTGAGCTGCGGGCGGCGATCGCCGACCGGTACACGGCACGGGGACTGCCCACCACGCCAGACCAGATCATGGTGACGATCGGTGCGCAGCACGCGATCGCGCTGCTTTCGCGCGCGCTCATCGGTCGCGGCGACCGTGCCGTGACCGAGGTGCCGATCTACCCGCACGCGTACGAGGCCCTGCGCGCGGCCGGTGCGCGGCTCGTGCCAGTACCTGTCGCACCCCATGGCATCGGCGACGAGCGCGAGGAGACCGACGGCCTCGTGCAGGCGATCCGTCATTCGAATCCGGTCATGGCGTACCTCATCCCCGATTTCCAGAACCCGACCGGCCGCACGATGAGTCGGGCCGCGCGTGCACGGGTGCTCGACGCCGCTGCCCGGCAGGGCACGATCGTGGTCGCCGACGAGACCACGGCCGAGCTCTCGATCGACCGCCCCGGCGACTTCCCGCCGATGGCCGTCGACGGGCCGGCCGTGCTCGTCGGGTCGGTCGGCAAGACGGTGTGGGGCGGCATCCGGGTGGGTTGGATCCGCGCGGAACGGCCGCTCATCCGCAGGCTGCTCGCCGTGCGCTCGCCGGGTGACCTCGGTACCCCCATCCTCGAGCAGTTGCTCGTCACGCGCCTGGTCGGACGAATGGACGAGATCCTCGAGCTCCGGCGCGAACAGCTGCGAAGCGGGCGCGAACGCCTCGAAGAGATCCTCGCGCGGCTGCTTCCCGAGTGGGAGGTGCCCCGTGTCGACGGCGGCATCGTCACCTGGGTGGGGCTCGGTGCGCCGGTCAGCTCCCAGCTCGCGCTCAGCGCCAGGCGCGAGGGGCTCATCATTGCCGCGGGTCCGCGCTTCGGTGTCGACGGTGCGTTCGAGCGGTTCCTGCGCCTGCCGATCTGCTATTCCCCCGAGACGACGGATGCCGCGGTGCAGGCGCTTGCCCGCGCATGGCGAGCACTCGCGCACGCACCGGCCTCCGAGCCCGAGCCCGAGCTGCTGGCCTCGGTCGTGTAGGGGCGGGGCGTCCCGGCGCCGGTAGGGCGGCGCCGGGTCTTCACCCGATCAGCGGCGCGATGCGTGCCGCTGCGTCAGCCGGCGGATGCCGACCAGCATGACTCCCGCCAGGAGCAGCAGGGCTGCGAGGCCGAGCCCTGCGGTGTCCGCTCCGGTGCTGGCGAGCGTCGAAGGCGACGCCACGGTGGTCACGCCACCCGATGCGACCGTCGATCCGTTGTCACCCGGCGTGCCGGGCTCCGTGGGCTCCGTCGGGTCCGTGGGGTCCGTCGGGTCCGTGG
>JALYWB010000119.1 GCA_030852935.1 Actinomycetota bacterium | reverse complement strand
GCGTCACGATCGTTCGCCGCCGAGTCAGTGGTGGTGCACTCGGCACTCTTCGGCTTCATCGGCGGGCTCGATCCGGTTCCCGCGTAACGACTCTCCCACGACTCCCGCGTGCCGGGCCTCAGCCTGCGACGTCACTGGCAGATCGCACTCGTGGCGCAGTTCGCGGCGCACCCGGGCCTGATCCTCGACCTGCGGTCAGAGGGATATGCCGATCTCGCTCGCGCCCCGGTTCTCGACGACAGCGTGTTCGTGCGTGTCGTGTCAGTCGGAGCCGACGGACGCCGCCGTGCCCTCAATCACTTCAACAAGCAGGCCAAGGGACGCCTCACCCGGACGATCCTCGAGTCGCGGCCAGACCTGCGGTCGGTGCCCGAACTTCTCGACTGGGCAGCGCAGGAGGGTCTCACTCTCGAGGAGGGTAGCGGGCCGGACTCGAAGCCCCGAGAACTCGAACTCGTCGTCTGATCGCTCAGGCGGGCGAACGCGCCTCGGCGGATGCGGGCCCTGGTGCGGCGGCCGCAGCGCTGCGCGCCCTCGCCGCCGCCGCGGACGCCGTGGGGCTCGCGGTCGCCCGGAAGCATCCTGCGAGATGGTCGTCAACCATGCCGGAGGCCTGCATGAGCGCGTACATGGTGGTTGGCCCCACGAAACGGAAGCCGAGGCCGCGCAGCGTCGTGCTCATCTTCGTGGACTCGGGCGTCACGGCCGGTACTTCGGCGAACGCGCGCGGTGCAGCCGCCCGCGGCGAGGGAGCGAAGCTCCAGAGCAACTGATCGAGCGGCACATCGAGCGCCAGCGTCGCGCGAGCGTTCTGGATGGTCGCCTCGATCTTGCCGCGATGCCTGATGATTCGCGCGTCGTCGAGCAGGCGTTCGACGTCGGCCTCGTTCATCGCGGCCACGCGTTCGACATCGAACTCGTAGAACACCTCACGGAACGCGGGTCGTCGACGCAGGATGGTGATCCACGACAGGCCGGCCTGGAAGCCTTCCAGGCACACCTTCTCGAAGAGCCGCACCGGATCGTGCTGAGGGGTGCCCCACTCCTCGTCGTGATAGCGCCGATACTCAGCGTCGTGGGCGCCCCATGCGCAACGGGGTCGGTCGTCGTCGCCGATAACGAGTTCGGCAGCGGGGATCACGCTCACGCTGCGAACCCGATGCGCTCGTGCCCGAGCAGCCAGAGCTTGGTCGGAACGCCGTTGCCACCTGAGTAGCCGGTGATGCGGCCGTCGGAGGCGAGCACCCGGTGGCAGCCGATGAGGATCGGCACCGGGTTGGAGCCCACCGCGCCGCCGATCGCCCGCGCAGAACCCGGCTTGCCGACCGCCGCCGCGAGCGCCCCGTACGAGGTCGCCTCGCCCCAGCCGAGGCGTACGAGCTCTGCCCAGACAGCCTCTTGGAAGGGAGTGCCGACAAGACGCACCGGCACGTCGAATGCGGTGCGCGTGCCGGCGAAGTACTCGAGGAGCTGCGCGCGGGCGGACTCGAGCACGGGGTTCGAACGCTCGGGCTCATCGTCATGGGGCAGCACTCCGTCGCGCTCGATGGTGAGTGCGGTCACGGCCTGGTCATCGCCGAGGAGCTCGATGCGGCCGATCGGGCTGTCGAGTCGGGTGAGGAACACGTTGGTCATGGTTCGAGAGTAGCCGCGGCATCCGACATCGACTCGCGGAAATCGGACATCGCGCGAACCGGTGCCGAACCGGCCATGTGGAGGACGAGTCGGCAGCTGGCAGCGCATAGGCTGGACTGATGACCGGACTCGAGTACCGCTCCCTCGGGCGCTCCGGCCTTCGCGTCTCAGCGGTCGGCCTCGGCGGCAACAATTTCGGGCGCGTCGGCACCGCGGCCGAGACGCAGGAGGGCACCGACGCGGTGATCACCGCCGCACTCGACGCGGGCGTGAACTTCATCGACACGGCCGACGGCTACGGTCGCGAGTACGGGCTCAGCGAATCCCTGCTCGGCACGGCGCTGCGTGGTCACCGCGACGAGGTCGTCATCGCCACGAAGTTCGGCCACGCCGGCATGTCGTCACCCCTGTCTGCGTGGGGAGCGAAGGGCTCACGTCGCTACATCCGGCTCGCGGTGGAGGGTTCGCTGCGCCGCCTGCAGACCGACTGGATCGACCTGTACCAGTTGCATACGCCCGACCCCGAGACGCCCATCGACGAGACCATCGCCGCGCTCGACGACCTCGTGCGCGAAGGGAAGGTGCGCTACCTCGGCCATTCGAACCTCTCCGGCTGGCAGCTCGCAGAGGCCGAGTTCGTGGCACGTGAGCTGGGCGCGACCCGATTCATCTCAGCGCAGAACGAGTACAGCCTGCTCGCCCGCGGTGCAGAGGCGGAGGTACTGCCTGCCGCGCGCCATTTCGGAGTGGGATTCCTTCCGTTCTTCCCGCTGCAGAACGGCTTGCTGACCGGCAAGTTCCGTCGCGACGAGCGGCCGGCCGACACCCGCATCATGCGACAGCGGCGGCATCTGGTCGACGACGCTCCCTGGGACGTGCTCGATCGGTATCGTGCGTTCGCCGAGGCTCGCGGGCTCACCATGCTCGAGGTGACATTCGGATGGATGCTGGCCCAGTCGGCCCTCACGAGCGTGATCGCCGGTGCAACGAAGCCTGAGCAGATTCGCCAGAACGCCGCAGCGGGTTCCGCCTGGCAGCCCACCGAGGCTGAACTGGCCGAGGTCTCAGAGCTCTTCGCGGGCTGACTCGTCCTCGACAGGTGCGCCGTCCCGGTTCGGCGCCACCGGGAGCGTTCCATCAGGAGGATGACGGATGCCGCGGCGGCACGCTGTCGGCATGACCACCATCATCCGCGCCGGCGCGGCGCACGATCTGCTTGCGCTCGTCCCCGCCCTCGCCGGCTTCCGCCCCGAACGCTCCATCGTGTGCGTCGCCTTCCGCGGCAACCGATCCGCCGGCGTGCTTCGCTACGACCTGCCCCGGCGCGCCCGAGAGCGGCCGGTCGTCGCCGACGCCCTGATCGCAACGCTGTGCCGGATACCCGGCGTCGATGCGGTGGTGCCCATCGCGTATACCGATGCAACGTTCTCGGCCGGGCGGGGCATGCCCGAGCGCGCGCTGCTGTCGCTCGTCGCCGGCCGCGCGGATGAGGCCGGGTTCGTCGTCCGAGATGCGCTGTGCCGGGCGGCTGACGCGTGGGGCTCATTGCTCGACCCCGACACGCCGGAGGCAGGGCATCCGCTCTCGATGATCGACGAGAGCCCTGTCGCGGAGCGGGTGCAGCTGCACACATCGGAATTGGGCACCGTCCAGGCGAGCGGTGAACTCCCGCAACGCGATGAGGCGCGGGCCGAGTCGATCGCGAGCGAGCTCGAGGCCTTCGCCGACGAGCGGCGCATCGAGTCACGACTCGAGGGGCTCGGCGCGGAGGTCGATCCGGTCGAGCTCGTCGAGGCCCTGCTGCGCGAGGACCCGGGCTCGCACCCGCCGCGACGACTGGCCTGGTTCCTGCACCTCGCGAGTGCGCCGGCGATGCGCGACGCGATGATGTTGCAGCTGGCATTCGGCCCCGTCGTCGGAATGCTGGCCCATGACGACGCGGAAGTGACCGCCGAGCGGGCTGATCGAAGCACCACCACCGTGGACGATCTCGTGGGGCGCGATCTCGAGGAGGGCGAGGAGGACGAGGTATCCGAGCTGCTCGCGCGATTGCTGCTCGGGCAATCGACGACGCGGCCCGATCCCAGCCGCATCGAATGCGCACTGGGCATCCTTCGCCCGCTCATCGCCGACGCGCCGATCGATCGGCGAATCGGCCCGCTGTGCATCGCAGCCTGGCTCACGTGGTCACTGGGTCGAGGCTCGGCTGCAGGCGCCCTCGTCGATCGGGCGCTCGAGGTCGACCACGATCACTCCATGGCGACCCTGCTCGCGGCGTTCATCGGAAGTGGCGCACTGCCGGAGTGGGCCTTCTCGGTCGAACAGTGACCGGTCAGCGGGGGCGATCAGTGACCGGTCAGCGGTGCGATCAGTCGGGCCGTGAGCGACGGACGCTTCGTCACCCGTTCCTCGAGGTCCGCGAACTGCATGCCGAGGATACCGAGGTTCGCGCCCACGAACCGAAGCGGCTCCGGCTCCCAGAGCGGTGAGCGGTGATTCGCCCATGGGAGACCCGTCAGCTCGGTGTCGCGACCGAGCACCAGGTCGGCGAGCGTTCGCCCGGCGAGATTGGTGGTCGACAGCCCGTCGCCCACGTACCCGCCGGCAAATCCCACACCGGTCTTCGGGTTGTAGCTGGCCGTGGCGTGCCAGTCGCGCGCCACGCCGAGCGGGCCGCCCCAGCGGTGGGTGATCCGGCTTCCGGCCAGGGCCGGGAAGAGCTCGTGCAATGCGTCGCGGAGGTGCTCGAAGACCTCGTCGACGTGCTCGAACACGGGATCGACGACGCTGCCCCAGTGATATCGCGCCCCACGTCCGCCGAAGGCGATGCGGTTGTCGGCCGTGCGCTGCCCGTAGACGAGCAGGTGACGGTAGTCGCTGAACGTCTGGCCGTGCTCGATGCCGATCTCGCGCCACACATCGTCGGGCAGCGGCTCGGTCGCGATCATCAGCGAGTAGAGCGGCAGGATTCGACGGCGCACGCGAGGCCGCTGCGGGCCGTACCCCTCCAGGGCGATGATCACGTGGCGTGCGGTGACCACTCCTTCGGCGCCACTGTCGAGGGCGCGGATCCGCACCTGACCCGCCGACCAGTCGATGACCTCTGTGCGTTCGAAGACCGAGACGCCGAGCGACTCGACGACATTCGCCAGGCCGCGCACGA
Source organism: Actinomycetota bacterium (assembly GCA_030852935.1). Taxonomy (GTDB): domain Bacteria; phylum Actinomycetota; class Actinomycetes; order Actinomycetales; family Microbacteriaceae; genus Agromyces. The sequence continues at coordinate 35,506 of JALYWB010000119.1, read as the reverse complement.
GCTTGCCAGGATGGACCCGCGCGCACGCCGGATCGAACATGGCCCCGACGTCCCCGTCTTCGAGGCCGGTGACGCCGAATCGATCCGCCACCATCCGGCCGTCCCAGTACGCAGGTCGGTCGACCCCGAATCGGCGCATCTCGGCGACGTCTGCACGGGCGGCATCGTGCTGCACGCCAGAGCGGGCGAACACGATCGTGCCGCCCTGCTCGAAGTCGCAGTCGATGCCCTCGACACGGACGACCCGGCCGACCTCGTCGACGGTGTCGACCATCGCGCGCCGCATCGCGACTGCGGCATCGAACCCGTGGTCGCGCTCGAGCGAACCGGCAGATCGCGGGAACAGCGCGGAGCACCAGCCGCCGTTGCGCCCAGAGGCGCCGAAGCCCGCGATCTCACGCTCGACGACGGCGATCCTGAGGGTCGGGTCGGCTTGGGCCAGCGAATATGCGGTCCAGAGTGCGGTGAGGCCCCCGCCGACGAGACACACGTCGAACCGGGCGTCGGTCGTCAACGGTGCTCGGGGCGCGAGGTCGTCGCGCCCCGAGACCACGAGGTCATCGAGCCAGAAGCTCGCTCGCCGGTACGTTGCGGTGGCGCCATCCGTCGCCTGGTGCGGCCTGCGCACCATCAGAGGCGGTTCGACGCTTCCGTGAGCACGCTACGGAGGGTCTGCTCGATCTCCTGGAACTCGGGTACGCCGATCGTGAGCGGGGGGGCGAGCTGGATCACGGGGTCGCCGCGGTCGTCGGCACGGCAGTACAGGCCGGCATCGAAGAGCGCCTTCGAGAGGAATCCACGCAGGAGTCGTTCCGATTCATCGTCGTCGAACGTCTGCTTGGTCGCCTTGTCCTTCACGAGTTCGATGCCGAAGAAGTACCCATCGCCGCGCACGTCTCCGACGATCGGCAGGTCGAGCAGTTTCTCGAGTTCGGCCCGGAAGAGCGGTGAGTTCTCGCGTACGCGCTCGTTGAGGCCCTCCTCCTCGAAGATGTCGAGGTTCTCGAGGGCGACGGCTGCCGAGACCGGATGACCGCCGAAGGTGTACCCGTGGTAGAACGACGTGTTGCCGGTGGCGAACGGCTCGTAGAGCTTCTCCGAGATGATCGTCGCGCCGATGGGGGAGTAGCCCGACGTCAACGCCTTCGCGCACGTGATCATGTCGGGCACGTAGTCATAGGCATCGCAGGCGAACATGTGACCGATGCGACCGAAGGCGCAGATCACCTCGTCGGAGACGAGCAGCACGTCGTACTGATCGCAGATCTCGCGTACCCGCTTGAAGTAGCCGGGCGGCGGCGGGAAGCATCCGCCCGAGTTCTGCACCGGCTCGAGGAAGACGGCGGCGACCGTCTCGGGGCCCTCGAAGAGGATCATCTCCTCGATGCGGTTGGCCGCCCAGATCCCGAAGGCCTCGAGATCGTCGGCTGGGGCGCCCATCTCAGCGGCGCGGTAGAAGTTCGTGTTCGGCACACGGAACCCGCCGGGGGTCACCGGTTCGAACATCTCCTTCATGCCAGGGATGCCGGTGATGGCGAGCGCCCCCTGCGGGGTGCCGTGGTACGCCACGGCGCGGGAGATGACCTTGTGCTTGGTGGGCCGGCCCTGCAGCTTCCAGTAGTACTTCGCGAGCTTGAAGGCGGTTTCGACGGCCTCGCCGCCGCCCGTCGAGAAGAACACCCGGTTGAGGTCGCCAGGGGCATGCGTGGCCAGGCGGTCGGCGAGCTCGATGGCGGCCGGGTGCGCGTACGACCAGATCGGGAAGAAGGCGAGCTGCTCGGCCTGCTTCGCCGCGGCTTCGGCCAGCCGCGCTCGCCCGTGCCCCGCGTTCACCACGAACAGGCCTGACAGGCCGTCGAAGTACTTGCGTCCCTCGATGTCGTAGATGTGGTGGCCTTCGCCCCGGGTGATGATCGGCACGCCGGATGTCTCCATCGTCGACTGCCGCGCGAAATGCATCCAGAGGTGGTCCTTCGCCTTCTGCTGCAGCGACGCGTTGTCGTAGCCGGTGGTGCCGACGCTCGTCGGCGATTCGATGGTGGTCATCTCTGTCCTCCCTTGGGGGCGCCGCTCAGCGGGTGCCCCAGTTGTAGAACTGCTTCTGCAGTTTCAGGTACACGAACGTCTCGGTGCTGAGCACTCCCGCGAGGCTGCGAATGCTCGAATTGAGCAGCGTGAGGAGCTCATCGTCGCTCTCGCAGACCACCTCGGCGAGCAGGTCGAAGCTGCCGGCCGTCAGCACGACGTAGTCGATCTCGGGGATCTGAGCCAGCTCCTCGGCGATGCGCCGGGTATCGCCACTCGCGCGGATTCCGATCATGGCCTGCCGTGTGAAGCCGAGTTGCATCGGGTCGGTCACGGCAACGATCTGCATCACCCCCGACTCCGTGAGTCGTTGCACGCGCTGTCGCACGGCCGCCTCGGAGAGGCCGACGGCCTTGGCGATGTCGGCGTACGACCGGCGACCGTCGGCCTGCAACTGCTCGATGATCGCCTTCGACACATCGTCGAGATTCACCGGCCGCGGTGCGCCCGAGCGAGTTGCATTCGTCATCCGATGATTGTGTCAGTGAAGATGGGCGGTAGCAAGTGATTCCGTCGATTCAGAGCCGTCCTGCAACTGATTCCAAATGCATGAGCACACACCGGCTGACGAGCGAACGAAGAGGGTGCGAGACTGGTCGCCATGGTCGCCGGTTCCCTCACGAGCGCCGCGCTTCCCGGCGCGGCCGAGTGGGACCTCGTCGTGGGCGAACGGTTCATCGCGGCCGTCGCCGCCCCTGCGCCAGACGCGAGCACGACGGCCCTCGCCGAAGCAGCCGGCGACGAGCGCGTGACCATCGAATCGCTCGTCGCATGCATCCCGATCCCGCCCGGCGGTGGGGCGGAGTCCTTCGCCATCGTCTGGTGGCCGGGACCCGATCCCACTGAGGTCACTGCGGTGGTCCGCGGCGACGCCGTGGTCGATCTCACCTCGCCGGGTGGCACGCGGCGGTTCGACGCCCGCGGCATCCGTCCATGGCACCTGGCCGAATTCGGCGACGTCATCGCGCTGCGCATCACCGCGTCAGCCGCGCCGCTCGACCGCCTGGGCGAGGCCGATGATCCGGTGCCGCATGCACGGGCGAGCCTGCGAGCGTCATCCATCGAATGGGCCTCGTGGGCGATCCCGCCGCGACCACCTGCGCCCTCCATCATCGATGCGGACACGATCCTCATCCCGCGCGGACGTGGCCCTGCGAATGGCGTCACACCGTCGCCGTCGTCCCCGCCCCAGAGCCCAGCAGCCGACGACACCGTGACTGCAGCCGTGCGCATCCTGGCTCCCGATGCCGCGATGGCTCCTGATGGCGTGATGGCTCCGGATGCCGCACCCGCGGCCGATCTCGGGCCGGGGACGGAGTCCGCAGCCACGACGGATGAGCCGCCGGTCGCCGCCTTCCCGTCGAGTGAGGCCGCGGCATCCGGGGTTCCGACCTTCCGCATCGGCGACGGCCCGCCGCGTCCGATCGTCGCGCCCGTGCTCATCGGGCGTCGTCCGCTCGCACCGCGCATCGCGTGGGCCACCGGCGTCGTCCCCGAACTCCTCGCGGTGGAGTCACCCGGTGCGATCATCTCGGGTACCCACCTGGAACTCCGGGTGGAGGGATCGCGGCTGGTGGCGACGGACTTGCGCTCGACGAACGGTACCTTCGTTCGCACCCCGGCCGGGACCCGTCGCATGCGTGCGGGCGAGTCGATCGTGGTCTCACCGGGCACGACCCTCGACCTCGGAGACGGTACGATCGTCGAGATCCTCCTCCCCCTTGCAGCTCCCCCAGAGCGATCCCAGACAGACAGCAGGCCGCACCCGTGACGCAGATTGGCAACGGCAATGCCAGGCTCCGCGTCGCCCTCGGCGAGGGTTCAGAAGTCACCATCTCGTGGGCGGCGCTCACCGACACCGGGATGCGACGCGAGGTCAATGAAGACAGCTACGTGGCCCAGGCGCCGATCTTCGCCGTGGCGGACGGCATGGGCGGCCACGCCGCAGGGGACTTCGCGAGCGCGGCAGTGGTCACCCGGCTCGCCGAGCACGGTGGCAAGCAGGTGCTCGGCACTGCCGAGATCGATGCGTCGCTGCGGCTCGCCGTGCAGGACATGGGCCGGGGTGCCGGTGTCACCGATGAGGGCAGCGGCACCACCGTCACCGGGGTCGCCATCGGCACCGTGTCAGACGAGCCGGCATGGATCGTCTTCAACATCGGCGATTCCCGCGTGTACCGCTTGTTCGGGGGAGTGCTCGAGCAGCTCACCGTCGACCACTCCATCGTGCAGGAACTCGTCGACGCCGGCCAGATCACGCGCGAAGAGGCCGATACCCATCCGCACTCGAACGTCATCACGCGTGCGGTCGGCTTCCACGAGGCACCGATTCCCGACTACCGCGCGATCGCGATCGAAGAGGGCATGCGCCTCCTCATCTGCTCGGACGGGCTCACGAAGGAGCTCACCGCCTATGGCATCCGGCACTTCCTGATGGCCAATCGCAAGGCCGATGCTGCGGCACGGCAGCTCGTCGACGCTGCGCTCGGCAATGGCGGTCGTGACAACGTGACGGTCGTCGTGGTCGACGTGCTGAAGGTCGAGCGGCCGGTGGGCGCTCACCGCGAACGGAGCCCAGACAGCGACGTCGGCTGACTGGCTGTGGAGACGGGCTCAGAACGTTCGGATGCCGCGACCCGCCACGCTCTGCACAGGCTTCGCCGCGGCATCCGCGGCCAATCTACAATGGGGGCACCGGGCGCCGCCGGGCTGCCGGGGGCGCGAGCGTCGGATCGCTGGGAGGATCGTGTCGAGGCGTCTGCCGTCCACCCCGCCGAACCTGCCCGGGTTCGCGTTCATCCGCGTGCTCGGTTCGGGCGGCTTCGCCGACGTCTTCCTCTACGAGCAGAACATGCCCCGCCGTCTCGTCGCGGTGAAGGTGCTGCTGGCCGAGGTGGTGAACGACCAGTTGCGCCAGATGTTCCAGGCCGAGGCGAACCTCATGGCCCAGCTCTCGTCGCACCCGTCGATCCTCACCGTCTACCAGGCGAGCGTGGCCGCTGACGGGCGTCCGTACCTCGTCATGGAGTACTGCTCTTCGACGCTCGGCCAGCGATACCGCGCGGTGCAGCTGCCCCTCGCCGAGGTGCTGTCGACGGGCGTGCGCATCGCGAGCGCGGTCGAGACGGCCCATCGACAGGGCGTGCTGCATCGTGACATCAAGCCCTCCAACATCCTCACCACCGCGTACGGGCACCCCGTGCTCTCCGACTTCGGCATCGCCGCGACCCTCAGCGAGGCCGAGCGTACCGACGCCGTCGGCCTCTCCATCCCATGGTCGGCACCTGAGGTGCTGCGCGACGACGTCTCGGGCACGGTCGCGAGTGAGGTCTGGTCGCTGGGGGCGACCGTGTACTCGCTCATCGCCGGCCGCAGCCCGTTCGAGGTGCCGCGCGGCGACAACACGTCGATCGCGCTGATGACGCGAATCGAGAAGGCGAAGCCGCCGCCGACCGGCCGTGTCGATGTGCCGCAGAGCCTCGAGCGGGTGCTCGCACGAGCGATGTCGCGGCGTCCGGTCGATCGCCAGGGGAGCGCGCTCGAGTTCATCCGCGACCTGCAGGCGGTCGAGGAACAACTCGGGCTGGCGCAGACGCCGCTCGAAGTCGCCATGGACGACTGGGCCCTCGCCACGGCCATCGACGTCGACGAACGCACCCGCATCAGCGGCCATCAGGCGGCGGCCGGCGCTCGCAGCGTGCGCGCCGGGCGCCGCAAGGGCCGCCGCACGATGCAGAACTCGGGCACGGTGCTCGGGGTTGATTCCAGGCAGCATGAGGCGAGCACCGGTCGGTCACGCACTGCCCCGCCGACGCCCAAGCGCCTCGCGTGGGGCATCTCGGCCGCGGCTGCGCTCCTCGTCGCGCTCGTCGGCATGGGCGTGTTCGTGTTCGTGCAGGGCGCGCGGCCGATCCCCGTCGTGTCCGATGTGCATGCCGCGGTCGAGGGCACCGCTGTCACGTTCACGTGGGCCGACCCCGGCCTTCAGGACGGTGATGCGTACGTGGTCACGGTCGACGGCGAACCGAGGCCAATGCAGCACGACGCATTCCTCGATGTCAGCGCGGAAGACGGCGACCGGGTGTGTGCCACCGTCACAGTCACCCGTGACGGCAAGTCGGGTGTCGCGAGTGCCGCCCGCTGCATCGACGTCGCGGTCGGGGTGCCGTGATGCGGCTTCCCACGCTCGACGGCCGCAGATCGGTGCTGGCGACGGTGGGCGCCGTCACGGGAGTGGTCGCCCTCGTCGTGGGAGTGGCCGTGGCATCCGGAGGGTACGCGGCCCAGCGTGTCGACCTCGGCGACGCTGCCGTATGGGTCGTGAACGAACAGCTCGAGTCGGTGGGCCGGGCGAACGCGGCCGTGCTCGAACTGAACTCCGTCGTCGAGGCCGGGGGCTCTTCGGCCGATATCGTGCAGCAGGGCTCCACCGTGCTCGTGTTCGACCGTGACCGGGCAAGCGTGGGAATCGTCGACCCGACGACCTCGACCGTCGCTGAGACGGTCGCCGTGCCACCCGAGACGGATTCGGTCGCGCTGGCCGGGTCACGCGTCATCGTCGTGGCCGACGGCGAGGTGTGGTCGGTTCCCGTCAGCCAGTTCGCGGACTTCGACGCCGAGTCCGAACCGACACTGACCTTCGGCTCGGGCGCGGTCACGAGCGTCGATCCCGACGGCGTGATGTTCGCCTACACGCCCTCCACCGGCGTGGTGGCCATGGTTGACGCCGACGAGGCCGAGACGGTTGCCGCGAGGTGGCAGCTGACCCCGAAGACCGGCGAACCCGACGTGCAGATCTCGTCGGTCGCCGGCCGCTGGGTGGTGCTCGACGTCGCAGAGCGCGTGCTCCTGCTCGACGGCAGCGAGGTGGCCCTGCCCGATGTCCTCGAGCCGTTCGATGCTTCGGTGCTGCAGGAACCTGCCTCGATGGGCGATTCAGTCGCGATCGCCTCGCGGCACGGCGTCGTCACCGTCGGCCTCGACGGTGGCGAGCCCGAGGTGCTCGTCGACGGAGTGGCCGGCGCACCCGCGGCACCAGTACGCCACGACGGCTGCCTGCACGCGGCGTGGGCGAGCGGTGAGGCATGGAGTTCGTGCCTCGCGGATGCCGGCGAGCGGCTCATTCCCCTCGACGGCGCAACCCGAACCGCAGATCTCGACTTCCTCGCCAACGGCGACACGCTCGTGCTCAACGAGCGGAGCCGCGGTGCCACCTGGGCAGCCTCGGACGACTACGGGCTCATCAACAATTGGCTCGAGCTGCTCACCGACGAACGCGACGACGAGACCATCGAGGAGAACGACCCCGACGCGGCACCGACGATCGAGAAGAGCCAGGTGCCGCCGGTCGCCGAGGCCGACGACTTCGGCGCTCGCCCCGGGCGATCGACGCTCTTGCCCGTGCTGCTCAACGACTACGACGCCAACGGCGACGTGCTCGTCGTCGACGGCGTCGACGGGGCGCTGCCCGATGGCGTGCGACTCGACCGGGTCGCGAACAACCAGCAGCTGCAGCTCACGCTGCCCGACGCGGCATCCGGCACGATCTCATTCGGCTACGCCGTCGGCGACGGTCATGGCAATACCGCGCACGCGAGCGTGAACGTGAGCGTTCGCGACGACGACGAGAACAGCCCGCCGGTGCAGCAGCGCGAGAACCGCGCTGCGGTCGAGAGCGGTGGCAGGGTGACCACGTCCGTGCTGGGGGACTGGGTCGACCCCGACGGCGACCCGTTCTTCCTGCTCGAGGCGAACGTCGCCGCGCCCGACGTGATCTCGTCGACCGCCGAGGGGGTCGTCGTCTTCGACGAGGGCGGGGGAGCGGGGTCGGAGCGCAACGTGTCACTGCTCGTCTCCGACGGGCGCGACGTGTCGTCGGGACTGCTTTCGATCGGCGTGCGCGCGCCGGGCGACGTCGAGCTGGTCGCCGAGCCGTTCGTGGCGCTTGCGACCGCGGGCGAGGAGATCCGCATCGACCCCCTGCGACACGTGCGCGGAGGTTCGGGACCGGTGCGACTGAGCGCCGTGCCCGCGAAGCCCGAGGCGACCTTGACCCCCGATTTCGACGGTGGCAGCTTCCGCTTCACGAGCGCTGCGGTACGCACGCACTACCTCGAGTACTCCGTGACCGACGGCGTCGATACCGCGACGGGCATCGTGCGCGTCGACGTGTCGGCGCCACCGGAACGCGACACAACCCCGATCACGGTGCCGCACACCGCATTCCTGCGCGTACAGCAGCCCGTCGACGTCGATGTGCTCGCCACCGACATCGATCCGACCGGCGGCGTGCTGATCGTGACCGGGCTGACCGAGACGGCCGAAGCCGAGGGAGTTCGTGTCGAGGTCGTCGACCACCGGATCCTGCGGGTGACCCTCGCCGGTCCGCTCGCGACCGGGTCGACGACGTTCGGCTACCGCGTGACGAACGGACTCGCAGAGGCCGAGGGCGAGGTGACGGTGGTCGAGGTGCCCAACCCTGGGCGCGCACAGCCCCCCGTCGCCGCCCCCGACACCATCTCGGCGCGAACCGGCGACGTGGTCGACATCGCCGTGCTCGACAACGACGAGCACCCCGACGCGCTTCCGTTCACGCTGGCGCCAGACCTCGTCGAGCACCCGGCCGGCGGATTCCTGTTCGCCGCGGGCGACCGGCTGCGATACTTCGCCCCAGACGAGCCCGGAGAGTTCGAGGCGGTCTATCGCATCGATGCGGCCGGTCAGTTCGCAACCGCCACCGTGTCCATCTCGGTGCGCGCAGCCGACCAGGAGACGAACGCCGCGCCGGTGCCTGAGACGGTGACCGCGCGCGTGTTGGCCGGCGAGTCGGTACGCATCCCGATCCCGCTCGCGGGCACCGACCCCGACGGCGATTCCGTGCAGCTGCTCGGCCAGGTGTCCACACCCGATCGCGGCGCCGTGGTGGAGCAGGGCGGCGACTGGCTCGAGTACGAGGCCGCCGAGTACTCCGCCGGAACCGACACCTTCCAGTACTCGGTCGTGGACGCGCTCGGTGCGCAGGCGACCGGATCGATACGGGTGGGCATCGCCCCTCGACTCGAGGGCGCTCGCCTCCCGATCGCGGTGGAGGACGCCGTGACGGTGCGCCCCGGGCGCACCATCTCGGTACGCGTGCTCGAGAACGACTCCGACCCAGACGGTGGCGCGCTCGCCCTTCGATCGGTGGAACCGACCGAGGCGACCGCCGTTGCGACCATCGTCGGCGACACGATCGAGGTGCAGGTGCCCGCGGGCGAGGGCGACCACGGGTTCGTGTACACGGTCGAGAACGAGCATCTCGGCGAGGCGTCGACCTTCCTCAGGGTGGAGGCACGCGATGACGCGCCGCTCGCCCGCCCTGAGGCGGCAGACACCGTGCTGAGCCTCAGCGACATCCTCGACGACGACGTCGTTGACGTGGACGTGCTCGAGCACGTGTTCATCGCCGATGCGGACGTGGTCGATGCCACCGTCGGCCTCGTCGCCGGCTACGACCGCGGCGCGGAGGTGCGCAGTGACGGCAGCATCCGCATCGAGATCGAAGACCAGCGCAGGATCGTCCCGTTCTCGGTGAGCCACCCCGACGACCCCGAGCTCACGGCGCACGCGTTCATCTGGGTGCCAGGGCGCGACGACGCCCTCCCGCAACTGCGTCGCGACGCACCGAGGGTGAGCGTGCGCAGTGGCGACGAGGTCGTGCTCGACCTCGAGGATCATGTCATCGCGGCATCCGGCCGCCCGGTTCGCATCACGGATGCCGCGACCGTGCACGCCTCCCACAGCGACGGCACCTCGCTCGTCGTCGACGCCGATACCCTCCGGTTCCGCAGCGAACCCGGGTACTTCGGGCTCGCCTCGCTCTCGTTCACGGTGACCGACGGTGAGTCGGCCGCCGATCCGACGGGTCGCACCGGCACGATCGTCATCCCGATCGAGGTACGGCCGACCGAGGACCAACCTCCCGCCTTCAGGGGCGGGGTGATCGACTTCGAGCCCGGCCAATCGAAGTCCATCGACCTCGTCAAGCTCACCAACTACCCGTATCCCGACGCCATCGATGAGCTCGAGTTCCGGGTACTCGCACCCGAGCCCGAAGGCTTCGGGCTCTCGCTCGACGGTGACGAGCTGACCATCACCTCATCGGAGACGACGCCCAGCGGCACGCGGCAGGCGGTGTCGATCGCCGTGGCGGATGCCTCGGGCGACGGTGCACCGGGACGGATCGCGTTGGGCGTGGTGCCCTCGACGAGGCCGCTCGCGCAGCCGGCCCCCGACACCGCTGTCGCCGCACGCGGGCGCACCACCACGATCGACGTGCTCGAGAACGACGGCGCGACCAACCCGTTCCCCGGAACGCCGCTTCGGGTGGTGGGCGTGCGCGGCCTCGGCGACAGCCTGCCTGCCGGCGTCTCGATCGAGCCGAGCGCCGACCGGTCCACGCTCACGGTCACGGTCGACGAGTCCGCCGCGCCCGTCAACACGACGCTGCAGTACCAGGTCGCCGACGCCACCGACGACCCCAGCAGGTACGCGTGGGGCACCGTGACCATTTCCGTGCAGGATCGCCCCGACCCCGTCACCGGCGCACAGGTGACGGGCTTCGGAGACGGCACGCTCGATGTCGTGTTCGGAGCGGGGGCATTCAACAACTCGCCCATCACGGGCTACGAGATCTCGCTCGTTGCCACGAGCGGCGAAGTCGTCGGCACCTCGACCTGCGCCGCGACGACATGCACCGTGCCGACACCGGGCAACGGCCAGGCCAACGCGGTGCACATGCGTGTGCAGGCCCGCAACTCGATCGGGCTGTCCGACCCGGTGGAGGCGCCCGGCCCGATCTGGTCCGACGTCATCCCGCCGGCGCCGCAGGGCCTCGGGGCGCTCCCGCTCGACGGCGGACTCCGCATCGAATGGACTCCCGTGGGCACGGGCGCGGGCAGTGCGGTCGAGTCGTACGTCGTCACCGTCGAGGGCGTCTCACGCGAGGTGGATGCCGCTGGCGCGTGCAGTCCCGGCGTCTGCGGCACCGAATGGCTGGGGCTCGCCAATGGCAGCCAGGTGCCGTTCGCCGTCAGCGCGCGCAACCAGGCGTACCCGGCGCTCGCCGCGTGGACGGAGGCCGGCGGTACGGGGGTACCGTTCGGCCCACCGGTCGCCGGCGGGATCGACGTCGTCGGTGACCCGACCGCGGGAACGGTCACCGTCACCTGGTCGCCGTTCGACGGCAACGGCGACGGGATCGCCGGCTACTTCGTGCAGCGCCTCGCCGACGGTCAAACCTCGGTACCCGCAGGCCCGCAGGCCTGCTCGGTCACCGCTCCGGCACCGGGCGCGGTGGTCACGCCCGCCACCGGCGGCTCGGTCGCCGAAGTGGTGCGGGTGGGGCCGGATGCCGCGAGCGTGACATTCGCCGGCACCGCCACCGAATCGACGCGGTACTCATTCGTGGTCTGGGGCTTCAACCGGTCGGCATGTGTGAACACCGAGGTCGCGGGGGTCGTCGTGAGACCCGCGCCGGGCCAGATCACCGACGTGCGCAGCCGGATGGACTGGATGAACGCCGAGACCTGGGACCGGTACATCGACGGCGTCGACGCCGGCACCCGTCTCCAGATCGTCGCCGTCGATTCCAACGGGGTGCAGATCGGGGAGCCGTCCGGATTCCGCGGGACCGGATGGTTGCGCAGCCTCCTCAACCGCCCGTTCGGCGAGTCGGCGCGCTTCCAGGTGCGGGAGTGCTCGATCTGGGGGAGCTGTGGACCGTGGTCCGAGGTGTTCCCCTCGGATGCACAGCCCTCGCTGACCTTCGCCCTGCCGAGCCGGGTCTGGGACGGCGCATCGACGTGGTCGTGGACGGCAGCGCCTGCCAACTCGGGACTCCCGGCGACATTCACGTGCGGGCCCGACGGCAGCGACAACGGCCACGCCGCCCAGACAGCGACGACGTGCCAGATCCCCTCGGCGAAGCCGGGTGACCGGGTCTGGTTGGATGTTGAGGTCGCGGGCGTGACGGCCCGCTACTGGAATCGATGAGCGAGGAGCAGACATGACGATGACCCCCGAGGAGGCGACACGCTTCGCTGCGAACCTCGATCGACTCGTCGGCGCGGTCGAAGAGGTGCTGCTCGGCAAGAACCGTGTCGTGCGGTTGGCGTTCACAGCATTCCTCAGCGAGGGCCACCTGCTGCTCGACGATGTGCCGGGCACCGGGAAGACGTCGCTCGCGCGCGCGATGGCGCAGTCGGTCGCCGGAACGAGCAATCGCGTGCAGTTCACGCCCGACCTCCTCCCGGGCGACATCACTGGTGTCACCGTCTACGACCAGCGCAGCGGAACGTTCGAGTTCCATGCCGGGCCGGTGTTCGCGAACATCGTGCTGGCCGACGAGATCAACCGTGCGAGCCCGAAGACGCAGTCGGCGCTGCTCGAGGTCATGGAGGAGGGGCAGGTCACCGTTGACGGCCGGACCCACCCGGTGGGGCATCCGTTCATGGTCATCGCGACCCAGAACCCGGTCGAGCAGGCCGGAACCTACCGCCTCCCCGAGGCGCAGCTCGACAGATTCCTGATGCGCTCGTCGATCGGCTATCCCGATCACGCCTCGACGATCCGCATCCTCGAGGGCGCCGACCAGCGCGCGCACGACCAGCGCGTCGAGGCGCAGCTCGACGCCCGCGAGATCGTGGAGATGGCCGCGTTCGCCCGCACGGTGTACGTCGACCCGACCATCCACGACTACGTCTCGCGCCTCGTCGATGCGACCCGAACCGCGCGCGAGGTGCGCCTCGGTGTGAGCGTCCGCGGCGCGCTCGCGCTGATCCGGGCCGCGAAGACGCATGCGGCCGGCCGAGGCCGGCACTACGTGGTGCCCGACGACGTCAAGGCGCTCGCCGAGCCGGTGCTCGCCCACCGCCTCATTCTCGACGCCGAAGCCGAATTCGACGGCGTGACCGCATCGAACATGATCGCCCAGGTGCTTATCGAGACCCCGCCCCCATCCTCCAGGCAGGCCGTGTGACCCTCGCCCAGACGCGCACGACGATCCCTGAAGAGGCCAAGAAGGAAGGCCTCCTGGCGGTCGTCATCGGCCGTGTGCTCGGCTGGACGCAGCAGGCGGTGGAGATCGTCGCGGCGTGGGCGCGAGCCGTGCAGGGTGTGGTGACGCCGCTCGGCTGGGCGGTGCTCGGCGGCGCGATCGTCTCGCTCGTGGTGGGCTACACCTGGGGCTGGACCGAGTTCATCGCGATCGGCTGGGGACTCGCGCTGCTCGCGGCTGCAGCATCCGTCTGGCTCATCGGCAGGGGCGCGTCGACGATCGAACTCGCGCTGCCGACTCCTCGAGTGGTCGTCGGCGAGCCGGCCGAGGCCCGCCTCACCGCTGCCAACCCGGGGCGCCGCCGGCTCGGTGGCGTGCAGCTCGAGGTTCCGGTCGGCGCTCGCGTCGTCGAGCGCGTGCTGCCCGGCCTTCCCCGGGGCGGGGCTGTCGACGAGCACTTCCGCGTTCCCACCGAACGCAGGGGGATCGTCACGGTCGGCCCCGCCCGTACCGTGCGCGCGGACCCGGTCGGACTCATGCGGCGCGAGATCGTGTGGTCGCAGGCCGTCGAGCTGCATGTGCACCCGCGCACGGTGCCCATCGCGGCGCTCAGCACCGGTATCATCCGCGACCTGGAGGGGTCGCCGACCCGCGACCTCACCGCCAGTGACATCTCCTTCCACGCGCTTCGCGAGTACGTGCCGGGCGACGACCGCCGATTCATCCATTGGAAGAGCTCGGCCAAGACGGGCACCTTCATGGTCCGCCAATTCGAGGAGACCCGGCGCAGCCGGCTCATGGTGCTGCTCGACCTCGACCCGGGCGCGTACGCCGACGATGCCGAGTTCGAGCTCGCCGTCGGCGCCGCGGCATCCGTCGGAGCGCGAGCCATCCGCGACGCGCGAACGGTGTCGTTCGTGGTGTCGGGACGAGACGGAAGCGGTGGGGGGCGGCGCAGTGCGATGCGCGAGTTGCCGACCATCTCGCGTGATCGTCTGCTCGATGCCCTCTGCGTGGTCGAGCGTGAGGAGCAGGCACTCATGCTTCCGGATGTCGCACGTGCCGCCGCCGAGGGACTGCCCGGCGTGTCGCTCGTCTTCCTCGTGACCGGCAGTGCCCGCGGAGTGGCGCCGTTGCGCGCCGCGGCATCCCGGCTTCCGGCAGGGATCGAGGTGATCGCGGTGCGGTGCGCACCGGAGGGCGAGGCCACCGCGCGCACCGTTGCCGGCCTGACCGTGTTCGACGTGGGGTTCCTCGAGGACCTCCGTGCGATGCTCGCGAGATCGGCATCGCTGGCATGAGTCCCGACCGACGCGCAGCGGGCGCCGAGCGGTTCTGGCCGACGGCGATCAGCGTCCTGCTCCTCGTCGCCCTGCTCGGTGCTGCCATGATCCCGTGGTGGCCGATCTACGAGAGCCCCGCATTCCTGGTCGCCGCAGGTGTCGCGATCGCGGCCGGTGTCGCGATCGCCGTCCTCGGCGCCCGGCGGCGGTGGCCCGCGTGGGCCGTCGTCACCGCCGTCTTCGGCGCCTACCTCGTGTTCGGCGTGCCCGCCGCCGTACCCGGGCGAGCGCTCGGCGGCGTGCTGCCGACGCCGCAGGGCGTGGTGGAGCTGCTCGCGGCTGCGGCCCTGTCATGGAAGCAGCTCGTCACCATCGCGGTGCCCGTCGGCTCCTACCAGGCCCTGCTCGTGCCGCCCTTCCTGCTCGGACTGATCGCCGCGACGTGTGCGGTCACGATCGCGCTCCGCAGTCGCCGCCCGGCGGCCGCCGCCATCCCGCCCGCCGTGCTGCTCGTCGCAGGGATCGCGCTCGGAGTCGTGCACTCGGCGCTCGCAGTCGAGACCGGACTCGTCTTCCTCGTCACGGCCGTCGCCTGGCTCGTACGCGTCGGTATCGCGAAGCGGCGCGCGATCACGAGCGGCCGCCCCGTCGAGACGGCACTCGCCGACGCCCGACGTGTGCTCGGCGCGTCGGCACTCGTCGCGGTCGCGCTGGTCGGCGCCACCGCGGCATCCGTCGCCCTTCCCGTTCCGGCACGCAGCGTCGTGCGTGCCGAACTCCAACCGCCCTTCGAGCCGCAGTCGCAGCGAAGCCCGCTGGCCGGCTTCCGGGCGGCGTTCGAGCCCGGGGTGGCGCAGGCGGAGATGCTCGAGGTGACGGGCCTTCCGGCAGGGGCAGGCATCCGGATCGCGACGCTCGACACATACGACGGCATCGTGTACTCGGTCGGTGGAAGCGACGGGAACGCCCAATCCGGCCGGTTCACCCGAGTGCCGTACCGCCTCGACCAGTCCGACGCGGAGGGGGCGCATGTCGACATCGAGGTGCGCGTGCTCGGTTACTCCGACGTCTGGGTTCCGGGTATCGGCCGGCTCGAGCGCATCACCTTCGATGGGCCGCGCGCTGAGCAGCTCGCCGACAGCTTCTTCTACAACGACACGACGGGCACGGGTGCCGTGCGCGCGGGCCTCGAGCCCGGCGATGGCTACACCGCGGCGTCCGTCGTGCTGGTCGAACCTGCGCGCCTTCCCGAGCTCCGGCCGGGAACGAGCGTGCTCCCCGCAGCACCCGAGCTTCCCGAGGAGCTGGCACGCCTCCTCGATGAGTGGGCACCCGCCTCCGCTGAGGAGGGTGAACGCCTCGCACTGCTGATCGCGGGCCTCCGTGAGCACGGCTATGTGAGCCACGGCCAGGAGGGCGAGCAATTGAGCCGATCGGGCCATGCCCTCGATCGGCTCGAGGAGCTCGCGACGTCACGGCCCATCATCGGCGACGGCGAGCAGTACGCCGTCGCAGCGGCACTCATGGCCAGGCGCATCGGCTTCCCGGCACGGGTCGTGGTCGGGTACCTTCCCGGTCCAGCCGACGCACGTGCCGATTCCGCCGACGGCAGCACCATCTTCGTGAGTGAAGACCTTCAGGCGTGGATCGAGGTGCAGACGGCCGACGGCCAATGGGTCTCGATCGATCCGAACCCCGAGCTGCGCGAGGTGCCCGAGCGCGTGCCCGACCAGCCGACCGTCGTCTCGCGGCCGCAATCCGCCCTGCCCCCGCCCGCGGAGCGCACGCCGGTCGATGATCTCGAGCGTGATCCCGAACTCGCCCTGGAAGACCGCGACGACGGCATCGAGCCGTGGGTGGCGGTGCTCCTCGGCACCCTTGCCACCACAGGCGTCATCGTGCTCGTGCTCGGCGTTCTGGTGAGCCCGTTCCTCGCGATCGTCGTCGCGAAGCTCCGGCGTCGTCGGCTTCGGCGGAAGGCCCCGACCGCCGTCGAGCGGATCGAGGGCGGGTGGCTGGAGTTCGCGGATACGGCGGCCGACTACGGCTACCCGATCCGGAAGAACGCGACCCGCGCAGAACAGGCTACGACCGTCGGCGGGCTCGCACCGCTCGTGCTCGCGGCCGTCGTCGACCGCGCCGTGTTCGCGCCCGATGAGCCGACCGACGGCGACGACGAGCTGGTCTGGGAACGCGTCGACGAACTGGCCGACCGGCTCGCCGCTCCGCGCACCCGTCGCGAGCGCCTCGTGGCAGCGATCTCGCTCTCGTCCCTGTCCGGGTACGCTGTGAGCCGGAGGGGGGCCAAGTCGTGAAGTGTCGGATCTGCGGTGCGGCGTTGCCCGAGGGCGCGATGTTCTGCGGTGACTGCGGCAGCTCGACGAGTGCCACCCCGGAGTCGAGGCGTCGATTCGACCCGCGCCCGGGCGACACGACCGCCCTCGAACGTCCTGCACGTCGGAACAGTGGCGTGATCTCCATCCCGGTCGACGGGTTCCGCTCGGCGACGCTCGCACCGACAGTGGCCTCGCCGACGGTGCCGGTATCGCCCGCGGCGCCATCGGCGGCAGGCGGTGCGACCGCGGCAACAGCAGCGACGCCGACCACACGCGGCTCCGTCGTCGGCGATCGGTCGACGGATGCCCCGCCGCGGCCGCACACGACCCCGCGCTTCGTGCTCACGTTCAGTACGGGCGAAGTGCGCACGGTGTTCGGCACGGGCCTGATCGGGCGCAGGCCGCTCCCGCAGCCCGGAGAGTCGTTCGACCAGCTCGTGCAGATCGCCGATCATTCGCTCTCGGTCTCGAAGACCCACCTCGAGTTCGGCGAACATGACGGAGTGCTGTGGATCGCGGATCGATTCTCTGCGAACGGCACCGTCGTGCGGCGCCCCGATGACGGTGCGTTGCGCTGCGAGCCAGGGCGCCGCTACCTCGTGCCGCGCGGCAGCCGGGTGGAACTCGCGGAACAGTTCTTCGCCGTCGAATGACGCGCCCTGCGGGTCGGCCTCATGGAACTGCGGTCTCGTCCTCCACATGCGGGCGGATGCCGTGGCCGACGCACCTCTCACCCGTCGCACGTCGGGGGTGAACTGCACGGTGCTCGGATAGGGGAATGAACCGATCCGAACCCCTCGGCGTCGATGCCGCCTCGCTGCCGATCAGCCTGCCGCCGCACGCACCCGAGCCGGCGTCGGCCGGGTTCCCGGTACTTGCCACCATCGCTCCGATCGGTGGTGCGGTCGTGCTCTTCGCCGTGACTGGATCGCCGTTCACGCTCGCGTTCGCCGCGCTCGGCCCGCTGGTCGCCGTCGCGTCGGTGTTCGATGCTCGACGTCAGGCACGACGTGCACGTCGACGTGGCACCGCTGCGCGCACCGTGGCGCTCGAGTCGGTTCGCGCTGAGATCGCAGAGCGGCACGCCGCGCTTCGCGCCCGTGCATGGCGGCGTGCGCCCTCGGCACGGCACCTCACGACGTCGGCCGCCCCCGACTGGCGCGACGAGCAGGCGGGCTCGGTGGTCATCGGCCGCGGGGCGGTGGCGAGTGGCCTACGGGTCGACGGCACACCCGTCGATGCCGACGACCGTGCAGTGCTCGAGCAGGCGGCACGACTCGATGATGCGCCGGTGGTCGCCGCGGTCGCACTCGGAATCGGGATCATCGGGCCACTCCCGCTCGCGAGGGCCGCAGCGCGCGCCCTCGTGGTGCAACTGGGGCATCGTTGTCGGCCAGGTGCCGTCCAGCTCTCGTTCCCCTCGGGCGCTGCGTGGGCGTGGGCTGCGGCGCTGCCGCACCTTCGCGGAGGTGGCACGTGTGAGGTGCGCATCATCGAGGCCCGCGGTGCTCACGACGAGGGCGGCACGACTCGGCGCATTCACGGGTCGCCCCGACTCGGTGCAGCAACTGCGACGATCGCGGTCGCCGAATCATCCGCCCGGCTGCCATCGGGCCTCGGTACGATCCTCGCCGTCGAAAGCCACGTTCGTGCAGTGGTCGACCCACTGGCCGGCGAGACACGTGGCGCCGTGCTCGTACCCGAGCTCTTCGGCGCATCCGAAGCGTCTGAGTGGGCTGCTCGAATGCACGCCGCCGCCGCGCGCGACGGCTTCGGCGGAGCGGCGGCCCTGCCCGCGCGGCTGGATCTCGACGAGCTCGAGCAGCCCGAAGCCGAGCCCGGATCGCGGGACGCCCTGCGGGCGGCCGTCGGAGTGCACGATGGTGGCGTGCTCGAGATCGATCTCGTCGGCGGGGGACCGCACGCGATCGTGGCCGGCACGACCGGAAGCGGCAAGAGCGAGTTCCTGCTCGCGTGGCTCGCCGCGCTCGCACGCTGCCACCCGCCCAGTCGGGTCGCCTTCCTCCTCGTCGACTTCAAGGGCGGCGCGGCGTTCGAGCCCATCAACGCCCTACCTCACGTCACCGGAATCGTGACCGACCTCGATGCCACAGAGGCCGAGCGTGCGGTGTCGAGCCTGCGCGCCGAACTGCGGCACCGCGAGATGGTGCTCCGCACCGAGCGTGCCCGCGACATCGCCGAACTCGCCGACGATGTCGAGCTCGCGCGCCTCGTCATCGTGATCGACGAGTTCCAGGCGATGATCGACCGATTCCCCGGCCTCGGTGCGGTCATCGCCGACATCGCGGCCAGAGGTCGGTCTCTCGGCGTGCACCTGATCCTCGCCTCCCAGCGACCGAACGGTGTCGTACGCGAGCAGGTCACCGCCAATTCCCCGATCCGGGTATCGCTGCGCGTGATGCAGCGCGCCGACAGTATTGCCGTCGTCGGCACTGATGCCGCCGCCTCCATCAGGGCCGATCTCCCGGGGCGTGGCATCATCGACGTCGGTGACGGCATGCCGATCGCGTTCCATTCGGCCAGGGTCGACGCGAGATCGCTCGAGCACCTTCGCCGCACCGGCATCGATCAGCCGGCGGCTCGCCGACCGTGGGTCGGCCCGCTCCCGAGCATCGTGTCGCCGACTGCACTCGACCTGGCCGCTGCGTCCGCTCGGCTCGAGCGGGGTGCGTTGGAACTGGGGTTGGTCGACGAACCGGAACGGCAGCGACACGGTGTGCTCTCGTGGTCGCCGCTCGACGGCCACCTCCTCGTTGCCGGTGCGCCGGGCAGCGGGCGCTCCACTGCACTCGCCGCCGTTGCGCGTGCCGCCGCGCGACAGGAGCCGCGCGTGCCGGTCGTGCAACTCGAGGGCCCTGCGAGCGCGCAATGGGATCTGCTGTCGTCGGTGCGGCGGCAGCTCGGACTGCGGGGAACGCCGATGCTTCTGCTCATCGACGATCTCGACGTGCGGTTCCGAGATTGGCCCGACGATCATCGTCATGCCGCGCTGACGGCCATCGACACGATCCTCCGTGATGGGCGACGGGCCGGTGTCACTGTCGTGGCCTCGGCGGGTCAGACGCATCGGCTCGGGTCGGGCATTCGTGAGGCGTTCGGCGCGGTGCTGTTGCTGCGGCACGCGTCTCGAACCGACCTCATGCAGGCGGGCGGAACCGGGGCGCTCTGGCGCGATCAGGATCCGCCGGGGTCGGGTCAGTGGCGCGGATTGCGGGCGCAACTGGTCGACGCCCAGCCGCTGCCCGCCCCGTCGTTCTCGCCGCCGCACCCGTTGGTGCTCGGCGCCGGCGGACTCTGGGCCGTCGCGAGCGCGTCGCCGCGGGCCGATGCCGCGGTGCTGAGAGACCTCGGGCTCGCACCGCTCGTGCTCGAACCGGTCGACTCCCTCGTTCGGGCGGCGCTCGCGCGTCGGGCGATGGAGACCGACGATGCAACGCGTGAGACCGACCCGTGCATCATCGTCGGCGATGCCGATGCGTGGACCGCGAACTGGGCGGTTGCCACCGCGGTGCGAGAGGAGGCGACGCTCGTCGTGCATGGTGGCCCGCGCGAGTACCGCGTGTTTGCAGGCGGCGAACTTCCACCCCTGCTCGACGACGCTGCATCCCAGTGCTGGGTGCGCGGCACCGGCGAAACGACGGCGCGCGCCGCGTGGCCGCCACAACGCACGACTGAAACAGTTGCCATGGCCCCACAATGGGTACGGAAACCGAACCAGGCACCCGCAGAAAGTAACGGTTCGGGCATTATCGCGTGAATCTGCGGTCGGTGTGTGGCAGTATCGACCCACCCCCAGCAGGCGCCTGCACCCATGAATGGAGTTCCCATGACCGTTCGGCCCCTTCCCGAAGATCCGATGATCCGTGCTCTGGTCGCGCAGGCCAGGAGGGCCCAGCTGAACCGCCGCAACCTGCTCCTCGGCGCAGGCGCAGGCGCCTCTGCACTCGCACTCGCCGCGTGCTCCACGGGCGGTGGGCAGGCGAAGCCCACGGCCGCAGCCGACAACTCCGCGAACGACAAGTCCCTCAACTGGGCCAATTGGGCCGCATACATCGACGAAGATGACGCCGGCAACTACCCGACCCTCGTGCAATTCACGGAGGAAACCGGCATCGAGGTCAACTACGAGGTCGCGGTCGACGACAACAACACCTATTACGGCAAGGTCAAGGACCAGCTCGCGCTCGGGCAGGATATCGGCGCCGACACGGTGTGCCTCACGGACTGGATGGTCTCCCGGTGGATCCGACTCGGGTACACCCAGGCCCTCGACCACGCGAACATCCCGAACCTCGCCAACCTGACGCCGTCGCTGAAGGACGTGGATTTCGACCCGGGCCGCGAGATGTCCATCCCGTGGCAGGGTGGCTTCGCCGGCATCTGCTGGAACAAGGAGGCCGTGCCGGGCGGGCTCGCCTCGGTCTCCGATCTCTGGAACCCCGAACTCAAGGGCCGTGTCGGCGTGCTCAGCGAGATGCGCGACACGATGGGCCTGCTCATGCTCGAGAACGGCGTCGACATCTCCGGCAGCTGGGGCGATGACGAATACACCGAGGCGATCGAGGTGCTGCGCAAGCAGGTCGACGATGGCCAGGTTCGCAACATCAAGGGCAATTCGTACCTCGAAGACCTGAAGAGCGAAGATACGCTCGCCGCGATCTGCTGGTCCGGCGACATCACGGTGATCAACGCCGAGGCCGGCGACAAATGGGAGTTCGCCCTCCCGACCGCGGGCGGCACGCTGTGGAACGACAACTTCCTGGTTCCGATCGGGTCGACCCGCAAGGCCAACGCCGAGGCGCTCATCAACTACTACTACGAGCCAGAGGTCGCGGCCGAGGTCGCCGCGTGGGTGAACTTCATCACGCCCGTGGTCGGGGCCAAGGAGGCGGCGATCGCAATCGACCCCGAACTCGCCGAGAACCAGCTGATCTTCCCCAACGAAGAGACGCTCTCGAACGCGTTCGTCTTCCGCTCCCTCGACGGCGCCGAGGAGCAGCGGTACCAGGCGGAGTTCCAGAGCATCCTCCTGGGTGCGTGATACAGGTGCCGACGAGCATGGCCATTCGCAAGTTCGCCGAGAGCGGCGCAGATCTCGAGCTGGTCGGAATCCAGAAGCGATTCCCGGGTTTCACGGCGATCGAGGAGCTGAATCTCACGATTCCCGCCGGTTCGTTCTTCGCTCTCCTCGGCCCCTCGGGCTGCGGCAAGACGACGACGCTTCGACTCGTCGCCGGCTTGGAGGAGCCGACCAGCGGCCGAATCCTGATCGGTGGCAAGGACGTGACCGACACGAAGTCGCACCAGCGACCGGTCAACACGGTGTTCCAGAGCTACGCGTTGTTCCCGCACATGACGATCATCGAGAATGTCGCCTTCGGCCTGAAGCGCCGTCGAATCGGGGATGCGGTCGGCAAGGCGCACGAGGCGCTCCGATTGGTTGAGCTCGACCATCTCGCGCAGCGCAAGCCGCAACAGCTCTCGGGTGGCCAGCAGCAGCGCGTCGCGCTTGCGCGCGCCATCGTGAACCGCCCGGCGCTGCTGCTGCTCGACGAACCGCTCGGCGCACTCGACCTCAAGCTCCGACGTCAGATGCAGCTGGAACTGAAGACGATCCAAGAAGAGGTCGGCCTCACCTTCCTTCACGTCACGCACGACCAGGAGGAGGCCATGACGATGGCCGACACCGTCGCGGTCATGAACAAGGGCGCGATCGAGCAGATGGGCGCCCCAGAGGTGCTGTACGAGTTGCCGCGCACGTCGTTCGTCGCGAACTTCCTTGGCCAGTCCAACCTGTTCACCGGCCGCGTCGTCGACACGACGAGCGCGGCGATCACCGTCGCTGCCGGCGGCCAGCACCTCACGGTGCCACTCTCGCGAGCCCAGCGTCATCAGGGCGAGATCACGGTGGGCGTCCGCCCCGAGAAGGTGACGCTTCACGTCGAGGCACCGATCGATACGTCCGACCGCAACGTGCTCGGCCCCGGGCGCATCATCGACGTGTCGTTCTCGGGCGTCAGCACCCAGTACATCGTCGATGTCCCCGGTGCCGGCGCAGTGGTCGTATTCGCCCAGAACGTCGGGTCGGGGCCGGTCGCAGGTGTCGACTCAGAAGTATGGCTGAGCTGGGCGATCGACCACGGTTTCGGGCTCGACGACGTGCCGAGCGAGACCGGACGATTCCCCGCCGACGACTCCACCAGCTCGATCGCCGCGCAGCGCCGCGAGGATCTCGTCTCGGAGCTCGAGGAGAACTGACGATGGCCTTCGCAGCGTTCGCGACGGCGGAGGCCCAGCCGCAGGCACCCAAGAAGAGGAGTCGCATCGCGCTCTTCCTCCTGCTTCCCGGCATCCTCTACCTCGTCCTCTTCTTCCTCACCCCGCTCATCTCGCTCGTGCTCACCTCGTTGCAGGCGCCGAGCGAGTTCGGTGACATCGGCGTGTACGACTACGCGTTCAACTGGCAGAACTACGTCGCGGTCGTCGAGAGTTACCTCCCGCACATCCTGCGCTCATTCGGCTACGCCCTCGCCGCCACGGTGTTCGCGCTGCTCTTCAGCTACCCGCTCGCGTACTTCATCGGCGTCAAGGCCCGGCGTTGGCCGCTGCTGCAGAGCCTGATGCTCGTGCTCGTGATCGCCCCGTTCTTCATCAGCTTCCTGCTGCGCACCCTGGCATGGAAGCAGCTGCTCTCCGACGAGTCGTTCGTGATCACGTCGTTGAAGGCGCTCTCGCTGATGGCTCCAGACGACCACTTCACGGGCACCCCGTTCGCAGTGATCTTCGGCCTCACGTACAACTTCATCCCCTTCATGACCCTGCCGCTCTACTCGGCGCTCGAGCGGCTCGACACTCGTTACCTCGAGGCCGGCAGCGACCTCTACGCGAACCCGTTCACCGTGTTCCGCAAGGTCACGGTGCCGCTCTCGATGCCGGGGATCGTCGCAGGAACCCTGCTCACGTTCATCCCGGCCGCCGGCGACTACATCAATGCCAGCCGCGACTTCCTCGGCGGGCCCGATACGCAGATGATGGGCAACGTGATCGAGGCCAACTTCCTCGTGCTGCAGAACTACCCCGCGGCCGCGGCCCTCTCGATCATCCTGATGGCCGTGATCCTGGTGATCGTGGGCATCTACGTGAAGCGCTCGGGAACGGAGGACCTGCTATGAGCGGCGAAGTCCAGGCGGCAGCGGTCCTCGGGGGACTCGCCGAGAGCGAGCAGGTCGAGGCGCTTCGACCGGCACGAGGTCCGCGCCCGCGTCGGATCGGTCTCGGCGACTGGCTCCTGCCGGCGTACACGATCATCGCGTTCGTGTTCCTCCTCATCCCGATCGTCTACACATTCGTGTTCTCGTTCAACGACTCGATCAAGTCGAACATCGCCTGGCGTGGGTTCACGCTCGACAAGTGGCTGAACGTCTGCAGCGTCGAAGGCGGCGCCGTCTGCGAGGCGTTCGGCAACAGCGTCATCATCGGCGTCGTCGCCACCGTGCTCGCGACCACGCTCGGCACGATGATCGCGATCGCGATCGTGCGCTACCGCTTCAGGGCACGCTCGGCCACGAGCCTCTTGCTCTTCCTCCCGATGGCGACGCCCGAGGTGGTGCTCGGTGCCGGATTGGCCGCCCAGTTCCTCGCCGTCGGCGTGCCGAAGGACATGACGACCATCATCCTGGCGCACACCATGTTCTGCATCAGCTTCGTCGTGGTCACCGTGAAGGCACGTGTCGCGAGCCTCGACCCGGCGCTCGAGGAGGCGGGGCGCGATCTCTACGGGTCGCCGGCGCAGGTCTTCTGGCGCATCACGTTCCCGCTCCTGATGCCGGGCATCCTCGCCGCTGCGCTGCTCTCGTTCGCCCTCAGCTTCGACGACTTCATCATCACGAACTTCAACTCGGGCTCGGTCTCGACGTTCCCGAAGTACGTGTACATCTCGGCGTCGCGCGGTATCCCGGCTGAGGCGAACGTCATCGCCTCTGCCGTGTTCCTCTTCGCGATCGTGCTCGTGGTCACCGCCCAGGTCTCGCGGGCGGCCCGGGCGAAGCGGCTCGCGAAGCTCGTCTGACCCTGACGGAGCGGATGCCGCGACGGGCGCGGGTCATACGGTGGCGCGCACCTCGCCCACGCGTCGCTCTCCACCCATGACCCAGAGGTCGAGCTCGGTCTGCACCCGGTCGACCGCCGAGTCGTCGACGGCCCCTGCGTCGGCGAGGAGCCGGAGGGCGATGATCGTGGAGGCCCGGGACGAACCGTCGAGCACCTTGAGCGCGGCGGTCGTGCCGTCTGGCGCCGTCATCACCATGACACCCTCTGCGCCGACCTTGGCGAAGACGCCGAGTCGTTCCATCGCGATCGTATCGGGCTGGCCCGGGCCGCCGACCGCCCACGGATGTGCGCGTGCCGCCTCGGTGAGCGCCGCAGCCTCGCGGTAGAGCGCGAAGGGCGACGAGGTGGCGGCGGTGGTGATCTTCTGGATGCCGCGCGCCAGCGCATTGAGGCTGATCGCATGCACTGGCGCGCCGCATCCGTCGACCGCGGTCGCTGCGGGCCGCTCGCCGGTGAAGCGCTCGACGACATCGAGGATGCGCTTCTGGAGCGGATGTCCCGGGTCGAGGTAGCCGTCGAGCGGCCAGTCGTTCGCGACACAGGCCAGGAGCATGCCCGCATGCTTGCCAGAGCAGTTCATGTACACGCGCTCACGCGGTGCGTCGCTTCTGACCAGCTCTTCGCGGGCGGCCTGGTCGCTGGGCGCGGCCACCGGGCAGCCGAGAGCGGAGACCGGAAGCGATGCCCGATCGAGCAGCCCGCGCACCAGGGCGACATGCGCAGCCGTGCCGGAATGGCTGGCCGTGGCGATCGCCGCATCCTCACCACGAAGCGTCACTCCCGACGTCATCACCGCGACGGCCTGGAACGGCTTCAGGCACGACCTCGGGAAGATCGGGGTGTGCACGTCGCCGAGCGCGCGGCGGACCTCACCCTCTGGGGAGAGCACGACGGCGGAACCGGCGTGCCGGGACTCGATGAAACCACTGCGTTCGACCACGGCGAGCTCGACGGCGTCGGGGACGGAGAATGTACCGGTCACCGCGCTACCCGAGCGAGGCGAAGCCGTCGTCGAGCACGCGGAGGCCGTCGGCGATGAGGGCGTCGCCCACCGCGAGGCTCGGCAGGAATCGAAGCACGTTACCCCACGTGCCGGCGCTGAGGAACAGCACGCCATGCTGCGCCGCATATGCGACCAGCGCAGAGACCGCCTCGGCGTTCGGCACCTTCGTGGTATCGCCCGTGCCCGGCTGCACGAGCTCGATGGCGATCATCGCACCCGCTCCGCGGACATCGCCGATGATGTCGTAGCGCTGCTTGAGGCGCTCGAGGCCCTCCTTCAGCGTGGCCCCGATGCGTTCGGCCTCTGCGAGGAGATGGTTCTGCTCGATCGCCTCGAAGACGGCGATGGCTGCCGCGCAGGCGACCGGGTTGCCGCCGAACGTGCCGCCGAGGCCGCCGGGCTGCGACGCATCCATGATCTCGGCACGGCCGGTGACGGCCGCGAGCGGGAGTCCGCCCGCGATGCCCTTCGCCGAAAGCACGACGTCGGGCTCCCAGCCGAAGTGCTCACTCGCGAAGTAGCGCCCCGTGCGCGCCATGCCGCTCTGGATCTCATCGGCGATCATCACGACGCCGTGCTCGGTGCACCACGCCTGCAGGGTGGGCAGGTAGCCCTGGGCAGGAAGCATGAAGCCGCCCTCGCCCTGGATCGGCTCGACCACGAGACACGCGAGGTCGCTTGCCCCGACGACCTTCTCGAGGTAGGCGATGGTTCGGGCCGCGGCATCCTGACCAGAGAGACCGTCGCGGTAGGGGTAGGAGCTCGGCGCGTGGTACACATCGCCGGCGAACGGACCATAGCCGGTGGCGTACGGGTGCGCCTTGTAGTTCATCGCCATGGTCAGGTTGGTGCGGCCGTGGTAGGCGTGGTCGAGCACTGCGACGGCGCGACGGCCGGTGAACCTGCGGGCGATCTTCACGCCGTTCTCGACCGCCTCTGCGCCCGAGTTGACGAGCACGGTCTTCTTCTCGAACTTGCCCGGAGTGTGCTCGGCCAGCAGCTCGGCCACGCGCACGTACTCCTCGTAGGGCGTGATGGTGAAGAGGGTGTGGATGACATCCTGCAGTTGGCTCGCGGCGGCCTGCACGACGCGCTGCTCAGTGTGCCCAACGGTGGTGACGCCGATGCCCGCGCCGAAGTCGATGAAGCGGTTGCCGTCGACATCGACGAGGATCGCGCCGTTCGCCCGCTCGATGTAGACGGGCAGCGCGGAGGAGACGCCCGCGGAGACGACCCTCGCTCGTCGCGCATGCAACTGCTCCGACTTCGGACCTGGGATGGCGGTCGCGACGTGACGTTCCTGGGGCACGGAGTACACCGGGGCGGTCGCGGTCTCAGCGGGAATCTGGGTGTCAGTCATGGTGTCCCAAGCCTATCCCGGAGGTCGGCTCGGCCGGATCGCGAGCGTGGGTGCAGAATCGAACCGGGACGACCCATCAAGGAGGGCACGGCATGCTCGGTGAACACCGTTACGAGATCGAGGTCGAGTGGCTCGGCGACCGCGGTGAGGGGACGTCGGGGTACCGCGCCTACGGCAGGCAGCACCTGGTGCGTGCCGCGGGCAAGAATCACGCGATCGACGGGTCGAGCGATCGGGTCTTCCACGGCGACCGCGAGCGGTGGAATCCCGAAGAGCTGCTTCTCGCGGCACTGAGCCAGTGCCACATGCTCTCGTACCTGCACGTCGCCACGCGGCATGGCGTCATCGTGAAGGAGTACACGGATGCCGCGACCGGCACCATGATCGAAGACGGCCGCGGTGGTGGCGCATTCAGCGAAGCGACGCTTCACCCCCGCGTCGTGGTAGCCGATGCCTCGATGGTCGCGCTGGCCGGCGAGATCCATGCCGAGGCGGCCGAGAAGTGCTTCATTGCAGCATCCGTCGCATTTCCGGTGCATCATGAGGCAACCGCGGTCGTCGCAGCGGCCGCTCGGTGAGTTCGTCTGCGCTCCCTGAGCTTGTCGAAGGGAGCTGAATCGCGTCTCGCTTCGACGGGCTCAGCGAACTCCCCGGTCAGGACTGAGGAATCGACGGGATGGTCGGTTGCACAGGCGGGCAGGAGTGCCCGCCGACGAGCCTCGCGCACGGTGGGAAGAACGCCGGGTAGCGCTCGGCCTCGGGGTCGCCGAACCAGCGGTGCCAGATACGCCAGAAGTTGAGGTTGCCGTAGGCACCGCAGGCGTCGCCCGCATCGGGGTCGGCGAGCGTGGCGGCGTTGGGCTGGTACGGCGTGTAGTTGTAGAGGTTTGCGGTCGCCTGGTTGCGGATCTCGACGGGTGCCACTCCACACGCGGCATCCGGATGGAAGCCGACGTCCACCGTTCCGACCTGGTATTGACGGTCGGGCTCCTCGGTGTACTGCCGGAACTGCCACGCCGCGTTGTAGACCTGATTGAAGAATCCGAAGTACTTCGTGTCGCAATCGGCGGTGTCAGGGCAGCCGTAGCCGGTAGCACGTTCATAGCCCGAGGCGCTCGGTCGGGTGAGCAGCGACTGCTCCTTCTGCAAGAGCACGAGGAGTGCACGCGGGCTCACGCCGCAGGCGACGGCGACCTTCGCGATGATCCGGCTCGCACGTTCACGCACGCCGCCGCGATACTCGGCGCAGTGGCTGCCGCCGACCGCCGGCTGCGTGGTCGTGGTCTGGGTGTAGTCGGCGAGGCAGCGCACGCCCTCGTCGGGCCGGCACGAGACCGATTCGAGAAAGGCCTGGATCTGCTGCTCGCTCATGGCGGTGCTGTCGTAGAACGCGTCGTCGCTCACGATGTGGCCCGGGTCGAACTCGGTGGCCGGCGGCTCGGGTAGCGTGGTCGAAGTCGCGGATGCCGCAGTCGGCGGCGCGTCGTCGGGCGCGCCGGTGCAGGCCGCGAACGCGACCACCACGAGGGCGGCGGCGGCGCAGCGGGCGGCGACCTCGGCGATGTTCATCGAGCCGACGATACCGGTCGTTCGAGGGGCCTGGCTGGGAATGCGGTTCGGCCGGAGTCAGATCCGCTCGCGAGGCACGACGCGGTCGGCCAGCTTCGCCAGGGTCCCCGCGGGCGGGGTCTCGTTGTAGCGACCGGCGAGTTCCTGGCCGGTGAGCTCGTGGATGGCGGCCATGATCTCGTCGGTGGCGGCGCGGCGCGCGCGACCCGAGGAGGCGGCGCCGTGGCGCCCGAGGTCGAGGGGCGCACCGAAGCGCACGGTGACGGGGCGGATCCGGGGCAGCTTCGCGCCGACCGGCTGGATCTCCTCGGTGCCGATCAATCCGACCGGCACGACGGTGGCGCCGGTCTCGAGCGCAAGCCATGCCACCCCGGTGCGGCCTCGGTACAACCGGCCGTCGAGCGACCTGGTGCCCTCGGGGTAGAGGGCGAACGCCGCGCCGGTGTCGAGGATGCGCCGACCCTGGTCGAGCGCTTCCTGCGCTTGGGCACCGGCGCCACGGTCGACGCTCACCGCGCCGATCGCGCCGAAGAAGGTGCGAGAGACCCACCCCGAGAATCCCGTGCCCGTGAAGTAATGCGACTTCGCGAGGAACTGCACCGGTCGCGGCGACGCGAGCGGGATCACGATGCTGTCGACGAACGAGAGGTGGTTGCTCGCGAGGATGACCGGCCCTCGCTTGGGCACGTGCTCGGCGCCCGTGATCGTCGGGCGATACGTGAGACGAACGAGGGGGCGCAGGATGCTGCGCACGATGCGATAGAGCGGGCCCTGCCGCACGGGCGGCGCGGGCACCACGTCGTGTTCGGTCTCGCTCACCATCCGAACATAGACCCGGTCCCATGCCGAATCGGGAATATCCTCCGACGCCCCGAGATCGCACGGTCGGTGGAACGATACGCGAGGATGGGTCACATGGACGTGACGGCGGAGGGCGAGCTCGTCGAGCTGGAGGACGCCGGCACCCGCGTGCTCGTGCTTTCCGGCTCGCGCCGACCGCCGACCGCCGACGCCGCGCTCTCGGGGCTCATCGCGAATTCCTCGGGCGTGCCTGCCGACGACGTCGAACTCGTGCACACCTGCGGCGTCTGCGGTGCCCGGCACGGCCGCGTCTCCGTCGCGTACCCGCTCACGACCTCAGGCGCACCGTGGTACGGCGACGTCGCCGTCCGCGGCGACGCGGTCGTGGCGGCGGCGACGACGCGGCATCCGCTCGGTGTCGGAATCGAGTCGGCGACCATCGACGCGGCCGGCGCCATCGACGAGGCGGCGTTCCACGTCAGCGAGCTCGAGGCGCTCGACGAGCTCGACCCGGCGCGGCGGGCACTGGTGCGGGCGACGCTCTGGGCTCGGAAGGCCGCATTGCTCCGCGCGATGGGACACACCGACTTCATCGAACCGTCGCGACTCGGGCTGTCGATCCCGGGGGAGGAGCGCGCCGTCGGACGCATCGTGCACAGCGTTCCCGAGTTCGGGTCGGTCTGGCGGCAGGTGCGATTCCACGACGTGCCGGTGCCCGGCAACCACGCGGCATCCGTCGCCGTCGTGGGCTGAAGCGGCGATTCGAGGGTCGCGCACGCCACGTTCAGTGGCGCCCAACCCACGTACAGCGGCGCCCCACCCCCGTACAGTGGGACCGTGCGCAGCGTCATCATCCTCGGTTCATCGGGCAGCATCGGCACCCAGGCACTCGACGTGATCCGGGCCAACCCGCGGCGTTTCGACGTTGTCGGGCTCGCCGTCGGGTCCAATCGTGCGTTACTCGAGCAGCAGGCGGCCGAGTTCCACGTCGAGCACACCGCCGTCGGCATCGACGAGGCCGTGCAGCTCGTGCAGGACGTCGATGCCGATGTGGTGCTGAACGGCATCACCGGCTCCGTCGGCCTGGCGCCCACGCTTGCGACGCTGCGCCGTGGCAGCACGCTCGCGCTCGCCAACAAGGAGTCGCTCATCGTCGGCGGCGACCTGGTGACGAGGCTGGCGCAGCCCGGGCAGATCGTGCCGATCGATTCGGAGCACTCGGCCATCGCTCAGGCCCTACGCTCCGGCACCGACGACGAGGTGCGCCGGCTCGTGCTCACCGCGTCGGGCGGACCCTTCCGCGGACGCACCCGCGAGAGCCTTGCGAACGTGACGCCGGCCGAGGCCCTCGCCCACCCCACCTGGGACATGGGACTCGTCGTCACCACGAACTCGGCGACCCTCGTGAACAAGGGGCTCGAGGTGATCGAGGCGCACCTGCTGTTCGACGTCGAGTACGACCGAATCGACGTGGTGGTGCATCCGCAGTCGATCGTGCACTCGATGGTCGAGTTCATCGACGGATCGACCATCGCCCAGGCCTCACCGCCCGACATGCGCCTGCCGATCTCGCTCGGACTCGACTGGCCGAATCGCGTCGCCGCTGCGGGAAAGCCGCTCGACTGGACCACCGCCACCAGTTGGACCTTCGAGCCGCTCGACGAGGTCGCCTTCCCCGCTGTCGCGGTCGCGAAGCAGGTCGGGCGTGCGGGTGGCGAGTATCCCGCCGTGTTCAACGCGGCGAACGAGGAAGCCGTCGCCGCATTCCACGCCGGTCGCATCGGCTTCATCGACATCGTCGACACGGTGCGCGACGTCGTCGAGCACCACGAGGCATCCGGCGCTGAACTCACGGTCGAGTCGCTGGCTGAGGCCGAGCGCATCGCACGGCGCGCGGCCGAGACCCGCATCGGTCGCGTCGCTGCTCGCTGAACCTGTCGAAGCGGCCCCGATCCCAATCAATGGTTCGCCTCGACGAGCTCAGCGAACGACACGGCACAGCACTCTCAAAGCCTGCAGCACTACGCTGACCGGGTGGATTCCGTGCTCGCCTTCATCGTCGGCGTCGTCATCGTCGTGATCGGCCTCGCCGTCTCGATCGGCCTGCACGAGATCGGGCACCTCATGCCCGCGAAGCTGTTCGGCGTCAAGGTGACCCAGTACATGATCGGCTTCGGTCCGACGATCTGGTCGAGACGCAAGGGCGAGACCGAGTACGGCGTCAAGGCGATCCCGCTCGGTGGCTACATCTCGATGATCGGGATGTTCCCGCCCGCAAAGGGCGAGCAGGCGAAGGCCGACTCGACCGGGTTCTTCCGGGGCCTCGTGCAGGACGCACGCGACTCGAGCACCGAGTCGATCACCGCGGGCGACGAGCACCGCGCCTTCTACCTGCTGCCCGTCTGGAAGCGCATCATCATCATGTTCGGCGGGCCATTCATGAACCTGCTGCTCGCCTTCGTGTTCTTCGGCGTGCTGCTCATGGGCTTCGGCGTCGCGCAGCCGTCGACGACGATCGGCTCGGTGTCCGAGTGCGCACTGCCCGCCACCAGCGAGCGCCAGACCTGCGAGCCCGGCGACCCGGCCGCCCCCGGTGCCGCGGCGGGAATCTCACCGGGCGACCGCATCGTGTCGATCGCGGGTGAGCCCATCGAGAGCTGGACCGAGTCGACCGCCATCATCCGTGACCACGCCGGCGAGCCGGTCGCTCTCGTCGTGGAACGTGGCGGTGAGACCCTCGACCTCGAGGTCACCCCGATGCTCAGCGAGCGGTACCAGCTCGACGACAAGGGCGCGGTCGTGACGGATGCCGCGGGCGAGCCGCTCACCGAAGAGGCCGGGTTCGTGGGCATCGGCACCGTCATCGAGACCGTGCGCCAGCCGATCACGGCGGTGCCGGCCTTCGTCGGTGAGAACGTCGCAGGAGTCACCGGGATCATCCTGAACCTGCCCCAACGCATGGTCGACATCGCCGAGGCGGCATTCGGACCGGGCGAGCGCGACCCGAACGGACCGATGAGCATCGTCGGCGCGGGCCGCGTCGCTGGCGAGGTCGCCGCCACCGATCAGCTCGAGGTCGTCCAGAAGGCGGCCGGACTCATCGGACTCCTCGGGTCGCTGAACATCGCGCTCTTCGTCTTCAATTTGGTCCCGCTTCTGCCGCTCGACGGCGGGCACATCGCCGGTGCGCTCTGGGAGGCCATCCGTCGCGGATTCGCCAAGCTGTTCCGGCGCCCCGACCCCGGTCCAGTCGACCTCGCGAAGCTGATGCCGCTCACCCTCGCGGTCGTGGTGGTGCTCGGCGGCATGAGCGCGCTGCTGATCTACGCCGACATCGTGAAGCCGGTGCAGCTCTTCTGACGCTCGGATGTCGCGCCCCGTACTCCCGAGGGAGTAGTCGATGAGCGTCCCCGGGGTCGATCCGGCACGCAGCGCGCGGCGCTACGATCGGAAAATGCCTGTCAGCTCGCGCCCGCCCCGCAGGGACGCGCGCGACGGCCAGTGGGACGCGCGTCGCGACGGGTACTGGGACGGACCCCGCGACGGACGGTGGGACGGGCCGCCCGATCGCCGCTGGAACGGGCCACCCGACCGCGGTTGGAACGCAACGCAGGGCGGCTCGTCAGGTCCGCCGTGGCGCTCCGGTCGGCCGGGGCCGCCCTCGGCCGTGGTGCTGTTCGTTCCGGTCGTGGTCAGCTTCCTCATCCAGGTGCCCGCGGCAATCGGCATCGCTGTCTGGCAGCACCTGGGCTGGGGGGCGGGCCTCCTGCAGGTCGCTCTGGCGGCGGCGGGCCCGCTGGCGCTCCTTGCCTCGCGCAGACTCCCGGGGCCGACGGTCGCGTTCGTCTCGGCCGCGGCGCTGGCCGAACTGCTGCTGACCTCCGACGCCGGCCCGCCGTACGTCGCCCTGGCCTTCGCGATCGTGCTGGCCGTCGTCCGCGGCGCCGTGGTGTGGGCCGTCGCCTCGGTCGTGGTCGCGTGGGTGGCCGCAATCGCCCTCGGCGCCGTGATCGGGCCGTCGTGGCATCCGTTCCGGATCGCCCTGACGACCGTGCTCCTCGCCGCGTGCTTCGCGATCGGCGCGTTCATCCGCATCCGGCGCGAGCGTGCTGCCGAGTTCCGCGCCGAGGCGGCGCGCCGCAGGCAGACCGCCGAGGAGCGTGAGCGGGTGCGCATCGCACGGGAACTGCACGACGTCATCGGGCACGCGCTCTCGCAGATCAACGTGCAGGCGAGCGTCGGCCTGCACCTCATGGATCGTGACCCGGAACGGGCTCGCACCGCGCTCGGCAGCATCAAGGACACCTCGAAAGCCGCCCTCGAGGAGGTGCGGAGCGTGCTCGGCGTCATCAGGAACGAGACCGACGCCCCGCTCGCTCCGCAGGCCGAACTCGCCGAGCTGCCCCGCCTGATCGCGGGTGTGCGGTCGCCCGACCTGGATGTCGAGCTCATCGACCGACTCGAGGAGATTCCCGGCCGCGCGGTGCAGTTCGCCGCGTACCGCATCGCGCAGGAGGCGCTCACCAATGTCGTGCGACACGCGGGCGCCACTCGCGCCGTGGTCGCGGTGGAGCGACTGGACGACGAGTTGCTGCTCACCGTCGATGACGACGGCACGGGTGCCGCGGGCGAGGCGGGCAGCGGCATCCTTGGCATGCGCGAGCGCGCTGCGCTGTTGGGCGGCTCTGTCGAGGTGGGGCCGTCGCCGCGCGGGGGCACGAGGGTGACGGCGCGACTTCCGTGGGGAGCGACGGCGTGATCCGCGTCGCGCTCGCCGACGACCAGGTGCTCGTGCGTGCCGGCTTCCGCGCCCTCCTCGAGGCGGAGGACGACCTCGAGGTCGTCGGTGAGGCGTCGACCGGCGAGGAACTCATGGCGCTGGTACGGCGGGAGCCGGTCGACGTGGTGCTGATGGACATCCGGATGCCGGGTGGCGACGGTCTCTGGGCGACCGAGCAGATCGCGGCGGATCCTTCGCTCGCGGGCGTGCACGTGGTCATCGTCACGACGTTCGAGCTCGACGAGTACGTCGCGAGGGCGGTGCGCGCCGGCGCCAGCGGGTTCCTCGTGAAGGACACCGAGCCCGTCGACCTGCTTCGCGCGGTGCGCGTCGTCGCGAGCGGTGAGGCGCTGCTCTCGCCCGGAGTCACCAAGCGGCTGCTCGAGCGCATGGCCGTCGGCCTGCGCGATGCGCCCGACGAGGAGCGCTTGTCCGCCCTGACCGATCGCGAGCGCGAGGTACTGCGGCTCGTCGGGCACGGCCTCACGAACGACGAGATCGCGTCGCGACTCGTACTGAGCCCGCTGACCGCGAAGACCCACGTCTCGCGGATCATGTCGAAGCTCGCCGCACGCGACCGTGTGCACCTCGTGGTCGTGGCCTACGAGTCGGGTCTCATCGCGCCCGGCTGGCAGTGACGCAGTAGCCGCCGCCGTGCGAACTGCTCCCGGGGGAGCAGTCCAACTGCCTCCGCAGGGCGGATTCGCGGATGCCGCGGCCGCACGAGCATGGGATCGACGGCCCATCACGGGGCCGCACGAACACGGGAGACACCATGCTCACCACGCTCACCACCGCCGCGGTGGTCGCTCACAACGGCCCGTGGGCCGCCGGATTCGGATGGGCCTTCTTCCTCATCCCCATCTTCTGGATCCTCGTCATCGGGCTCATCATCTTCCTGGTCACGCGCGGCCGCCGCCGCGCCTGGGCGCAGGGCGGTCCGGACGGCTCGTACGGCCCGCCGTGGGCGCGCGGCGCGAGCGCGGAGTCGACGCTCGCCGAGCGGTTCGCGAAGGGCGACATCGACGAGGTCGAGTACCGCGCGCGCCTCGAGGTGCTGCGCACGAACCGGCCGAACGCCTGACCAGGGGAGCGGGGGCGGATGCCGCGACGCAGGCTCGCGG